>JAWLCG010000316.1:0-6083 GCA_041687295.1 Phycisphaerae bacterium | reverse complement strand
CTTCCGGGCCGACGCCCAAACCCCCGCGGCCGTGCTCGATGCCGCCCTGCTGATGGAGACCGACTGGCACACGCTGTGCGACGTGCTGGTCTTCGTCGAGGCGCCCCTCGAGCAGCGCCTGGCCCGGGTGGCGGGCCGGCCCGGCTGGTCGGCCGACGAGCTGCAGCGGCGAGAAAATGCGCAAATTCCACTGGACAGCAAGCGCCGACAGGCCCATTATATTGTGGAGAACAACTCCAGCCTGTCTCGCCTGCAAAGCCAGGTCTGTCAGCTTTACCACCATGTTGTCCTCCGCGAGGACGGTCCATCCGACCTCGTCCAGGAACCACGGCGGTAAGGCGGACCGCCCCACTCGGATCCCCGGTCGCCATGGCCCCTGCAGGGGCTGACCGGTACCCCCCCGGGCGGTCGCGGCGACGGGGACGCCGCAAGGCTGGAACCCAACCGGAGTCAACCAGAACACACACACCGTCGAGTGCCCCTGCAAGTTTTCCAGGCACGCCGGCTGCCCTGCCCGGGCCCCGGCCACTCGGCGCCATCCCACAGAGAGCAACAGGGAGCCTAAAGGAACCATGGCTAAGACGACAACCAAGCGAACCACCCGCAAGAAGAAGGACGAGGAAGTCCTCCACGAGGTGGAAGCCCCCGAGACCCCCGTCCAGGACGAGGCCGCCCCGGATGCGGTGCCGGCCTCCGAGGCCAACGAGCCCCAGCCCAGCGAGCCCGAGGCCCAGCCCGAGGCCGTCAAGGCCCAGGCCGAGCCGACCCCCGCCCCGGCGCCCACGGCCGTCCAGGACGAGTTCGAGGACTACGACGACGATACCCAGGCCAAGTACGAACAGGTCAAGCGCGGCGAGCTGCACATCACCGATCTGCAGAAGATGAACGTCGCCGAGCTGCACGAGATCGCCAAGGCCGAGGAACTCGCCGATTACACCGGCCTGAAGAAGCAGGACCTGATCTTCAAGATCCTCAAAGAGCGGATCAACAAGAACGGCCTGATGTACGGCGAGGGCGTGCTGGAGATCCTGCCCGACGGCTTCGGCTTCCTCCGCAGCCCCGACTACAACTACATCCCCTGCCCCGACGACATCTACGTCTCGCCCAGCCAGATCCGCCGCTTCGGCCTGCGCAATGGCTGCATCGTCGCCGGGCAGATCCGCCCGCCCAAGGAGTCCGAGCGCTACTTCGCCCTGCTGCGGGTCGAGGCGATCAACTTCAAGGCCCCCGACCAGCTGACCGACAAGGTCAACTTCGAGGACCTCACCGCCCTGCACCCCGACCGGCGGATCTTCCTGGAGACCACGCCCGACGAGATCAACATGCGCGTGGTCAACCTGGTCACGCCGATCGGCTTCGGCCAGCGCATGCTCATCGTCGCCCCGCCGAGGACCGGCAAGACCGTCCTGCTGCAGAAGATCGCCAACTCGATCCACTACAACCACCCCGAGGCCTTCGTCATCATCCTGCTGATCGACGAGCGCCCCGAGGAAGTGACCGAGATGAAGCGCTCGACCAAGGCCGAGGTCGTCAGCTCCACCTTCGACGAGCCCGCCAGCCGGCACGTCCAGCTGGCCGAGATGGTCATCGAAAAGGCCAAACGCATGGTCGAGTACGGCCACGACGTGGTGATCCTGCTGGACTCGATCACCCGCCTGGCCCGCGCGTACAACACCGAGGTGCCCCACTCGGGCAAGATCCTCACCGGCGGCGTCGACGCCAACGCCCTGCAGAAGCCCAAGCGCTTCTTCGGCTCAGCCCGCAACGTCGAGGAGGGCGGCAGCCTGACGATCATCGGCACCGCCCTGGTCGACACCGGCAGCCGAATGGACGAGGTCATCTTCGAGGAGTTCAAGGGCACCGGCAACAGCGAGCTGGCCCTGGACCGCCGACTGGTCGACCGCCGCGTCTGGCCCGCCATCGGCATCGACCGCAGCGGCACCCGCAAGGAAGAGCTCCTGCTCGACCCGACCGAGCTCAAGCTCACCTACCGTCTGCGGAAGGTCCTCAGCGACATGAACCCCGTCGAGGCCATGGAACTGCTCAGCGCCAAGCTCGCCAAGGTCAAGACCAACGCCGAGTTCCTCATGGGCATGAGCCTGGATTAAGACCTTCGGCCAGAGCTACGGCCGCGGCTCGCGCCGGTGCTTGTCACGACGCCGCCGTTGGAGAATAATGGGCGGGTCCGCCGCATGCAGGCGGGCCCGCCCTTTTTCGCGCCTCCCGGCGCCCCATGGAGACACCGCCAATGAATGACGCCCGCCACAACGCCGTGCTGTTCGACCTGGACGGCACGCTGCTGGATACGATCGAGGACCTCGCCGACGCGATGAACGGCGTGCTGGCGGAGCTGGGCCTGCCGACGCCTTCGCTGGATGAGCACAAGTTCTGCGTCGGCGACGGCGTGCGGAACTACATCGTCCGCGCCCTGCCGGAGGAGCGGCGCGACGACGAGGCCCTCATCGCGCGCATCACGCCGCGATACCGCCAGCGCTACGCGGCCGGCTGGGCGTGCAAGACGAGGCCCTACGACGGCATCGCGGACATGCTGGCGGGGCTGGGCCAGCGCGGGCTGCGCCTGGCGGTGCTGTCGAACAAGCCCGACGACTTCACGCGGGAGATGGTGGCACACTACTTTCCGGACGTCGCTTTCGAGATCGTCCGCGGCGCCCTGCCCGACGTGCCGCTCAAGCCCGACCCGTCGTCGGCCCTGGCCCTCGCCGAGCAGATGGGCCTGGCGCCGGGGCGGTTCCTCTACCTCGGCGACACGGCCACCGACATGAAGACCGCCCGCGGGGCCGGCATGTTCGCCGTCGGGGCCCTGTGGGGCTTTCGGCCGCGGGAGGAACTCCAAGGCGCCGGCGCCCAGGCCCTGATCGCCCATCCGACCGAACTGCTGGAGCACGCGTAGGCCCGACGTCGGCTGCGCAGGACCGGCGGGCGGCGCCGCGGGTGCGACGTCGCCCGCCGTGTCTGCGCTCACAGGGAGCACTCGCCTGCGCGACCAGCGCATCGGACGTGCGGATGCGCGGTGCCACTTCCCAGGCTTGTTCTGCTCTCCTGCTCTCTCTCCTGCTCTCCTGCTCTCCTGCTCAACTGCTCCAGCAGCCCGTTTCCCAACGGGCTGCTACCCGCGGGCCTTGGGGCGGTAGGCGGTCTGCGAGCCGCTCTTGACGGCCTCGAGGTGGCCGCTCTTGGCCAGGGCGTAGAGCGTGTGCGAGATGCTGCTGCCCTTGAGGCCAGCCTTCTCGGCGCGGTCCATCAGCTCGCCGCGCGACAGGGGCGTCTCCTTGACCTGGTCGAGGATCCAGTCGCGGTTCGTGCCGCGCTGGCGGCGCTGGCGGGGGCTGCCCTTGGGCTTGGCAGCCTTGGCGGCGGGGGCCTCGATTTCCACGCCGGCCTCCTTGAGCGACTGGTTGATCTGCTGCTGGAACTCGCGGTCCAGCTGCAGCAGCTGCATCTCGACCTGCGAGAGTTGGTACTTCAGCCGCTCGCGATCCTGCTCGAGTTCCTTGCGGCGCTGCTCATGGCGAACCTTCTCTTCCTTCAGCACAGCGGCCAGGCGGTCCTTCAGGTTGGGGGTGGTCTTGGTCATCGGACGCGGGTCCTTTCTACGAACATTTCATTCACTGCGGGGGGGAAAGCCGCAGTCTCCAGAAGGTTCCACGCCTGGTACAAAACGTTGGCGTGGTGGAACTGCATAATCCTACGCAGCGCCAGCCGGCACTGCAACAGCTTCACCAGTTTTTGCCGCACTTTTCCCATACTAACCCCGAGGCCCGCGCCGGCGGGTATCACTGGGCCGGCCACCACAGGGCTGCCCACAGCAGCGGGCCGTTCTGTCCGCACCGCATCGTGTGCATGGCGTCGGGGGGGATCTCGATGACATCGCCGGACGAGACCTTCCGCCACTCATCGCCCACCCTCACCTCGCCCTGCCCGGAGATCACCACGTAGATCTCCATGGTGGGATGGGCGTGGGCTTCCATCTCGCCGCCGTTCTCGAGGTATCCCCATGCCCCTTTGAACGGCGCGCGGACGCCCTTGGGCAGAAAGTCCGAAGCGAGGATGGTATTGTTGTGCCCGCCCGAGGCGGTGGCCTTATCGAATCGCTGAATGTTCATGCATGACCTTTCCGGGTGTCAAAGGGTGGTATCGCGTCAGAGCCCGACCGATGGGCCGGGCACGCTGCCATTATCCCCAGCCGGCCCGGGCGGGCAAGCGGCCGTCCGGTATTTCAGGCTCTCATCCCAAACAGTTGGCGAAAGGAAACTCCCCTGGGGCTCTGCCCCAGAGGCCGGGATTTGTCGCTTTGAGGCCACCAGCAGAACATAACAGGCGGCACCTCCTGGAGGTGTCGCCCGTGCTGTACGGCCATCCCGACGGCGCCCGGATCGCTTCCCAGCGCCAGCGTTGCCCGATCCTCCGTCAGGACTCCCACAGGATACCCGCTCATGCTGGGGCCCTAAAGCGATAAATCCCGGGGGTTTGGGGGCAGACCCCATTCCTTTGTTTCAACTGTATGGGAGAAGGGCCGTGTTTCATGGATGCGCCATTGTTCAGCCCCCCGTCGGCGGGATAGAGTAGATGGCGTTCTGCACGGGCCGGCACCTCGGAGCCGGAGCCACGCTCCCCCCGTGTGCCGGTCCGGTTCGGTTGGAGTCCCCCTCAACCCGGAGGCCGTCGTATGACTCAGAGTTCCCCTGCCCCGCGTCGCGTGCTGGGCGTGTCCGGCTCGCCGCTGGCACAGAGCAACACCGACCGCGCCCTGCGGGCCGCCCTGGAGGCCACCGGCTGTGCCAGCGAGTTCGTCCGCCTGGCCAACCACGCCGTCGAGCCCTGCCGCGCGTGCCTGGGCTGCGTGCGGACCAACCGCTGCGTGATCGACGACGACGGCGTCGCCCTGGCCGAGAAGGCCCGCGCCGCCGATGCGCTCATCGTGGCCGGCTTCACGCCTTACTCCAGCCTCGACGGGCGGACCAAGGCCTTCCTCGAGCGGCTCTACCCGCTGCGGCACAACCGTGGCCTGATGCGAGGCAAGCCCGGCGGCGCGATCGTCACCTCGGCCATCCCCGCCGGCTGCGAGACCCTGCCGCCCGCCGGCGACATGGGCGTCAACGCCATCACCTTCTACATGATGGAGGAGGGTATGGAGTTCCTCGGGGCCGTCAAGGTGCAGGGCAACGTGCCGTGCGTGAAGTGCGGCTTCGGCGACACGTGCGAGGTCAGCGGCCTGAAGATGCTCTTCGGCCCCGACGCCACGGTCGACTCGGTCGGCATCCACCGCCTGGAGGACCAGCCCGACGCCCTCGCCGACGCCCGCGCCCTGGGCCGGCGCATCGGCCAGGCCCTCGGCGTGCTGCGGGCGCCCGACCCGTCCGCCTGAGAGTTGCAGGCCAACCCCCGCGGCGGTATGGTGACCAGCCACCGGCCCGACCGGCCTGGCCGACGTTCGGCCCGGGCCCGGCGGCCCCGAGGCAGCAGGAGATTTCCGTGGGCAACAACAAGGTGCTCGGCGGTGGCGGCTTCCACCACATCGCCATGAAGGTCAAAGACTTCGACAAGACCGTGCAGTTCTACCGCGACGTGCTGGGCATGACGCCCTTCAAACAGTGGGGCCAGGACGACAGCCGGGCCGTCATGCTCGACAGCGGCGACGGCAGCTGCCTCGAGATCTTCGCCGGCGGCAGCGGCGAGCCCAAGCCCGAGGGCGCGTTCATGCACCTGGCCTTCAACTGCGCCGACGTCAAGACCGTCATCGAACGCGTCCGCCAGGCCGGCATGACCGTGACGATGGAGACCAAGGACCTCGAGATCCCCTCGAGCCCCCCCTACCCCGTCCGCATCGCCTTCTTCAAGGGCCCCGAGGGCGAACTGGTCGAGCTGTTCCAGACCCGGTAGACCCGCCCGCCGGCCGCGCCTGCGAAACCGCAGAACGCTCCGGCCCAAGCCCACGGATTGCCATCCGTGGGCATCGGGGCGCGCGCTCCGTTCCACGGCCCAGTCCGCAGGCTGGGACAGAGCCCCAAGGGCGGCGTCCCCCCATCCCGACGACCCCCGGCGCGCGCGAAGGGGGGTCGCCC
>JAWLCG010000315.1:0-6111 GCA_041687295.1 Phycisphaerae bacterium | reverse complement strand
CCAGCACCACCTCGCCGGCCTGGGGCCGCTGGTTGTCCTGGAGGGTCGAATCCCAGCCGTCGAGCCACTGCTCGCCGTCGAAGTAGCGCAGCTCCAGCGACCGCACGTCGCGGCAGAGCACCTCGGTGGGCGGCTCTTCCGCCCGCGAGGCCAGCAGGTTCCGCCAGCACCGCCGCACCAGCCGGCCCGAGCCGTCGGCGGCCGTCTCCACGGCGAACTCCAGGGCCACCACGTCGCCCCAGCCGCTGCCCGCATTGTCCTGGACGGCGTGGAAGCGCAGCGTGTCGCTCTCGGTGCCGCCGCCGTCGGTGCCGATGAACGGCCCGGCCAGTACACCGCGCGGCTCCAGGGCCGAGCGAAGCGGGCCGGCGATGCTCTCGGCCGCCAGCGAGAGTGTCCAGGGCCCGCGGGCGGCGTCGGTCACCACCTGCCGGGCCAGGAAGCCCGAGCGCATCATCGCCAGCGTGGCCGCGGCCACCAGGGCGGCCAGCGCCATCGCCAGTAGCAGCTCCAGGAGTGTGAAGGCCTTGCCTGTCATCGTGTCCTACTCGCCGGTCGCCACCAGCGTGCTCATGTGCATCGTGTACGACTGGCCGCGACGCTCCCACGAGACCGTGACGTCCAGCTGGCTCAGCCGGGGGTTTTCGGGCCAGGCCGCCAGCTCGGCCTGCCATTCGTAGCCCGGTGCGTCCTCGAACTTGCCGTTCTGCCTCACCGTCAGCGACTCGCCCTCGACGACCAGCTCGCTCAGCCGATTGGCCGCCAGCGAGGCCGCCCGCAACTGGTCGCGCGACTGGCCGGCGGCGTCCATCGACACCAGCCACGCCCGGCCCAGCACGGGCGCCACAGCCGCCAGCACGGCCAGGGCCGCCAGCGTCTCGATCAGCGTCACGCCCGATCGCATCGGCCGCCGGCGGGTCATGGCGGGTCCTCCCCGTCCGCCTCGCGGACGCGGAAGGGCTCCAGCGGCGTGCGGGCCACGAGGACCATCACGTGGCCCCGCCCGTCCCGCAGCGTGATGCGGGCGGGGGTGACGGCCCCGGTGGGCTGTACGTCGATCCACGCCTCGCCGACCTGTCCGTCCAGGCGCGTCAGCTCGATCCGCACACCCGCGGGCAACTCCAGCGGCGGCGGGCCGGGCCGATCGACGGGCACCAGAACGCCCTCCTGCCACCACAGCAGCGTGCATTGCCCGGCCCGGCCATCGACGGCGAGGCGGTAGGCGTTGCCCTCGGCGGCCGAGCGGTCCCGGGCAGCCCGCAGCATCGCCAGCACCGCGTCGGCCTGGCTGCGCAGGACGCTGCGCCGGCTGAAGGCGTCCAGCCGCGGTGCCGCCAGGGCCATCACCATCAGCGCCAGGGCCATCACGAGGATCAGCTCGATCAGCGTCAGGCCCCGACAGCCGACCGGGGGGCTACTCTGTCGCCCAGTTGCCGATGTCGTCGGCATCGCCTTCCTGCCCGTTAGGTCCGAAGGAGTACAGGTCGTAGCTGCCGGTGTTCTGCCGGCCAGGGTAGCGGTAGACGTAGGGGTGCCCCCAGGGGTCCTTGCCGCTGTTGGGCTTGACGTACTCGCGCCGCCAGCCGGTGACGTCGGCGGGGGCCTGCCACAGGGCCTCCAGGCCCTCCTGCTCGGTGGGGTAGCGCCCACAGTCGACCTCGAAGGCATCCAGGGCGGTCTCGAGGTGCGAGATGTCCACCTGGGCGGCCGTGATGCGGGCCTCCTGCGAGCGCCCGGCGAACTTGGGCACTACGACGGCCGCCAGCGTCGCCAGGATCACCAGCACCAGCAGCAGCTCGATCAGCGAGAAACCGGCCCGCCTCCGCCCAGCGGCGGCGGGGCTTGCATTGAGCAGCGTCATACGACCTCCCGTGTGCGCGTGGTAAGTCATCGGATCAGGTCCTGCAGCGAGAAGATCGGCAGCAGCATGCCGATCACGACCGTGCCGACCAGGCCGGCCATCAGGAACAGCAGCAGCGGCTCGGCCAGCGAGACCAGCAGGCGGAGCTGGCGGTCGAGCTCCTTGTCGTACACGTCGGCCAGGCGGAGCAGCTCCTGGTCGAGTCGGCCGGCCTCCTCGGCGACGGCCAGCGTGGCGATGACCGACGGCGGGAACAGCTGCGGGCACGCCTGCAGGCTGCCCGAGAGGCTCCGCCCGCCGACGACGTCGTCGATGCCCCGGCCGACCGCATCGGCCAGCACCGGGTTGCCCAGCGCCTCGCGGGCCACCCGTAGCGACGCCACCAGCCCCACGCCCGCGCCGAGCAGCGTGCCCAGCATCCGCGTGAACCGCACCAGCGCCAGCCGGGCCGCCACCGTCCCCACGCCCGGACACGCCAACAGCGCCTGCTGCGCACGGCCGCGCATGGCCGGCCGACGCATCTGGTGACGGAACACCATCGCCCCGGCCACCGCCAGCACCGCCAGCACCGGCCCGTGGCGGATCACCATTTGGCTGACGGCCACCACGGCCTGGGTCAGGGCGGGCAGCTGGCCGCCCAACTCGGCGAACATGGTCGAGAACTTCGGGATGAAGTAGGTCAGCAGGAACACAAGCACGCCGGCCGCCACCGTCGCCAGCACCGCCGGGTAGGCCAGGGCCGAGCGGATCCGTCCCCGCAGGTCGCGCTCGCGGCTCTGGAACTCGGCGATCTGGGCCAGCACCACGTCGAGAAAGCCGCCCGTCTCGCCGGCCTGCACCATGGCGGTCTGCACGGCCGAGAAGCTGCCCCCCGCGTGGCGCAGGGCGGTCGCGAGGCTCTCCCCGCCGGCGACCTCGTCGTGGATGGCCTGTAGCGTGGCCACGTGGGCCGGGCGGGCCTGGCGGACGAGGATCGCCAGGGCCCGGCTCATCGCGATGCCCGCCGCCAGCAGGTTGGCCAGCTCGCGGCAGAAGTCCTCCGCCGCCCGCCTGCTCAGGCCCCGGGCGCCCTGCACCGCCGCGGGCCGGACCGACTCCGCCGCCGCCAGCGATACCGGCGTCAGGCCGCGCTGCCGCAACAGCCGGGCCGCCGCCGGGCGGGCCTCCGCGTCCAGTGTGCCCTGGACCTTTCGCCCCTGGGCGTCGACGGCCATGTACGCGAAACTGGCCACTACCGCTGCTCCTCGTGCAGCTCGTCCTTGGTGACGCGCAGCACCTCGTCGACCGTCGTGCTGCCCTGCCGCACGAGCCGCCAGCCGTCGTCGCGCAGCGAGAGCATCCCCTCGGCGGCCGCCTGGCGGCGGATCACCGGCCCGGGGGCGCGCTCCAGCACCAGTGTCCGCGTGGCGGCGCTGACGGGCATGATCTCGAAGATACCCACCCGGCCCCAGAAGCCCGTGCCGTGGCAGTCGCTGCAGCCGGCGCCGCGGAAGAACCGCTCGGGCAGGACCTCGCCGAAGCGGTCGCGCAGGATCGACACGTCGTGCGGGCGGTACTCCTGGCGGCAGGCGGGGCAGATCGTCCGCACCAGCCGCTGGGCGACGACCACCTCGACCGACGAGGCCACCAGGTACGGCTCGACGCCCATGTCGATCAGCCGAATGGCCGCCCCCGGCGCGTCGTTGGTGTGCAGCGTCGAGAAGACCAGGTGCCCGGTCAGCGAGGCCTGCACGGCAATCTCGGCGGTCTCCTGATCGCGGATCTCGCCGATGAGCACCACGTCGGGGTCGTGCCGCAGCACCGCCCGCAGGCCCCGGGCGAAGGTGAGGCCCGCCTTGGGCTGCACCTGGATCTGGCTGATGCCGTGCAGGTGGTACTCGATGGGGTCCTCGATGGTGACGATTTTGCGCTCGATGTCGTTGATCTGCGTCAGGCAGGCGTAGAGCGTGGTGGTCTTGCCGCTGCCGGTCGGGCCGGTGACCAGGACGATGCCGTGGGGCAGGCCCAGCACGCCCTCGATCTGCGCGCGGTCGGCGCCGGACATGCCCAGCCGCTCCAGGCCCAGCAGCGGCGAGCTGCGGTCCAGCAGGCGCAGCACGACGGCCTCGCCGTGCAGCATCGGGATCACCGAGACGCGGACGTCCACCTCGCGCCCGGCCACGCGCAGCTTGATCCGCCCGTCCTGGGGCACGCGCTTCTCGCCGATGTCGAGCTGGCCGAGAATCTTCAGCCGCGAGACGATCGCCGGGTGGAACTGGTAGACCTCGCGGGGCAGGGCGGCCTCCTGCAGCACGCCGTCGACGCGGTAGCGCACGCGGAGGGACTTCTCGAAGGGCTCGAGGTGCACGTCGGTCGCGCGGCGCTCGATGGCCTCGTGGAGGATCTGGTTGACCAGCGTGATGATCGAGGCCTCATCCGCCGAGCCGTCCAGCTCCAGGTCGGCCAGCGTCTCGACCGGGCGGGCCTGGCCGTTGGCCTCGCTGACGAGCACCTCCATGGTGTCGGCGCCGACGCCCAGCAGGCCGTTGAGCCAGCGGGCGATCTGGGCCGTCTCGGCCAGCACGGGCTCGATGGGCAGGTCGCTGGCCATCTGCAGCTCGTCCAGGCCGGCCGCCCAGCTGCCCCAGCGACAGGCCACCCGCACCGCCCCGTCGCGCTGCTCCAGCGGCAGCAGCTGATGCTTGAGCAGGATCCGCGTGGGGAACTGCCGCACCAGCTCGGCCGAGGGGCTCGCCGCCGTCAGGTCCACCCGCTCCAGGTGCAACGCACGGGCGAGGTAGTCCAACTGGGCCTCCTCGGACAGGCCCGCCTCCTGGCGCAGCGTGACGGCGAGGTCCTGCCCGGCCTCGAGTCCGGCGGCCACCCGCCCGGCCCGCTGGGCGTCCAGCAGGCCGTCGAGCCTCATGCGGTTCACCAGAGCGATCACGACACAACTCCCAGCGGGGGACGGTATAAGGATCAAGCCGGCGCCGCACGACGACCACACCCGGCGCCGGCTCGCCTATCGCCGCCCCCGCGCGATCAGTTCAGGACGCCCGTGCTGACCAGGATCGCCTCCTGGCGGACGGTCAGCAGCTCACGCAGCGACTCGTGGGCCTGCTTGCGCTGGGCCTCGAGTTCGATGCGGACCTGGCGGTAGCTCGTCAGGGCCGACTGGATCTGCTCGGGAGAGCTGTTGGGCTGCTCGAGCACCTCGCGGAGCTGCGTGGAGGCCTTCTCCAACGCCGTCTGGTCCTGGGGCTGCGTCTGGGCCGGTCCGCGGTCGTCCCCCCGGCCGCCCCGCCCGCGCATGCCCAACATCATGCCGCGCGCCGGGCCGCTGAGCTGGCGGTTGAGCTCCAGCACCTGCTCGTAGCGGGGCTTGACCAGCGTCCACTCCTCTTCGCTCAGGCCCAGGTGCGTGCGAGTCTCCTCGAGCATGCGGCCTCGCCACTCCTCCATGCGGGCCCGCATCTGCTCGGGGTCCATCTGCCCCCGGCCGCCCCAGTCACCCCGCTGGCCCCGCTCGGCGTCCTGTGCCACGGCCAGCCCCGTCAGGGCCAACACCAGACCGAGAAGTCCACAAACACTCACGGCCACTGCCCATTTCCGGTTGATCATTCCGTACCCCTTTGCTTTGGGTCGGCGGTTCGAGCTGGGGCCATCAACAGGCCCCAAGACCCGCGCCACGCCTCCACCCTAGCGGATCGATCATGAAAGGAAGATGAGACCGGTCGACTCTTCCGTTGCAGGACCTGAGGGGGGCGGGCGGGCACCGCCTACGCTGCCTGCCGCCGCGTCTTGGAGCGTCAGATCGTCATGCGCACCGGCCAATGGAGGCGCAAGGCGCGAGCGCAGTATGGAATGCGGCGGCCTTGACGCCGCTTTGGATCGCACACGATAAAGCCAGCCAAAGCGGCGTTGTTGCCGCCGCACTCCCAAAGCGCTTGCCTCCCATCACGGCTGTGCACCCAGGGGGTACTCCGGGAACTCCGGACGGGCGAGAACCACAGGTTTCACAGATCAACGGCAATGGCACAGATAAGAAGGCGGACCTTAAAATCCTATCTGTGTAATCTGCTGTTATCTGTGCAATCCGTGTCGTTCGAGTCTTCCGCTCGGGGGGAGCCCACGCAGAAACGGAAAGACGTGGCTACCAACGCCATGAGCCTATCCGATAATACCCTTGCCTTGCATTCTCGAACCGTTCGCGCAAGTCGTTGGGTCTCGGGGCCCCGGGCTGCTGGGCGTCGGGCGCAGCCCTGGAAGGG
>JAWLCG010000314.1:0-6113 GCA_041687295.1 Phycisphaerae bacterium | reverse complement strand
CTCGCTGCGCTCGACCCGGCCTACGGAACCCCCTGGAGTTGTGCATGGCGAAGAAGAGCAGCAAGACCGACGACGGAAACGACCGGCTGGTCATCGACCTGCCGCGGCCGGTGGAGGCCTCGCACGAGTGCCTGCCGCACGCGGCGATGAGCTTGGGCGGCCCGGCCAACGTGCCGCGCATGGTCAGCCGGGTGGTCATCGAAAGGGTCGGGCCCTTCTGGACGCTCTACCGGCTCGACGACAGCGGCGGCTTCGTGGGCGACTCCACGCACGTCAGCCGTGAGGACGCCCTGCACCAGGTCGCCCGCGAGTTCGGCGTCAACGAGGCCGGCGAGGTCCAGCCATGACCGCCCCCGACCAGCCCCGCAAAGAGCCCGCCGAGCCCCTCAGCGACGAGGCGATGGCCCTGCTGTTCCGCGCGGTGCTCACCTTCACGCAGATCCTCGGCACCGCCGGCCGACACCAGCGCACTCAGCGCGACCGCGCCCGCCTTGAGCGCCAGGATTGGCGGATGAACTGACGGGCGCCGCGTGCCGGGCCTCGCTGCGCTCGACCCGGCCTACGGGCCCAGCAGGTCGGGGCGGATGTCGGCCAGGGCAGGGAACTCCGCCCGCCAGCGGGCCAGGTCCTCGGCGTTCAGGTCAGCCGGCAGGAGGCACTCGCCCTCGCCGGCCTCGGCGAGCACCTCGCCTTTGGGGCCCACGATGAGGCTGCCGCCGGCGTAGTCGTTTTTCGGGTCCGCCCCCGCGCGGTTGACGCCGACGACGAAGGCCTGGTTCTCGATCGCCCGGGCCCGCAGCAGCGTCCGCCAGTGGTCGGCCCGCGGACGGGGCCAATTGGCGATGACGACCAGCAGCGTCGCCCCCCGCCGCACGGAGCGGCGGTAGAGCTCGGGGAACCGCAGGTCGTAGCACACCGTCGGCGCCACGGCCAGGCCGGCCCAGTCGAAGACCGCCACGTCGGACCCGGGGCCGTAGTGGTCCGTCTCGCCGGCGAAGCGGAAGGGGTGCAGCTTGGCGTAGCGGGCCAGGAGCTGGCCGTCGGGGCCCAGGGCGAGGGCCTCATTGCGCCCACGGCCATCGGGGCCGAGCGTCACCACGCCGCCGATGACGGTGCAGCGGTGCGCCCGGGCCAGGCCGGCCAGGAAGGCCTCGGTGGGCCCGCCGACGGTCTCGGCGATGGCGGCCACGTCCATGCTGAAGCCGGTGGCGAACATCTCAGGCAGGACGACCAGGTCTCCTGGCCTCGCCTGGCCGCGCAGCAACCCCTCGACCCGCCGATAGTTGGCGGACTTGTCCTGCCACTCGATCGTCGGCTGCACGCATAGCACACGCATCGCTCACCTCCAGGGGCCCTATCATCCCCGCCGCCCGCGCCGACGCAAGCGATTTCAGGCACGCCGGCGCGGAGACCTCCCCGGCTCCCTGCGCCGCCATCGAAGACCCCGGGCATGCCCGGGGCTATATGGGCAGACACGGCAACGCGACGCTGGGTGGGATCTATGAACGCCCTGCCGGCCCCGGCTGTAGTATGGATACAGGGAACGCTCGCGAGGAGAGAGCCCATGCATGCGATTCTGATGATGCTGGCGGTGGCGGTGGCGATGGTGGCGGCCTCGTGCGACGAGGCCTCGCCGGCCGCCCTGGCCCAGCCAGCCGAGGAAACAACCATGACCGACAAGACCCCCGACCCCCAGGACAAAGGCGCCATGGGTGACGCGGAGCTGCGCGACCTGCTGACGCCCGAGCAGTACCGCGTGACCCAGCAGTGCGGCACCGAGCCGCCCTTCACCGGCGAGTACTGGAACACCAAGACCCCCGGCGTCTACCGCTGCGTAGCCTGCGGCCAGGAGTTGTTCAGCTCGCAGACCAAGTACGACAGCGGCTCGGGCTGGCCGAGCTTCTACCAGGCCATCGACGAGCACCGCGTGGCCACCCGCACCGACACCAGCCACGGCATGACCCGCACCGAGGTCACCTGCGCCCGATGCGGCGCCCACCTCGGCCACGTCTTCGAGGACGGCCCGCGCCCCACGGGCCTGCGGTTCTGCATCAACTCCGCCGCCCTGAAACTTGAGGCGAAGGAAGAGCGTTAATCCGTTAATGGATTGTATCGCAGAGCACCCGTCACAAGCTCTTTCTCCAAGCCCACTGATGGAGCGCAGCGCAATCCGTGGGGGTCTTGGGCGGGGTTCTTCGCCGGCGTCCCCCGCCGCACGGCGGCGGTCGCCCTGTCATAGGGGACGTGCATGGCAAAGCGACAACTCGGTCGCCGCACTCCATAGCGCCCCTACCGCGGCACGCTGCGGGGCTTGGTGGCGGGCTCGTTGTCCATGAAGGCGTAGCAGAGCAGGTGGATGATGACCATGTGGGCGTCCTCGGCCCGGCCGAAGTGGGTGTCGTCGACCTTCAGGGCCAGGTCGGCCAGGTCGGCCAGCTTGCCGCCGGCGCCCCCGCACAGGCCGATGGTGGCCACGCCCATCTCCCGGGCGGTGCGGACGGCCTCGATGACGTTGGGGCTGTTGCCGCTGACGCTGATGGCCAGCAGCACGTCGCCGGGCTGGGCGAAGGGCCGCATCGCCTCGCTGAAGACCGTCTCATAGCCGATGTCGTTGCCCAGGGCCGTCGTCAGCGGCAGGCAGTCGCCCAGGCTGATGCAGCGGAAGGGCTTGCTCGGCCGGCCGTAGGTGGCGCCCTTGGTCATGTCGACGGCGAAGTGGCTGGCCGTGGCGCTCGAGCCGCCGTTGCCGCACACGAAAATGTTCCGCCCGGCCTCGCGGGCCTCGGTGAGCATCTCGACCATGCGGTCGACCTTGTCCAGGTCGATACTGGCCAGGGCGGCGTTGAGCTTGGTCATGTAGTCCTGCAGGTACGCCTTCATCCGCTGCTCTCCTGAACGCCCCGGGGGGCTTTTCGCTTGGCAAACGTCCGTCGCTACTGGTAATGATTGGGCACCGGACCGGCCTGTCCGCGAAAGGTCCGCCCGCCGGCCGCACCGTACCAGAGTATACACAGCCCCACACGGAAAGCCGAGCCCATGCCCATCGAGATCGTGACGCCCCCGCCCGGCCACGACTTCCGCTACGTCCTGTTCGACTTCGACGGCACGCTGAGCCTCGTCCGCGAGGGCTGGCCCGACGTGATGATCCCCATGTTCCTCGAAATACTCCAGCCGCTCGACCACAACATGGACCGCGACCACCTGCGGCAGATGGTCAGCGACGACATCATGGAGATCTGCGGGCGCCAGACCATCTACCAGATGATCCGCCTGGCCGAGCGGGTCACGCAGTTCGGCGGCACGCCCGACGAGCCGCTGACCTACAAGCACGAGTACCACCGCCGGCTCATGGAGCGGATCGAGGGCCGCCGCGACGCCCTCCGCACCGGGCGGAAGAGTCCCGACGAACTGCTGCTGCGCGGCAGCCGGTCCCTGCTGGAGGGGCTCGCCGCCCGCGGCCTGACGCTGCTGCTGGCCAGCGGCACCGACGAGCCGTTCGTCCGCGAGGAGGCCGAGCTGCTGGACGTGGCCCGCTACTTCGGCCCGCACATCTACGGGGCCCGCGACGACTACAAGACCTTCAGCAAGAAGATGGTCATCGACCGCCTGCTGGCCGAGAACCAGGTGGCCGGCGGGGAGCTGCTGGCCTTCGGCGACGGGTTCGTGGAGATCGAGAACGTCGTGGAGGTCGGCGGCTACGCCGTGGGCGTGGCCAGCGACGAGGCCCACGGCGGCGGCGAGCCGGACCCGTGGAAACGCCAGCGCCTGCTGCGGGCCGGGGCGCACTGCATCGTGCCCGACTTCAGCCAGACCGACGCGCTGCTGGACTTCTGCCTGGGGGCCGGGCCATGCTGAGCGGGGAGCGCCTCTCGGCCATCACGGCCCGCTACGATCGGCTGACGGTGGCCGTCGCGGGCGACTACTGCCTGGACCGCTACTTCGAGATCGACCCGGCCCGGCAGGAGACCTCCATCGAGACCCAGCTGCCCGCCCACCAGGTGGTCAACGTCCGCAGCCAGCCCGGCGGGGCCGGCACGGTGATGAACAATGTCGTCGCCCTTTGCCCCGCGCGGGCGATGGCGGTTGGCTTCGCGGGCCTCGACGGCGAGGGCTACGAGCTGCGGGCCGCCCTGGAGGCGGCCGGCGTGGACCTGGCGCACTTCTTCAGCACGCCCGAGCGGGTGACCTTCACCTACGGCAAGCCGCTGGTGCTCCGCCCGGGCCAGCCGCCCGAGGAGCTCAGCCGTCTCGACCGCAAGAACTGGACGCCCACCCCGCCGGCCGCCGCCGACCGGCTCGCCGACGAGTTGGCCCGGGCCGTCGACGCCGCCGACGCCGTCATCCTCATGGAGCAGGTGGACCACCCCGAGACGGGGGCCCTGACGGCCAGCGTCAAAACGAGGCTCGCCCAGCTCGCGGCGAGTGGCCAAAAGGTGTTCCTGGCGGACAGCCGGTGCGACATCGCGGGCTTCGCCAACGTCATCGTCAAGCTCAACCGCGACGAGCTACGACACCACTTCGGCCAGGCCGGCGGGGCCGACGACGAGGCGGAGGTAGCCCAGCTCGCCCGTCGACGGGCACAGCAGACCGGTCGGCCCGTGGTAGTGACGCTGAGCGCCGACGGCATCCTGGCGGCCGAGCCCGACGGCACGCTGCACCGGGCGGCGCCCATCCCGGTCCAGCCCCCGCTGGACATCGTCGGGGCCGGCGACTGCGTGTCGGCGAACCTGGCGATGGCCCTGGCGGCCGGCGCAACGCTCGGCGAGGCCATCGAGATCGCCAACCTCGCCGCCAGCGTCGTCGTGAAAAAGCTCGGCACCACCGGCACCGCCACCCGCGCCGAACTGGCCGAGGCCCTGGCCCGCCTGTCGTAGGGCGGGCATCGCCCGCCGTCGACGACGCCAGGCGCTGCCGTGGCGCCCCATATAGCCCCGGGCATGCCCGGGGTCTTCGAAGGTGGAAGGCGAAGATAGGGTCTGTC
Source organism: Phycisphaerae bacterium (assembly GCA_041687295.1). GTDB lineage: Bacteria > Planctomycetota > Phycisphaerae > SM23-33 > FEN-1343 > JAWLCG01. Next base: position 1,132 of record JAWLCG010000314.1, on the reverse strand, counting down.
CCTAGTTGATGAGCTGAAAAGACGTGGCTACAAACACCGTAGCCACGGCCCCCGCACAGTGATTGGAGTTCGCAGCATGGCCAAGCGCATCGCGGTGGAGATCGGCGGCACGAAGCTGCAGGCCGCCCTGGGTAACGACACGGGCCGGATCGAAACGATCCGCCGGGCGTCGGTGGACCCGCAGCGGGGCTCGCAGGCGATCCTTGAGCAGATCGCCGAACTGGTGCGTCCGCTGCTGAGCGATGCCGTCGAGCGGGTGGGCATCGGCTTCGGCGGGCCGGTCGACCGCGAGGGCGGGCGGATCGTCCGCAGCTTCCACGTGGCCGGGTGGGACGGTTTTGCGCTGGCGGGCTGGGCGGAAGAGGCCCTCGGCCGGCCGGCGGTGATCGAGAACGACACCAACTGCGGCGGCCTGGCCGAGGCGACCGTCGGCGCCGGCCAAGGCGGGCGATGCGTGCTCTACAGCAACATCGGCAGCGGCATCGGCGGGGCGCTGGTCGTCGACGGCCGGCTGCACAACGGGCGGTTCGGGGCCATGGAAATCGGCCATACGAAGCTCTGGGACCGCCAGCAGAACCGCTACGTGATCGTCGAGGAGCTCTGCAGCGGCTGGGCGCTGGACCGCCGGGCCCGCGCCCTGGCTCAGGCGGGCCAGCTGCCGGGGCTGCTGCGGCTGGCCGACGGCGACGCGACGGCGGTCAACGCCCGCCTCGTCGGCCAGGCCGTCCAGGGCGAGCTGCGCAACGGCAACCTCAGCGACGAGGCCCTCGAAAGGCTGGGCCGCGAGATGGACCAGGAGAGTATCGACGAGGCCGGCCAGCTGCTCGACGAGCTCACGGGCCACTACGCCGTCGCCGTCGCCAACGCCGTCGCCCTGCTCAACCCCGACCGCATCGTCATCGGCGGCGGCGTGAGCCTCATCGGCCAGCCGCTGTTCCGCCGGCTCGAGGCACGCCTCCGCGAGGTGTGCTTCGCGCCCTACCGCGACAACTGGCAGCTGCAGCCCGCCCAACTCGGCGAGGACGTCGTCCTCGTCGGCACGCTGCTGCTGTAGGGCGCCGGGCCGGGCCTGGGCTCTCTTCGAGGAGAAAGGTGGGGGGGTGGGTGGGGGGGGCCCCCCCCCGCACAACCA
>JAWLCG010000313.1:0-6157 GCA_041687295.1 Phycisphaerae bacterium | reverse complement strand
TACGCTTAAACGGGGGCTTACGCCCCCGGCTAAAGACTACCGCCCCTTCGGGGCTCCGATCCAGCGCCCCTTCGGGGCTCCGCTGGGGCGCCCCGGGGCGGGCCTACTCATCGTCGCGGCGCATGGCGGAGAGGCGGTCGCGGAGGACGGCGGCGTCTTCGTAGCGCTCCTGCTCGATGGCCTCGGCGAGGGAGCGTTCGAGCGTCTCGATGGGGTCCATGGGCCGCTGGCGGTCGATCTCGTCCAGCAGCGTCTCCAGGACGGTCAGCTCGCCCCGGCCCTCGCTGAGCAGGTCGGCCTCGGGGCTCTCCATGAAGACCCGCAGCGTGTCCATGCCCTCCATCACGGCCTGGCGGGCGGCGCGGTAGTCGTCGCGGGCGATCGCCTGCAGGGCGCGGGCCCGGGTGTGCATCATCACCACGTAGGGGCGGTACTGCTCGAGGGTGACCTTGTCGGGCCCGGTCTGGGCGAATCGGCGGCACAGGTCCATCACCCGCAGGTTGCGGGCCGTGTCGCGCTCGACGGCATCGAACTCTTCCAGGGCGAACTCGCTGAGGTAGCGGTGATAGTACATCACGCTCTCGGACCGCAGCAGCTGGCAGTCCTCGGGCGAAAGGCTGAAGCCCTCCTCGCGACCGTACTGGTCGCGGTGGAGGCGCAGGCGGTCCTCGTAGAACTCCAGATAGCTCTCGAAGCCGTGGGGGCGCTCCCCGTCGGGTCGTCCCTGGACCTCCATCTGCAGCATGCCCAGATCGAGCCTCAGCTGGATCTTGGGCCGGCCGTCGTCGCCGACGATCTTGCGGACGCTGATCTTGCCCGGCTCGTACGGCCAATCCTCCAGGATGGTCGACAGATCAAGACTCATCAGGAGCCACCTCCTGGCCTGACGGCGTTACGGCTGAATCGTTACTCTGTTGAATTCTACGTCCATCAGTCGCCGATCGCCCAACAGAGAATCGCCGCCCAGGCTGGTCACGCGGATGGCCACCGGCAGGAGCAGGCCGTCGAACTCGCTGTTCCAGAGGCGCGAGACGGTGCCCTGCTGGCCCGCCTCCAGGCCGCCGGCGGTGATCATCCGCAGCTCGTGGTCGGGCAGCTCGAAGAAGTAGCCCCGTGCCAGCTCCCTCCGGCCGGTGGACTCGACGCGGTCGGCCCGCAGGCCGGCCTGGAAGACCTCGGTGACCCCGACGGGCCGCTCGCCGCCGCCCAGCAGGTTCAGCGGGCCGCGGACGCGGTGCAGGATCAGTCGGAGGTACGAGGCGATCTCGGCCTGCTGGGCCTCGGTGAGCTGCACCCGGCCGGTGGTCTGGAAATCGGCGTCGCCATCGAGGCCGACGGTGGCCTGCCACGAGCCGCCCGGGTAGAGGGCGGTCGAGCGGATCCGCCCGCGGGCCGGCTCGATGCGGAGGCGCTGGACGCTGACGACCTCGGTGGCCCCGTCGTAGCGGGTGATCAGGGCGTCGGCCTCGATGGCTGCTACGTTGCGCCGGGCCTGGGTGTTGTGTGTCTCGGCCGCCGCCATCAGGGCCGGGGCGGCCTCGCCGAGCTGCTCGACGTTCACGGGTCCAAGGCCTCCGCCCACACAGCCCGCCAGGACGCCGGCCAACACCGCCACGCTCACCAGGACACGAAATTGACTCATCACAACGCTCCTTCGACAGTCGCCGGGGATTATCCGCCTCCGACGCCCTGCGCCGCCGGCCTGCCCCGTGCCCCTATTGTGCAGGGGCTGGGCGCAAGTGGCAACAACTAACCGGCCCGCCGCCCGCCATATGGCCCCGCCGGCCAGTGCGGGTCTTTACGGAATGAGGCGAATGCCTTAGAATGGCAGACCGCCGAGGAGGCCCTTCTGGTGGTACCGCTCGAGCAGAACCTGGCTCAGCCCTGCGTGGTGCTCCTGACCCGCCGCGCCGGTTCTCTCGACTCGGCCCGGGCGGTGCTGGAACGGGCAGGCATGACGGTGCGGGCGTCGGCGCACCCCTACCAGGCGGCCGTCGAGGTCCTGGCCGGGTGCGTCTCGGTGCTGGTGATCGACCTGGCGGGCTGGCGGCCCATGCTGGAGGATCTGCTGGCGCTGGCGCGTCGGCTGGCGGTGCCGGCGCTAGGCGTGGGGCAGGTGCCGGCGGGCCTGACGGCGGCGGGGTCGCTGACGACCACGACGCCCGATGCCCTGGCCGAGGCGGTCCTGGCGATCGTACAGGCCGAGCAGGCCCCCCTGCCGCCCGAGCCGGCCACCGGCCCGGCCCAGGCCCCGGCCCCCCTCCCGCCGACCGGCCCGACCTGCACGGCCCAACCGCCCGAGCAGCCGGATCGGCCCGCCGAGTCGCCCGAGACCCTGCGCCGGGCCTACTCGACGGCCCTGCTGAGTGCCGACGAGTTGGCCGCCCTGCTGGACCCGCGCCCATGATCGCAGCCCCGGACATCCTGCTGCTGGCCGAGGGGCCCCTGGCCGAGCGGCTCACGCGCCCCCTGCCGCCCGATGCGGTCAACGTTCGGCCCGAGCCGTTCGCCGCCCTGGAGGCCCTGGCCAAACGCCCCTACCGCGTGGTGCTGCTGACGGCCCCGCAGCCGGACCTGGGGCAGCTGGCCTCGGCCATCCGCCGACTGCAGCCCGACGCCCGCATCCTGGGCCTGTGCCACCCCGCCGACGAGCCGGAGCTGCTCGCCATCGACCGCGCGACGCTGGAGGACTACTACATCCTCCCGCTGGCCCCGCGCGAGTGGCGGGGCATCCTGCAGTCCGAGGCCCTGCCCGAGACGCCGCAGGCCTCGCCGGCCAGCCTGTCCAGCGAGCAGACCCGCCGGCTCATCGACGCCGCCCGCGACGGCGAGGCCCTCGCCGGCTGCCTCGAAACGATGGTGGCCGAGGTGTGCGGGGCGGGCACCGGCTGGGCCGAGCTGGACGCCGTGCCGGCCTCCGCCCACGCGGTGCTGCTGCTGGAGACGCCGACGCCCCGCGTGCTGTGGGCCGATGCGCCCCTCGAGACCGACGCCCGCCACCGCCGGTGGTTCTCGGCCCTGCGCGAGATCGTGCCCAGCCTGGCCGCCCTGGCCGGGCGGGTCGAGGCCCTGCACCGCCTGGCGACGATCGACGACCTGACGGGCCTGTACAACCGCCGCTACTTCCTGCACTTCGCCCAGCAGCTGCTTCAGCGGGCCCAGCGGCAGCGGTTCCGCGTGACGCTGCTGCTGTACGACATCGACGACTTCAAGCGCTACAACGACCAGTTCGGCCACGCCGTCGGCGACGAGATCCTCCACCAGACCGCCCGCATGATGCGAAGCATCACCCGCAAGCACGACGTGGTCGCCCGCGTCGGCGGCGACGAGTTCGCGGTGCTCTTCTGGGAGGCCGGCCCGCCCCGCCAGCCCAACAGCCAGCCCCCCCAGAGCGCCTACGCCCTGGCCGACCGCTTCCGCCAGGCCGTCAACAGCCATCGCTTCGACAGCCTCGGCCCCGACGCCCGCGGCGTGCTGACCATCTCCGGCGGCCTGGCCAGCTTCCCCTGGGATGGCCGAACCGTCGAGGAGCTGCTCAAGAGCGCCGACGACGCCCTGCTCTCGGCCAAACGCTGCGGAAAAAACAACATCCGTATCGTCGGCGACTTCGAAGACGAGTAGGCCCTGCCGTAGGGCGGGCAATGCCCGCCGGGGGGGCGACTGACGCCATCGACGGCGGGCATTGCCCGCCCTACGCGCTACCGCTGGTCGAAGAGCTTCCAGACGTGTTCGGCGTGGCCGGCGGAGCATTCGGTGCCGTCGTCGGGCGGGGCGGTGCCGTCGGGGGCGGGCACGTGCTCGGCCAGGGCCGCGTCGGCCGGCAGGGTGCGGACGTCGCCGGTGGCGTAGCCGACCAGGATCGCGTCGCCGTGCCACCAGTCCATCTCGCGCTCGAAGCCCTTGCCGTTGGGCGCCGGCGTGGGCGGGCATCGCCAGAAGGTGTCGGCCAGCCAGGCCCCGCTGGCCATGTCAGCCACGTAGTCCAGCCCCGGCGCCGCCGAGCGGTACTGCCAGCCCGTCCGCACCTGCGGCACGCGCAGGGACCGGGCGAAGCCGGTCTCCACCTTCACCCCGCCGCCGGCCAGGCAGAAGACGCCGCCCGGCCCGTAGCGCCCCATGTCCACCGGCGGGCCGGGGCGGAACAGGTCCCAGCTGTAGGGCACGCGGACGGCGTAGGTGCTGAACCGCTGGGTGTCGTGGAAGTAGCTCGCGTCGCCGCCAAGCCGGGCGCTGGGGCAGAGCAGGTTGGGCGATTCGACCATGCCCGCGTCGGCCAGGGCCCAGAGGTTCGTCCGCTCCGTGCCGGGCCGAAAGGTCGGCCTGCCCGTGCCGCCCCAGTGGCTGCTGAGCACCCAGTCTGGCCGGGCGGCGTCGCTCATGGCGAACGGGGGCAGTCGGCCGGCGTGCTCCTGGCTGTAGAGCGACAGGCCCATCAGGCCGTGGCGCAACTGACTGGCGCACTGCGCCCGGCGGGCCTGCTCGCGGGCGGCCGACAGACTCGGCAGCAGCACCGTCGCCAGCAACGCCACCACGGCAATGACCACCAGCATCTCCACCAGTGTAAAGGCCGACCGGCGCATGAGTTCACGCTCCCGATGCCATTGTAGCTGACAACGGCGCCCTTTCCAGCGAGAAGGTGGGGCTCCGCTTTGCTGCGCCCCAGCCTACGGCGCGAGGCGACTTCGTAGGCTGGGGCGCAGCGTCAGCGCAGCCCCACCTTTGCCCTAGACGCCCAGGATGGCCGCCAACTGCCCGGCGCGGGCGAGGGTGGCCTGGTGCTGGCGGGCGAGGGCGTCGACGAGGCGGTCGGCCATCGAGCGGAAGGTCGGCTCGGCGCCCTCGTCGTCGATCTCGGCCAGGCGGGGGCGGTTGACGGCCTCGACGGTCTCGATCCAGGCCGGGCGGATGGCCGAGGCGCCCCGCATCGCGCCGGCCAGGGCGCCGACGATGCTGGCGACGGTGTCGGAGTCGCGGCCGAAGTTGGCGGCCTCGACCATGCAGGCCTCCACGTCGCCGCCAGTCAGCTGCAGCAGGGCCAGGGCGAGGGGCACCGACTCGATGGCGGTGCCCATGGGGTAGCGTTCGACGCTCCAGCGGCCCGGGCGGCTCCACCAGTTGATCTGCTCGGCGTACCAGCGGTCGGTGAAGCTGGCCACGTCGGGGCACTGGCGGGCCAGGTGGAGCGTCATGCCGATGGCCCGGCCGGCGAGGGTGTCGGTGGGCACGCTGGCGGCGGCCAGCACGTCCTCCACGCCCGCCCCCGGCGCGAACGCGGCCGCGTAGGCGGCGGCCAGGGCGGCCGAGGCGTCACGATCGAAGCCCTCGCCGTTGATGCCCGCGATGGCAAAGCCGTCCTGGTACGCCTGAGCCGGGTCGCCGGCGTTGATGATGCCGACCGGCGCGATGGCCATGGCCGGGCAGGCCGACGGGATGCTCCCCTCGCCGCTGTGCCAGGGGCTCACGCCGGCCTGCAGCTTGATCAGGGCGACCCGGTCGGGGCCGGCGATCCACTCCCTTCGCAGCCGCTCGCGCCACACCACGGCTGCGTCGTCGGGGGTGATCCGCCCGCCCTTGCGGACGATAGCCAGGCAGAAGCAGTGCCGCAGCGTCGTGTCGTCGGTAGCAAAGCCCGCCCCGCCGCCGCCGCCCGTGGCCTTGTGCGCCAGCAGATCGGTCACCCGCCCGAACTGCTGGTGGATCTCGTGGGGCAGCTTGCCCTCCGTCGGCGCCCCCAGCGCATCGCCGATCGCCCCGCCCATCAGACAGCCGTAGACCGCGTCATGTATGTTGGTATCCATGCCGGGAAGACTACCCGGCGGCGGCCCGGGCTGCAACCGCAGAGAAGGCGCCCGCGCCGGAGGCCCCTGTGGGCGGCACGACCAGGCACGAGGCGCAACAGAAAACCCCTGCCGGTGGAGGGTGACAGGGGCTTGGATCGTGGGAGCGGCTGGCTGCCCAACGGGGAGAGAGAGTAGAGAGTAGAAAGCAGACCGCAGTAGAGCGTCTGGGGGGCGACGGACGCCGGTGCGCCCATATCGGCGCCAGCCTCTGCTCTACTCTCTACTCTCTACTCTCTACTGCTCTAGTGAACAGGCCTTGGCCTGTTCACTGAGGGAGCAGGGACTCGAACCCTGGACCTAGTGATTAAAAGTCACTT
>JAWLCG010000312.1:0-6173 GCA_041687295.1 Phycisphaerae bacterium | reverse complement strand
CTCGGCCCCACCAAGACCCCCACGGATTGCGCGACTCGCGATGCTCGCCGCTCCATCCGTGGGCTTGGAGAAGAGCGCTAGCACGCCTGGTTTGGGGGGCATCGTCAAGTCTCGCCCCTGCTCAACCGATACAATCCCTACGGACCTGACGCTCGGCAAACTTCTGTGGTGGGCTGGACCATGGCATTCGAACGGCGCCTCTACGCTCGCGCGGCTGTGAATTGGAAGGCGGACATCACCTTCACCGAGGGCCCGCCACTGGCGGCTCGGGTGGTGGACTTCTCGCCGGCCGGGGCGTCGCTGGAGATCCCCGCCGCCACGGAGCCGGCTCGCATGGAGGTGCTGGAGATGCAGGCCCGCAAGCGGCGTCTGTGGGGCCTGGCGCCGGCGGCGCCGCTCTCGGCCGTCGGGCGGGTCGTCCACATCCAGCCCAGCGAGGCCGATGGCCTGGTGCGGGTGGGGGTCCGCTTCCATACGCCGCTTCGTCAGCCTCGGCCCCGGGCCAGTCTCGATCTGGGCCGGGCGATCTGGCGCTCGCCCCTGCTGGCGGCGGTGGCCCTGCTGGGCCGGCTGCCGTACGCGGGGCTGTAGGCCCGCCTGGCAGCCGGGAGTGCTCTGCGGGCGGTCGCCCATACCTCGCGTCAACGCGTGAACGCGTGACTCGCTCGACGCCGGAGCGGCACTCAATCACCTTATCTCGCAAGGACTTGTGCGCGCCAGCCGGGCGGACGCCTGCCGTAGCGACTCGGGGACGCGGTGAGGCAGTAACGCGTTGACGCGTTGACGCATCAACCTCTCCTGTATTGTAAGCTGCGCAAGAGATGTCAACTACACAAGCCATCAAGAGCGGCCTGGACTGGACGAGGAAGGTGTTCTGGCCTCTGCTCAAGGACGTGCTGCTGTGGCGTCCGCTGGGCCAGGCTGCCATGCCGGTCCATGCGACCGATCGGCGGGTGTGGATTCGTCACATCCTCTGGGAGGTCGCCCTGCGGGCCTCGGCCGTCCCGGTGCTGGTGGTGGGGCTGTGGCTGATCATGCTGCTGGGGCTCAGCAGCCCGGCCCGGCAGGCGCCGCACATCTACCCCGAGCAGTTCGGCCTGACTTGCCAGGACGTGAGCTTCCGCACCCACGACGGCATCAATCTGCAGGGCTGGTACCTTACGACGATCAAGCCCTCCGAGGTCGTTGACGGGCTGGTCTGGAAGCGCAAGCGTCCCGGCGTGGTGATCTGCCACGGCTACGGCGCCACGCGCGACCAGTGGCTCTACCCGGTCGCCCAGCGCCTGGTCGAGGCGGGCTACGACGTGCTGCTGTTCGACTTCCGCGGGCACGGCTTCAGCGACGACGCGGCCGTCTCCTTCGGCCCGGTCGAGGCCGCCGACGTGATGGCGGCCGTCAGCTTCCTGTCCAGCCGCGTGGGCGTCGATCCCGAGCGGATCGGCATCTTCGGCTCGGGCATGGGGGCCTATGCAGCCATGCTGGCGGCGCCGTACTGCCACGGCGTCAAGGTGGTCGTCGCCGAGAGCGCCTACCCGTCGGTCGACCAGTTCCTCCGCCGGCGCTGCGGCGAGATGCACCTGCCCTCGGTGACCGGCACGAGCCTGGCCTGGGGCCTGAGCGTCCGCTTCGGCTACGAGCTGCTGGACAACACCGCCCTCGAGGCCGTCCGCAACTTCGGCGACCGCGGCCTGCTGCTGATCAACGGCTCGGAGGACGTCATCACCCCGCCCGAGGACATGACCGACCTGCTGGCCGCCGCCGAGGATGTCCACGCCAGCCGAATGATCGTCTCCAGCGCCGTCCATGGCCGAACCTTCGCCGACCCGGCCACCATCCACGTGGTGACCCGCTTCTTCGATCGCTACCTGGCCGAGCCCGACGCGGCCGGACCGAACTCCGAGGCTGCCCTGAGCCATCGCTAGGGGACCGGGCAGCCTGCTATCTCGGGTTCACCGGCACCTGGACAGGCGACCCGAGCCGCAGGCCGACGTTCCTCCAGGCCGGTTCACCGGCCTTCGCCCGCGCAGCGGGTGTAGACCCGGCCTTCGAGGCCGGGGTCGCCGGCCCGGGGTTCTCCTGCTTCTCCCTCAGCCCGCTTCAGCGGGCTTACGCCTCCGGCGGACAGAGGGTAAGCCCGCTGAAGCGGGCTGGGAAACCAGAGGGCCCGACCTCGGCACCCGGGCTACAAGCCCGGGCCTGAACCCGCTACGCGGGCGAAGCTCCGTGAACGGAGCTGCGGACCTCCTGGTTGCGGCAGCAGCCTCCGTCCACGGTCAACGTGGCGGTACACGGCGGCCGACATGGCACCCAACATTCTTGCCTGGCCAGTCCACCCGGGTCGACGCGCTCCACCCGCTTGGCGGCGCAAGGCTGTACTTCGCCGCCCGGACCGGTTATGAATTGTCGAGCACCCTCATCTCGACAAGGAGGACCGATCCATGGCCCAGGGCAGTCCCTTTGCGATCCGCGGCGTGATGCTCGACCCGGCCCGGCTGGTCGAGCGGCACGAGTTCTACTTCGACCTGCTGCCTCACCTGGCCCGATGGGGGCTCAACACGCTGTGGTGGCACTTCGTGGACGACCAGGGCTTCGTCCTGCAGCTCGACAGCCGACCGGAGCTGGCCACGCCCTACGCCTTCAGCAAGGACGAGGTCCGCCGGTTCGTCGCGGCGGCGGCCGAGGTCGGCATCGAGGTGGTGCCCGAGGTCGAGTGCCTCGGCCATGCCCAGTTCATCACCCGCCTGCCGCGGTACGCCCACCTCGCCGACGGCAAGGGGGGCGTCTTCAACGCCGCCTGCCCCTCGCACCCGCAGACGCTGGAGCTCTTCGGCGACATCCTGCCCGAGGTGGCCGAACTGTTCCCCAGCCGCTACTTTCACGCCGGGCTCGACGAGGTGAACACCGCCGGCTGTCCGCGCTGCGCCGCGCGCAGCCAGGGCAAGCCCGACCGCTGGATCTACGCCGAGCACGTCCGGGCCATCCACGCCATCCTCACTGGCTGCGGCAAGCGGATGGTGATGTGGGCCGACCACGTCGAGCACGACCCGTCCCTGCGCGAGGAGCTGCCGCGCGACGTCGTCCTGTGCCACTGGCAGTACTACCAGCTCCGGCCCGAGCCGATCCGCGCCAGCGTGGCGGCCGGCTTCGACGTGGTGCTCGCCCCGGCCCTGTGCCGCTCGGGCGACCTGATCCAGCCCAATCGCCACGGCTTCGACAACACCGATGCCATGACCGAGTTGGCGGCCTCGCTGGGCGAGCGGTGCCTCGGCGTGGTCAACACCTGGTGGGTGCCCTGGCGGCTGGTCCGCGACGCAGCCCTGTTCGCTGTGGCCTACACGGGGCGCATCCTCTCGCAAGGCGGGCCGGTAGAGAAGGTCGCCTTCGCCAAGGAGTTCGTGGCCGAGTTCTTCGGCGTGCAGAGCGCCACCGCTGGCCGGGCGGTGTGGGAGCTGCACGAGCTGACGCCGCGGCGGGAAGTCCTGCAGCCGCTGCTGCTCCACGGGGGCGCCGACCTGCCCGCGATGCTCGAGGTCGCCCGCAGCCCCGACTTCGCCACCCGCGCCCGCACCATCGAGCACGTGCTGAACGCCCTGGCCGGCCTGGCTGGACGCGTCGAGCGCCACCGGGAGGAATTTGCCGCCATCCTGCTGGCCGGGCGGGTCAACGCCGCCCTGCACGCCAACGGCCTGGCCTGGCTGGCGGTGAGCGACATCGCCGCCCAGGCCCGCCGCGATCATCAGGCCAACGTCGAGCCCGCCCGCGTCGCCGAGCAGCTCTCCCGCGCTGCCGACCGCCTCGCCGACGCCCAGGCTCGCCTCGAGGCCGTCACCGCCGAGCTCGACGCCGAGTGGGACCGCACCCGCCACGCCGACGACGTCAAGAAGGGCTCCACCCACGTCGCCGACGCCGCCGAGCGCGGCCAGGACAGCCTGCTGGCCCGCATGACCCAGTGCCGCGACTACCAGGCGGCCCTCCTGGCCGACCTCCGCGCCGCAGCCGCCGCCTCCGCCCAGGGCGGCCCCTTCCCGAACCTGCCCGTGTAGGCCGGGTCGAGCGCCGCGGGGCCCGGCGGCCGGTAGGGCGGGCATCGCCCGCCGTCGAGGGCGCCTGACCCCGCTGCGTCGCTTGCCGTTTTCGCGGCGGGCATTGCCCGCCCTACGGGTGTGCGTCGCTTGCCGTCTTCGCGGCGGGCGGTGCCCGCCCTACGGGGTCTGCCCAAGTGCCTTCCGTGGGCATCGCGGTCGGGCCGTTCGCGGTGCGGCACAACGCACCCGCACGTCCGATGGGCAGACGGTCCTACGAAAGATGCCGGCTCTCACCGAGCCCACTACTCTAACGAAAGGTGAACCATGCGCAACACTTTCTGGATTTGGGCGTTCCTGGTGGTCCTCGCGGCCGGGCCGCTGACGTTGGCGCAGGATACAGCCCCTTCCTACCCGATGGCCGCTCCCGCCTCGCCGGCCTCCTACGACGTCGTCGCGGCCGACCCGGGGGGCGAGTCGGCGCCGGGCGACTGGACCTTCGCCGAGCCCATGCCCCCCTCCCGCCGCTCGGGCCTGGAGATCGTGCTGCTGCCGCTATGGCTGATGGCGATGTTCCTGGCGCCGGCCCTGCTGTGCTACTTCCTGGCCAGCGCGAAGGGCTATCCGGGCGTTCTGTGGGGCCTGCTGGCCCTGATCCCGGTGGGGGGCTGGTTCCTGGCGACCTACATGGTGGGGGCGCCGGATCGTAAGCTCCGGGCGGAGTTGGCCGAACTCCGCCAGCTCGTCTGCCCCCAGACGCCCGTGCAGAGCATGTGAACCGGCCATGGGCTGGGTTCGCTTCCCATCCGGATCGCGTCCGGCCGGGTGCCCCGGGCAAGCCGTAGGCTCGCCCGGCCGGGGGCGGGGATGCCTGAATCAACCGCCTCCGCCCTCGACCGGGCGAGCGGTGCTGACGCCCCGCTTGCCCGGGGCACCCAGAGCCACGATGGCTCTTCGAGTCTTGTAGGCTGGGACAGAGCGAAGCGGCGTCCCACCTGCGGCGGGGGATGGGCGACCGCCTCCGACTCCGAAGAAGGTGGGACGGCGCGGCTGGCGCCGCTCTGTCCCAGCCTACGGGCCTTGGCGAAACGAACCCAATTCGGGTCGGTGCAAACTCTGTGCAAACCGGAACCTGGGTCGAAGAACCCCCCATCAAAACGAACCCAATTCCTGGCCACGCCGGCAGCGGGGGATCACGCCTGCCGGGCCCGCTCCTCGAGGTATTGGGCGGCGGCGGCCAGGCCGGGGAAGGCCTCGATCGTGGTGAGGATGTAGTGGCGGGTGGACTCGTCGCGGAGCGGGCGGATGCGCTGGAAATCGGCGTCGTGGCTGAGCCGCCGCAGGGCGGCCAGGTCCGGGTAGGCGATCAGGCCGCAGTACTCCTGCGTGCAGTCGCCCCAGTAGACGGCCCGCGTCAGGCCATACACCAGCACCCGCGCCCCGTGGCGGTCGAGGATGGGCTGCACCTCGCGCAGGTAGCGGGCGTAGTCGGCCTCTCGGCCGGGGATGAGGTCGAAAAGGTTCAGCACGACGATCAACGCATCTCTCCTGGTGCCCGGCGGGCGTCGCTACGATACGGACCGGTCGCCCGGTGGGCAAGAGGGTTCCGCCCCCGCCGCCACCAGCCGAAAGATCGGCAGCTCCGGGTCGCTGCCCACCCGCAGCGGGATGCACACGGGCCCCAGGCCGCGCCCGACGTAGAAGCGGCCGCGAGGCCCCTCGGCCCAGCCCCGGCAGTGGCGGCGGTTGCGGGTCTGCGTGATGATGGGGCGCCCGAACGGCGCGATCTGCCCGCCATGGGTGTGGCCCGAGACGGTCAGGGCGATGGGCGGGCCGGCGGGCAGCTCGGCGACGGCGTCGGGGTTGTGGCTCATCAGCAGGACGGGCGCGTCGGCGGGGGCCCCGGCCAGTGTCGCGGCCAGGTCGGGTCGGCCGACCTTGGCGTCGTCCAGGCCGGCGATGACCAGCGTCGAGCCGTTCAGGCTCACCGTCCGGTGGGCGTTGCAGAGCAGGGGGATGCCCTGCTCGGCCAGGGCGTCGCGGAGTCGGCCCAGGCCCGCGTAGTAGTCGTGGTTGCCCGGCGAGGCGAACACGCCCAGCCGGGCCCGCAGGCCGCCCAGCACGGCCGCACAGCGGGCGGGCTGGCTTGGC
>JAWLCG010000311.1:0-6200 GCA_041687295.1 Phycisphaerae bacterium | reverse complement strand
GAGCACCGCCGGCCCTGAGGCTCACCTCCGCGCTTCAGGGCCGTTTCGTTTTCGGCTGGCGGCGCTGCATCCCGCCGGCCCTGAACCCGCCGGGCTCGCCCCTGCGACCCGGCGAACCGCTATCCGAAAGAGTACGATCCATGGCCAAGGACAACGCCAAGAACGCCTACAAAGACACGCTCAACCTGCCCAGCACCGCCTTCGACATGCGCGCGGGTCTGCTCCAGAAGGAGCCGGCCATGCTGGAGCAGTGGGCCCGCGACGGCCTGTACGCCCGCATCCGCCAGGCCCGAAAGGACGGCCCCCGTTACGTGCTGCACGACGGGCCGCCCTACGCCAACGGCGACATCCACATGGGCCACCTGCTCAACAAGGTGCTCAAGGACTTCGTCTTGCGCTACCGCACGATGCGCGGCTACGACGCGCCGTATATCCCCGGCTGGGACTGTCACGGCCTGCCCATCGAGGCCAAGGTCGTCGACGAGCTGGGCACCGAGGCCGCCCGCCTCGACCGGCTCGCCATCCGCACCCAGTGCCGCCAGTACGCCGAGCACTTCATCCAGGTCCAGGCCGAGCAGTTCCAGCGCCTGGGCATCTGGGGCACGTTCGAGCGGCCCTACGTGACGATGGACCCCGCCTACGAGTCGGCCGTGCTGGAGGTCTTCGCCCGCATGGTCCAGCAGGGGATCGTCTACCGCCAGCTCAAGCCGGTCCACTGGTCCATCGAGAACCGCACCGCCCTGGCCGACGCGGAGCTGGAGTACTACGACCGCCAGGACACCAGCGTCTACGTCAACTTCGCCCTGGCCGAGCCCGAGGCGGCCGGCAAGCTCTTCGGGCTTGAGGGCCCCGTCGAGCAGGTGATGATCTGGACGACCACGCCCTGGACCCTGCCGGCCAACCGCGCCGTCACGGTGCACCCGGAGTTCACCTACGCCGCCGTCGCCTACACCGACGCGGCCGGCAACCGCCGAGTCACCCTCGTGGCCGCCGAGCTGGCCGGGCGCGTGATGGCCCTGGGCACCGGCGAGTTCGAGGTCCTGGGCACCTGCACCGGCGCCGCCCTGGCCGAGGCGAACCTGCACTACCGCCAGCCCCTCGACGCCGACCGCCTCTGCCCGATCGTGCCGGCCAACTACGTCACCCTCGAGGACGGCACGGGCCTGGTCCACACCGCCCCGGGCCATGGCGTGGAGGACTACGGCACGGCCCTGAAGCACGATCTGGAGATCTACTGCCCCGTCAAGGGCGACGGCACGTACGACGACACGGTGCCGGACTTCCTGATCGGCAAGAGCGTCTGGGACGCCAACGCCCTGGTGTGCGCGTTCCTCACCGAGTCCGGCGCGATGTTCCACCAGCACCGCTTCACGCACAGCTACCCCCACGACTGGCGGAGCAAGACGCCGACGATCTTCCGCGCGACCGAGCAGTGGTTCGTCGCCGTCGACCGCCCGCTGGGCGACTCGGGCCGAACGCTGCGCAGCCTGGCCCTGGAGGTCGCGGCCCCCGAGGGCAAGGCCCGCTTCGTGCCCGGCTGGGGCCGAAACCGCCTGGCCGGCATGCTCGAGAGCCGACCCGACTGGTGCATCAGCCGGCAGCGCAACTGGGGCCTGCCGATCCCGGCCTTCCGCAACGCCGCCGGCGAGCTGCTGCTGACGCCCGCCAGTGTGCGGGCGGTCGCCGAGCACTTCCGCCAGCACGGCTCGGACAGTTGGTTCACCCACAGCCCGGCCGAGATCCTGGGCGACTACGACCCCACCGACGACCCGGACCTGCCGCACAAGCAGCCTCGCACCACCGAGCCGCGGGGCGCCCACGCCGGCCTCCGCGACGTGCGGGCCGCGTGGGACCCGGACAAGCTGACCCAGGAGATGGACATCTTCGACGTGTGGTTCGAGTCGGGCTCGAGCTGGTTCGCCGCCGCCGTCGACCGCGGCCTGGTGGCCGAGGTGCCCGTCGACCTCTACCTCGAGGGCTCCGACCAGCACCGCGGCTGGTTCCAGCTCTCGCTGCTGCCCTGCCTGGCCACGACGGGCCGGCCGCCCTTCAAGACGGTGCTGACCCACGGCTTCGTCGTCGATGAGAAGGGCTACAAGATGTCCAAGAGCCTGGGCAACACCGTCAACGTCCAGGACGAGCTGGGCCGCCGCGGCGCCGACGTGATGCGCCTGTGGGTCTCCAGCGTCAACTACCAGGACGACATCCGCACCAGCGACGCCCTGATCGCCCAGGTCGAGGAGGCCTACCGCAAGATCCGCAACACTCTGCGGTTCGCCATGGGCAGCTGCTTCGATTTCGACCCGGCCCGCCACCCGGCCACGCCGGCCGAGAACTCCATCGACCGCTGGATGCGGATGGAGCTCAACCGCCTGATCGCCGAGGTCACCGAGGCCTACGAGAACTTCGAGTTCCACCGCGTCTACCGGCTGATCTACGAGTTCTGCACCGTGCAGACCTCCAGCATCTACATGGCGGCCGTCAAGGACCGGCTCTACTGCGAGGCGCCCGACAGCCCGCGGCGGCGGGCGAGCCAGTCGGTGCTGTACCAGACGCTGCTGGCGCTGGTGCGCCTGATGGCGCCGGTGCTGCCGTTCACCTGCGAGGAGGCGTGGGCGCACATCCCCAACCGACCGGCCGACCTGCCCGACAGCGTCCACCTGGCCGAGATGCCCGCGGCCGACCCGGAGGTCGAGCAGGCCTACGCCATCGGCTCAAAGGCCCGCGACGACGGGCAGTTCTACGCCGACCACCTCCAGGCCGGCCCCGACGTGACGTGGGAACGCCTGCTGGGCCTGCGCGACCAGGGCCTGGCCCAACTGGAGGCCCTGCGCAGCGCGGACCTGAAGAACCCCCTCGACGCCGAGGTCGTCTTCCACGCCGATCCGCAGACCGACGACTACCGCCTGGTCGAGGCCTACCTGCCCGAGCTGGAGGACATGCTCGGCGTGGGCTTCGCCCGCCTGGCGCCGGCCCCCGGCCAGAAACGTGTGAAGATCGAGGTGATCGACGCCCGGGAGAAGTACCCCCGCTGTGCCCGCAGCTGGAAGCGCCGCCCCGACGTCGGCAGCGATGCGGACTACCCGGACCTCTCTGCCCGTGACGCCGCCGCCATCAAGGCCATCCGCCGCCCATAGGCCAGGTCGGGCCCAGCGAGGTCCAGCATATTCGACGACGCAAGACCGGCCCCGTAGCACACGGAGACTCTCAGAGTCAAAACAAGGGGCCCGCGGAACCGCTCGGTTCCGCGGGCCCCTTGTCGTCCGGGCGCCCCCTGCTTTGTCTCCACGCCCACGGAATGCCTTCCGTGGGCTTCTCGTCCGGGCCTGGCCGCAAAAGCTCAACGCCGGCTCGGCCCACAGGTGCACAGAATGCCCCAAAGCCCCCGGGCAAGCCCGGGGCCATATGCAGACAGAATGAAACTCTCCGCGCGTCTTCCTCTGTACCACTAATGTGCAGAACCACGATCTTCTGTAACGATTTCGCCTGCACCGCCGGCAGAGAAACCGCCCGGGGCTCTGCCCCGGACCCCGGGATTTGTCGCATTCTCGCCCACCGGCAGAGGCTCTGAGCCGCCCGTCCTCAGGCGGGCCGGCCGGCAGGGGCGTGAGCCTATCCCATGCTGGTGGCCCCAAAGCGATAAATCCCGGGGGTGTGGGGGCAGAGCCCCCGCGCTGTTTCTTCCCAACCGCTGGCCCGCGGCATGGATTCAGTTTGGGTTGCGGGCGTTGCCCGCGCTGGGTCCTCTGCGCCTCTGTGGCCCCTCTTCGGTCTTGCGCCTTCGCCCCGGGTCTGGCTGGCGCTCGAAGAGAGCCTCCACGACCCCGGGCGCTACTTCTCCGAGCCCAGGATCACCGGCAGGCCGTCCTGGCCCGAGCCGATGATGATGACCTTGGCGTTGGGGCTGGTGGCGATGTCGAGGGTGGCCTCGATGCCCTTCCACCGCAGCAGCTCGGGGCTGATGCCCTGCGAGACGATCTGCTGGAAGTCGCTGACGCCCTGGGCCTCGATGCGTTTGCGCTCGGCCTCCTGCGTCTCTTTCTGCAGCACGAACTCCATCCGCTGGGCGTCCTGCTCGGCCGAGAGCTTCTCCTCGATGGCCGCCCGCACCCGGCTGGGCAGCGCGACGTTGCGGAGCATCACCTGCTGCACAGCCACGCCGACGCCCTCGAAGTCGTCCCCCTGGCGGCCAAACAGGTCCTTCACCCGGGTCGCGAGCAACTGCTGGGCCATGCTCGCCAGCTCGTCCCGCTTGGTCGAGTAGGCCTCCTGGGCCGTGTAGCGCGACGCCGCCTCGCGGATGGCCGTGCGGGCGGCCGGGCGGATGATCTTCTCGGCGAACTCCTGGCCGATGTTGCGGTAGATCCACGGCGCGTCGGCCGCCACCAGACGGTAGGCCACCGTGATGTCCAGCGGCATCTCCAGGCCGTCGCGGCTGAGCACGACGATCGAGTCATCGCCCTGGAGCACGCCCTCGGCGAAGGCGCCTGACATCGTGTAGACCTCGGTGCGGACGCTGAGCTTCTGGATCTCCAGCAGCGGGTTGATCAGGTGCAGGCCGTCCGGCAGCGAGCGGTCCTGCACCTTGCCGAACAGCACCGGCACGCCCACGTGGCCCGACGGCACGATCACCACCGCCCCGGCCAGGGCCACGCCCACCGCCGCCACGATCGCCAGCACCCCCCAGGGCCGCGGGGCCGTCGGCACCAGCAGTATCACCACCCCCGCCACCAGCAGAATCGCTGCAGCCACAATAAACATGACGGACCTCCTCCCGGCCTGGCCGGTTGTGTATCGCGTAGTTCCAGCACGCCAGTGGACCAGAAACGCCCCGTCCAGACAACCCCTGGCCGGGCGACGACGGTCACCCGTGCCCTGGGCATCCAACGCAGAACCCCGAAGACCCCGGGCATGCCCGGGGCAATACGGGTAGGCACGGCGGCGCCTGGCGCCTTCTTTCTGCATCTCAGGAGATCTCTGTGCTTCTTCTCTGTACCACTAATGTGCAGAACCACGATCTTCTGTAACGATTTCGCCTGCACCGCCGGCAGAGAAACCGCCCGGGGCTCTGCCCCGGACCCCGGGATTTTTGCGCATTGGGGCCCACCGGCAGAAGCTCTGCGCCGCCCGTCCTCGGGCCCGGCCGGCCGGCAGGGGCGTGAGCCCATCCCATGCCGGAGGCCCAAAGCGACAAATCCCGGGGGTGTGGGGGCAGAGCCCCCGCGCCGTTTTTTCCCAACCACCGGTCCGCGGTACGGACTCGGGTTGGGTTGCGGGCGAAGCCCGCGCTGGGCCTCTGTGGTCCATCCAGGCTTTTCAGCGGGCCCGCGCGGCGGTATCCTCGGGGGCCGATTCAAGGAGATGCGCATGAGCGAGTGCAGACTGGTGGCGGTGGGCGGGGGCAACATGGGCGAGGCCGTGCTGCGCGGCGTGCTGGCGGCCAGGCTGCTGGCGCCGGCGGAGGTGGCCGTCGTCGAGCCGGTTGAGGCCCGACGGGCAACGCTGAGCGAGCAGCTGGGCGTGCGGTGCGTGGCGGCGATCCACCAGGCCCCGCCGGCCGAGGCGTACCTGCTGGCGGTCAAGCCTCAGCAGATGGCCGTCGTGCTGCCCGGTCTGGCCGGGGCCCTGGGCGCCGAGGGTGCCCTGGTGGTCTCCATCGCCGCCGGCGTGTCCACCCGTCGCCTGGCTGAGGGGCTCGGGCCCAAGGCGCGGGTGATTCGCACGATGCCCAACACGCCGATGCTGGCCGGGGTGGGCTGCACGGGCCTGGCGGCCGGGCCCGGAGCGACCGAGGCCGACCTCGTCTTCGCCGAGTCGCTCTTCGCCGCCAGCGGGCAGGTGCATCGGCTGGCCGAGGGCGACCTGGACGCCCTGACGGCCGTCTCGGGCAGCGGGCCGGCCTACTTCCTCTACCTCATCGAGGCCATGGTCGCTGCCGGCGTGGCCGAGGGGCTCGAGCCCGCCGTCGCCCTGGCCCTGGCCCGCCAGACCTGCGCGGGCGCCGCCGCCCTGCTGGCCAACACGGCCGAGGCCCCCGAGGTGCTCCGCCGCAAGGTCACCAGCCCCGGCGGCACGACGCAGGCGGCCATCGAGACCCTCGACGCCGCCGGGGTCCAGGAGTCGGTCGTCCGCGCCGTCCGCGCCGCCGCCGCTCGCAGCCGAGAGCTGGGGCGGTGAGCCCCTACCGACGGACCTGTGGG
>JAWLCG010000310.1:0-6206 GCA_041687295.1 Phycisphaerae bacterium | reverse complement strand
GAGGGCGACGGCGTTCGCTGTGTGTCCCCATATAGCCCCGGGCATGCCGGGGGTCCTCGAAGGCGAACATGGGCCACAGAGGACACAGAGGACACAGAGAGCAGAAGCACAGAGGCCTTAAGAGGTAGCAAGACAGAGCAAACGCCCCGGGTGCCGTGGCTACGGTGTCTGTAGCCACGTCTTTGCCGGACTCCGAGGTGGGACGAATATGCGTCACAGGGCGGGGGGGTGAACGGTGGGTGTCGATCTTGTCAGAAAGGGGATTCGATGGCGATCACTGAGAAACACGTCGCCGAACTGGTTGGGGTGTTGTCCGTCACGCCCGCTCCGCTGGTGCTGAAGAACGTGCGGGTGGTGCTGGAGTTCCTGCAGAGGCAGGGGCCCATGCCGCAGCAGGGCGTGTTGCTGAAGATCCTGCGCGGCATCGACCTGCACAAGGAGGTCCGCGAGGATCTGCTCTGGCCGGGCGACGTCCTCGGCCGTTTCGCTGCAGCTGGCAACGAGTACGGGGCCTTCTACACCAAGCCGGGCACCTCGTCGCGGTCGCTGGGGATCAACCCTGCGGGCAAGCGGTTCTGCCGGTTCCGCGTCATTCGGCCCACGCCGGTGCTGGCATCGCGGGCGGCCGATATCAATACCTGTTGGGATGGCCACGTGCTGGCCTCGGGCGGCGGCATTCAATACCTGCTGGCGAGTCCCAGGCACAGCCTCGAGCTGATCCCCGCCGGCGACAATCGCCCGCGGGCGGCGGACTTCTCCCGCAGCTCGTCATGAACCGGCCGGGGACCGGCCTGCGCAACGGACATCGACCGAAAGGTCAGCCATGAGATTCCTGCGGAACTGGAAGGTGCTGGTGGTGCTGGGCGCGGGCCAGATCGCCCCCGCGTCGCCCCAGGTCGCCAAGCCGCCGGGACCTAATATGGAGTGCGGCGACAGAGTCGCCGCTTTGGCTTGGGGCGGGCCCAGCCAAAGCGGCGATGGCTCGCCGCACCCCAAAGGTCTGGGCGCCCGTGGCGGTTTGTGGTAGGACAGGCCAAGCGTTTCACACCGGCCCTGAGCGGACACACGGAGGACATTCCATGAAGCTTCGGCCGCACCACCTGCTGGACATCGTGACCGAGTACGACCCCGCGCACCCGCCCGAGCCAGCCGAGGCGGGCAACCTCGTGCACGTCGTCGCCCGCGAGCTGGCCGAGCGGCTGGACGAGCCGACGGAGTTCGTCATCGGCCCCGACGACATCTGCGTGCCGTGCCGTTTCCTGCAGGCCGACGGGCGGTGCGAGCGGGTGCTCCAGCGGCACAACCCGCCCCAGGCGATGGACGACTACAACGACCCGCTGGACGCGCGGATCCTGGAGAGCCTCCAGATGAAGGCCGGCCAGTCGATGCCGGCCCGCGCGTTCCTGCAGCGGGTGGCCGAGGCCCTGCCCGGCTTCGCCGACGTCTGCACGCACCCCACCCAGCGCCGCCAGGACCGCCTGGAGGGCCTGCGTCGCGGTCTGGGCCGACTGGGCCTGGCCAGCCAGCCAGAATAGCCGCAACAGGCGTGGCGAAAAGTCAGTAGACTATACCATCGGCCCGATACTGGACAGTGCGGACCTCAGACCCCCCAACCGGAAGGATGCTGCAATGGGTAAAGGCAACAACGCTCAGCGGAAGAACGTCAAGAAGCCCAAGAAGGACAAGACGACCAAGGAAAAGAAGTAAGCCGGCTGCCAGACGGGGTACGCCTGCCCGGCCTCGCGCGGTGAACGCCGCCGGGCAGGCGCACCCGACCTGACAGGGGGGAACTCCGCCATGATCGACCTGACCGCCCCCATCGAGGCCCTGGGCCACTCGGCCGACATCACGCACATGGACCTGTTCTATCGGGGACGCATGACCGATGCGCGGGTGCTGGTCACCGACTGCGTGGTGCTGGACCTGACCGGCGGGGCCGAGGCCATCGACCTGGCCGGCCTGCCGGGGCTGGAACTGCTCCAGGCCGGCGACACGGTGATCCTGCGGACCGGCTGGGAGAGCCGCCGCGGCCTGTCCGAGTACGCCGCGAGCCCCTCGGTCGACCGCCGACTCGTCGAGGCCCTGGTCCAGAAGGGCGTCGTGCTGGTACTGATCGACTCGCCCGGCGTCGTCGGCGGCTCGGCCGGGCCCGAGCACAACGCCATGGACCGCTACCTCGCCGACCACGAGGCCTACGCCGTCGAAAACCTCATCCACGTCGACCGCCTGCCGACGGCAGAAAAGTTCCGCCTCTACTGCTTCCCCCTCCACATGACCGCCGGCAACACCGCCCCCTGCCGCGTCGTCGCCGACGTGGAGGAGTAGGCGGGGGACGCTCGTACGCTGGGTTGCCCGTAGGCTGGGGCGCAGCGGCAGCGGAGCCCCACCTTTGGACCGCGTCCGGCGCCCCCGGAGAAGGTGGGGCTTCGCTCCGCTGCGCCCCAGCCTGCGCCCGGCGAGTCCGGGCCGTCTCACGAAAGGGTAAACCTGTGGCCGTCGACGCTCCGCCTGTGGTATGGGAGTCCCGCCGGCGGGGGGCGGCGGGAGTGAACAGCCATGCGGATCGCCTACGGTGTGCACGGATACGGTCGGGGCCACGCGGCCCGGGCGCTGGCGGTGCTGCCCGAGCTGACGCGCCGCCACGAGGTGCTGGTGCTGGCCGGCGGGGACGCCTGGCGGGCCCTGTCGGGCGACTACCCGGTGGTGCGGATTCCCTACCTGGCCTACCACCTTAACGCGCGGGGCCGGCGGTCGGCGTGGCACACCGTAAGGCGGGCCGTGCCGGGACTGATGGACCTCAACGTCCGCGGTCCCAGCCTCGAGATGGTCCGCCAGGCGATGGAGGACTTCGCCCCCGACGTGGTCATCAGCGACTCGGAGCCCTGGACCCACCAGGCCGCCCGCCCGCTGAAGCTGCCGCGCATCAGCTTCGACCACTTCGGCGTGCTGGTGCACTGCCGCTGGCCGATGGGCCCCGCCGACGCGCTCCGCTGCTCGATGGAGGCGGCCATGTACCGCGCCCTCATCAGCGGGCCCGACCGCAGCGTGATCGTGAGCTTCTACGACGCCCCGCCCCGACGCGAAGGCGTGAAGGTCGTCGGGCCCGTCCTGCGCCAGCAGGTCCGCCAGACCGCCCCGTCGGCGGGCGATTGGCTGCTGGTCTACCTCAGCAACGGCCAGACGCACTACACGCCGGCCGTCCACGACGCCCTGGCGAGCCTCGGCGTGCCCGTGCGGGTCTACGGCACCGGCCGGCAGGGACGCGAGGGAGCCCTGGAGTTCCGCCCGCCAAGCAACTCGGCCTTCGTGGACGACCTGGCCGGCAGCCGGGCCGTCTTCAGCACCGCCGGCAACCAGCTCATCAGCGAGGCGATGCACTTCCGCAAGCCCCTGCTGCTGCTGCCGGAAGACTCGCTCGAGCAGCGCCTCAACGCCCAGGCCGTCCAGGCCTTGGGCATCGGCCAACGCCTCGACCGCCGGGCGATTCGCCGCGAGACCTTCGCCCGCTTCCTCGAGCATGTCCCCCAATACCAAACCGCCTTCGGCCACGCCCCCGCCCGCGATGGCTGCGCCGACGCCGTCGCCGCCCTCGAGCAGTACTGCCACGAGCTGGCCGGGCGGTAGGACCTAGATCCGACACACAAACAGTCTACCGGAACGTGACGCCGGCGGCGTTGCGACAGTACAGGTCCAGGTCGTCCGCGCTGAGCACCCTGCGCCCGCCGATGCAAACGTTGTCGAACACCACGCCCTCCACCGTGTGCTGCGCGCTAAGCCCGCCGATCAGCGACACGGAGTAGCCGGGGTTGTAGACGCTCTCGGTCACCTCGATGTTCCGCAGCACCACGTCGCGGACCTGCCCGTTGGCAGCGTCCTTCGCCCAGCGCGACTGCAGCACGCGGAAGTCGAACAGCTTGTTGAAGTAGTGCTCGATGCGGATGTCCTCATACACCACGCCGCTGACGTGCCCCCGGTCGCCGGCGTGGATCGACAGAGCCGCCCCGTGTCCGTGCACACCCAGAATATCGCAGTCGCGGAATCGGATATTACGCACGTGCTCAGCGCGTAACTCATAGCCTATTTCAATCGCGTTCGCCCCAGCCGCCAGCAGCGAGCACCGCTCCACCAGCACGCCGTCCACATCCGGACAGCGGTCGCCCAAATCGCCGGCCAGGCCGGCCTTGACGACGATGCAGTCGTCGCCGTTGCACAGCATGCAGTCGGCGATGTGCACGTCCCGACAGCTCACCACGTCAATGCCGTCCGACCCCCCGCCGTGCGTGATCTGCTTGAGGTTGCTCACCTCCACCCGGTGGCAGGCGACCAGCGTGACCGTCCAGCCAGCCATCTCCGTGATGACGATGCCCTCCATCGTCAGATCGTCGCACCGCTCCAGCAGCACGCCCCGGCGGCGCGGGCCGTGGCGACGGCTGGCGCTGTCGTCGAGCACCCCTCGGCCGCGAATGGTCAGCCCGTGCGCGTCGGTCCCGCGGACACAGCCACGCACGATCGCCCCGCCCTCGATGTACAGCGTCTGGCCCGCCTGCAGGCGCAGCTCGCCGACGTCATGGTACCGGCAGCCCTGAAAATACAGGACATTCGCGTCCTCCGGGCTCGGCGGGTCCACCTCCAGCGGGTTGGCGAAGACGAACAGCCTCGGCCGTTGCGGCATCTCCAGACACACGTGCGCCGGCCCGGTCAGACCGAACCGCAGGCGACGGCCCTCCACCTGCGGCGCGATCCCAAGCCGCACCGGCCGAGCAATCACCTCAGCCACCTCGCCGGCCACCTCCACCGTCACCTCCGCCGGCCCAGCCAACGACACGCACGCGTAGTCGCCCGTGCTCGTGCGAACGACAAACACCTCCCGCCCACTCACCTGCACGCGGTAATGCTCCGACGCCGGCGCCTCAGGCGGATACTCATACGTCACAAGCGTCTGGGGAGAAGTAGGGACAGACATCATCAACCCTTTCAGTGGCAAAGCAAGGTATAGAACCGAATCCGCAAAGATCCAGGTCAGCCCTCCAGCGTAGCCGAAGTCGCACCAGACAACCTGGCACCCAACTACAAAATCCTATCTCTGTGACCTCTGTGTCCTCTGTGGCCCACCAACAAGCGTTAACATTCAAGACACGCATCCCAAAGAACAGCCCTAGGCCTGAAGCCGACCGTTCACCCACAACTGCTTCCCGGCCAGCCGTCCGCGAGGGGCCACGCGCCACGTCACGCCCTCGGGAACCGATGCGTCCACGTGCAGGCAATCACCAGCCAGCCGCCACGAAACGTGTACCGGCCCAGCCGGGTGGGGCACCGTGCCGCGGGCCCAGTCCAGCGTCGCCGACTCCGGGGCGATCGTCAGCCGGCTCGGGTCGGCCGGCTCGGGCCAGCCCAGCTCCACGCCAAGCACGCGCGTCGAAAGATAGTAGGTAGGCGAACCGCTCCAGGCGTGACAATAGGAGTTCAGCGTTCCGAAATCCTCCCAGGCCGTGTCCGCCCCAGCCAGTACCATTCGGCCCCACTGGCGGCGCATGTAGGCCTCGGCCACGTCGGCGAGGCCCAGGCGGTACAGGGCCCCGAACACGTACCACGCACCGTAGGGGCCGGTCCGCGTCTCGCGCGGGCCGCCGCTCAGGTGCGTCAGCTCGCCGGTCAGGTGTCGGGCAATGGCCGCGTCCTGCTCCGGGCTCGTCACGCCGAACACGACGGGCCAGGCACTGCTGGCGGGGTAGTGGTCGGGCAAGGGCTCACCGTCCTTGAAGCCGTCGCGGTAGGCCCCGGCCTCGGCGTCCCAGCAGTGCAGACGGATCACCTGGCGGAAGGCGTCCGCCTCGCGGCGCCATCGCTCGGCCTCGCCCCGGCCCAGCCGGTCCGACAGGCGGGCCATCGCCTCGAACGCGCCGACGACCAGCGCGTGCAGGGCCGTCAGTCGCCCCGTGCGCTCCATGGGCGTCCAATCAATAAACGACCGCTGCTCGGCCAACAGCCCGTCCTCCTGGCGGCGCGACAGGACGCGCTGGAGCATATGGCAGTAGCCGTCGTAATAAGAGCTAGCCGGCTCGGCCTCGCCGGTGCGGGCGGTGTACCACTCCAGCAGCAGCAGCGAGATCAGCGGGTAGTCGCTGACGGCTGAGCCCATGGTCGTCTCGGTGCCGATCTCTCCCGAGGACGGCTGGCCCAGCAGGCGGGCGTACATGTGCTGGAAC
>JAWLCG010000309.1:0-6228 GCA_041687295.1 Phycisphaerae bacterium | reverse complement strand
GCCCACCGTCGAACTGCCCGAGTAGACCGTAGGCCGGGTCGAGCGGAGCGAGGCCCGGCACGGTCGCCTGTCCACACAGCCCCCCACGGGCCCTGCCTCTGTCTTGGTCCTTGGTCCTATCGACTGGGCTGCTACCCCGTATAGGGGTTGTAGATGGGCGGGCGCAGGCCGGTGGCGGCGGCGTAGAGGGCGCCGACGGCGCTCCAGGCCAGGGCGCCCAGCAGGTCGCCGACGATCAGGCCGATGATGGCCGGGCGGACCTGCTCGAGGCGGTGGGCGCCGCCGAGGCGGACCAGGGCGGTGCGGACCAGCCAGCCCAGCAGGATCGAGGCCGCCAGCTTCTGCATGGCCCAGGTGCCCGCCACCACCAGCAGCACCGGGTGCAGAGGCCACCACGTCCAACGGAGCCTCGCCGCCCCCAGCGCCAGCACGCCGGCCAGGCCCAGGCCCGCCGCCAGCAGAAACTCCCGCTCGGGCGCGATGGCGGCGAGCCGCCCCGCGTCGCCGGCCTCGACGGCCTGGGTGAGCAGGCCCAGCTGGCCCATGCGGTCGACCTCGCGGGCGACGGTGTCGACGACGATGCCCGGGACCCAGGCGGTGCTCCAGTTGTCGGCCGACAGGCCCCAGTTGTACATCGCCCACATCGTCACGCCCAGCCCCGCCGGCAGGGCCAGCAGCAGCGCCACGGCCATCCACCGGGTCGTTCGGCCCACGGGGGCCTGGACGTTCTCGCACAGCCGAAGCGAGTTGACCACGAAGGGCAGCATCGTCTCGCGGGGGTCCATCAGCAGCGCGCCGCCGACCAGGCCGGCCACCAGCAGGCCGGTCGGCCCGGCCGCCGTCGCGCCCAGCAGCCCCAGCAGCACCGCCAGCGGCGACCAGATCAGCCCGATGTGGAACAGCCCCGCCTCGGCGCTGATGCGGGCGACGACCACCATCTGCACCACCAGCAGCACCACGATGACACCGCCCACCAGCCAGCTGTCGCTCAGCCAGCCCAGCAGGCCCCCAAGCCCCACCATGCACAGGACGAAGGCCCGCATCGCCCAGACGCTCGCCGGCGGGGCCTCCGGGCTGGGCCGGGCCAGCCCCACCGCCCGCCGAGCCAGCAGGGCGAAGTGGTGGCGCCCCGTGTAGAGAATCACCCCCACGAAGCCCACGTAGGCCCCGAAGCTGAGCCACTCGCGGTAGCCGCCGGCCGCCTGATTGCCGGCGAAGTCCACGCCGTAGCCGATCAGCCAGGCGCTGACGAGCATCATCAGTCCCGCCGAGATGCCCAGGCTCAGCCCCACCTCCGAGCGCATGAAGAACACGAACGCCGCCGCCGAGATGTACAGCTCCGGGTGCAGCACGTCCCAGGCCCCCACGCCCTGGGTCAGGCCGGGCCAGCGGACCCCCACCGCCGAGAGGTCCAGATACATCGGCACCTGCACCATGTTGGGCTTCCAGGCGGCCAGGCCGTTGACCAGGTGCACCGCCCCCACCGCCGCCAGGGCGATCCAGAAGCCCCCCGCCCGGAACACCGCCGGCCATCGGCCCCGGTCGGTGTCGATCAGGGCGGTGGCGAACTCGGCAATGGGGTAGCGCAGGCGCTCGTGGTCGCTCCACTGACGGTGCAGGATCAGGCCCAGGGCGATCATGCCGCCCAGCGTCAACAGGATCAGCGGCCCCCACACCGCCAGCGTACGGTGCCACGGCTCCCACGGCACGCGGCGCAGCGACACGTGCGGCTCGGCCGAGGAACGCAGCCCCCCGCGCAGCACGCCGAGGGTCGGCTCGAAGGTCTCCTCGTCGGTCACTTCGGGCAGCATGGCCGGCGGAACGTAGTCCAGCACGGCCGTGCGCTGCCAGGTGACGTCGGTCCGCTCGCGCTGCAGCATGGCCGCCAAGACAGTTGGGAAGTTCCGCAGCAGCCCCGCTCCACCCAGGCCCGCCCCGACCAGGGCCAGGGCGACCATCACCGCCAGTTCGCGCCGGTCGAAGGCCCACGTCGCCTGCAGCCGGCGCAGCAGCGGGTTGAGCCCCAGCACCACCAGCAGCACCGCCCCATACACGCTGACGGGCAGATGATTGGCCACCAGCCAGTAGAGTCGATACACCCAGTCGTTGAGGTAGGTCAGCGCCGCGATGGCCACGGCGGCGACGATGCCCAGTGTCACGGCCCGCAGAGTCATGCGCCCAAGCCTCCGCGTAACTGTCGGCCGCGAAGGCCGCCCCGTCAACTGCGCGTAGAGGATGGCGCAATCGACGCGCGGCGGGGGAGGCACCCTTCCGCCCCTCCGCCATCGAAGACCCCGGGCAAGCCCGGGGCTATATACCGAGTCTAAGACCCTCTGTGCTTCTTCCTCTGTGTCCTCTGTGTCTCTGTGGCCCACCTTCTGCTCTTGTTTCTCGCAGACCGCCCGCGCGCAAGCGGAGGGGCCGGCCCCTTACGGGCAGCCGGCCCCTCCTGGCACTCCTCCAAGCTCGAAAGAGATCGTTTCGGACTTACCGCAGCAGGCCCAGGACGCTCTGGGGCGCCGCGTTGGCCATCGCCAGGACGCTGGTGGCGGCGTTGACGAGGATCTGGCTGCGGGTCATGTTGGCGGTCTCGGCCGCGAAGTCTGTGTCGCGGATGGCCGACTCCGCCGCCGTGACGTTCTCCATGGCGACGTTGAGGCTGTTGATCGTCGAGCCCAGCGAGTCGGTCTGGAAGCTGCCCAGTCGGCCACGCATGCTGGCGACCTGCTTGACGGCCGACTTGACGATATTCATCGCCTTCTCGGCGTCGTCGGTGAGGTTGTACTCCCGGCCGGTGGTGATGTCCGACAGGAAGCCGATGGCGTCGGCGCCCAGGTCGTGGGCGGCGACCGAGTTGATGCCGATCACCTCGTAGCCGGCCATGCCGGCGTTGGGGCTCAGTTGGAACTTCGCGCCGCCGCCGGTGATGGTGATCGTCTGGGCGTTAGCGCCGGTGCCGTCGGTCTCGCTGGCCAACTTGAAGTCCAGGCTCAGCGTGCTGGTCCGCAGCGAGACGTCGCGCCCGCTGACGGTGGCGGCCATGCCGTTGACCGTGACCTTCGAGTCGGTGCCCTCCTGGAAGGCATCGGCGTAGCCGCCGCCGGCGCCACTGAGGACGCGAACGCGGACGAACTGGTCAGCCCCGTACTCGATGCTGTTCAGCGCGCCGGCGGCTGCGCTGACACCGGTGACCTCCTTGACGGCGTTGATGGCGTCGGAGACCTCGGCCAGGGTCGCGCCGTTGGCGAAGCTGAACACGTGCGAACCCTTGGCGCCGCTGATCTCGATGGTCTGGTCGGCCGACAGGGCACCGGCCGGGGCGGCCACGGTGGCCGTGGTGGCGGCCGTCACGGTCATGTCCAGATCCATCGTGTCGGCGTCGCCGAGCTTGGCCGAGTGGACCTGCAGGTCCTCGATGTCGCCGCCGCCGCTGGCCTGGATCGCCTGCGAGCCGTCGAGCAGCTTGACGCCCTGGAAGCTCGTCTGGCTGGCGATGCGGTTGATCGAGTTGACGATACCGTCCACCTGCACCTGGTTGGCCTCGACCTCCTCAGGGGTCAGACCGCCGCTGCTGGCGGCCTGGCTGACGAGCTCCTGCAGCTTGATCAGCTTGCTGGAGATCTCGGTCAGGGCACCCTCGGCGGTCGAGATGATCGAGCTGGCGCGCTCGGCGTTGCCGATGGCGGCGCCGATGGAGGCCTTCTCGGCCCGCAGGTTCTCGCTGGCGATCAGGCCGGCCGGGTCGTCCGCACCGCGGTTGATCCGCAGGCCCGTGCTCAGCCGCTCCAGCGACTTGTTGAGCGACTTGTTGTTGTCGTTCAGGATGCGAGAACTGATCAGCGAAGTCACGTTGGTGTTGATTCGACTCATCGCAGTCTCCCAGTCGCGGTTTTGTCCGCTCTGTCTGGGCCCGGAGCAACCGGGCCGGCACATGTTGACCACACAGGGCCTGGTCCTCCCCTGCCCGAAGGCCCGGCGGCGGCGCATCCCTTTCGCCGTCCACCGTGAGGCGCAACCGTGCGCCCGGGGAGCGTCTTGCCCGTTCCTGCGGCGATTCCACCACCGCAACTGGTATGGCCTCCGCCGGCCTGAGGCAGGCTCGGCGGCACCGCTGCAAGACCGGGGCCCTCGGCTCGCAACGGTGAATGGCCATACGACGTTGTCACCGATCAGTCCGGACCATCCGGACAGAGCTCGGCACCGGTCGAATCGTCGTGTTCGGGGGGCCACTTTAGTAAGCCGGTCCGCACGTGCCCCAGATTCCTGCACCCTGCCGGGACCGGAGTTGGTCCATCTGGCCTGATCCGAACAGACGCACCCTACGATACAGACCGCGCAGATGCCGGGCCGGGGGATAGGACCCAGGGGCAAGGAAGAGCCCCCCCCGCGGGCTTCGCCCGCAACGCAACCTGAATCCGTACCGCGGCCCGGTGGTCCAGAGGAAACAGCGCGGGGGCTCTGCCCCCACACCCCCGGGATTTGTCGCTTTGGGGCCACCGGCATGTGCGGGCAAGCTTTGGGTGTCCTGACGGAGGATCGGGCAACGCTGGCGCTGAAGAGCGACCCGAGCGCCGTCAGGATGGCCGTACAGCGCGGGCAGCGTCTCCTGGAGATGCCGCCCATTGCATTCTGCGGGGGGCCTCAAAGCGATAAATCCCGGGGGCTGGGGCAGAGCCCCAGGCTGTTTCTCTGGTAGTGGGGCTGGAGGAATCGCTACAGAAGATCGTAGTTCTACACGTTAGGGGTACAGGAGGGGCAGAGCTTCGCTGAAGCGCAGCGCGCGGAGGGAGGAAGACGGGGCGGCGTCAAGCGGCGGAGGACCCAGGGGACGTTGAGACCCTGCGCTGCAGCCCGGACGGGATCCCCACGGATTGCATCCGTGGGCTTGGAGAAAGTGTATCAAGCGATACGGTCACCGCGCATCAACGCAGCGACGCAGTGACGCAGCGACTTGTCGACGGGCTCGGGCGCGGAGCTACTCCGGGACGCGGATGATGTCGGCGCCGAGGGCGCCGAGCTTGCCCTCGATGCACTCGTAGCCGCGGTCGATGTGATAGACGCGGTTGACGATGGTGGTGCCGCTGGCGGCCAGGCCGGCCAGCACCAGGGCGGCCGAGGCCCGCAGGTCCGACGCCATCACGGGCGCCCCGATGAGCTGGCGACAGCCGGTGACGACGGCCGTGGGGCCCTCCTTGCGGATGTGGGCGCCCATGCGGGCCAGCTCGGCGGTGTGCAGGAAACGGTCGGGGTAGATCTTCTCGGTCAGCACGCTGTTGCCCTCGGCCAGGCAGACCAGGGCCATCACCTGCGCCTGCAGATCGGTGGGAAAGCCCGGGTAGGGCTGGGTGGTCAGCTCGATCGGCAGCAGCCGGCGGGTGCTTGAGACGATGACCTCGCCGTTGTCGCGCTCGACGAGGACGCCGATCTCGCGGAGGCGGTCGACGACGGCCATCATGTGGTCCAGCCGGACGTTCCGCAGGCGGACGTCGCCGTTGGTGATGGCCGCGGCGCACATGAACGTGCCCGCCTCGATGCGGTCGGGAATGACGGTGTGCTCGCAGCCGGTCAGCGCGGGCACGCCCTCGATGACGATCCGCGGCGTGCCGGCGCCGCTGATGCGGGCGCCCATGGCGTTGAGGAAGTCGGCCAGGTCGGCGACCTCCGGCTCGCAGGCGGCGCACTCCAGCAGCGTGCTGCCCTCGGCGAGCGTGGCGGCCATCATGACGTTGGCCGTGCCCAGGACGGTCGAGCCGAAGGGCCCGCCCATGAAGATCTCCGCCCCGCGCAGGCGGGGGGCGGTGGCGACGATGTCGCCGTGCTCGAGCGTGATCGTGGCGCCCAGGGCCTCCATGCCGCGCAGGTGCAGATCGACCGGGCGGGCGCCGATGGCACAGCCGCCGGGCATGGCCACGCGGGCCTGCCCACGCTTGGCCAGCAGCGGGCCCAGCACGCAGATGCTCGCCCGCATCTTGCGGACCAGGTCGTAGCGGGCGAAGGCGTTGCTCTCGTCGACGACCTCCAGCTGCAGGTCGCCGTCCTGGCGCTCCACGCGGACGCCCAGCTCGCCCAGCAGCTCGGCCAGGCTGGCGATGTCGGCCAAATCCGGCACTCGCCGGATTCGGCTGGGCCCCTGCGCGAGGATCGTCGCCGCCATGATCGGCAGGGCCGCGTTCTTGCTGCCGCTGATCGGCACGGTACCCTTGAGCCGTCGGCCGCCCTGGATCACCA
>JAWLCG010000308.1:0-6229 GCA_041687295.1 Phycisphaerae bacterium | reverse complement strand
CCTCGCCGCCGAGGCCCCGGGCGGACAGGCCGCCCAGGGTGTTCCTCGCGCCGCCGTGGCCCGTCTCGGCGGCCATGCGGAACCAGCGGACCGCCTGGGCCGGGTCGTCAGCGACGGCGCGGCCCTCGGGGTAGACGAAGGGCTGGCCCTGGGCGTTGGCGATGCCCATGCCCTCGGCGTAGATCGTGCCCAGCAGGAACATGGCCTGGACGTGACCGGCCTGGGCGGCCTTTTCGAGCCACTCGGCCGCCTGGCGCTCGTCGGCCGGCAGCCCGCCGGCGCCGGCGGCGTAGTACAGGCCGACGCGGTTCATGGCCTCGGCGTCACCGGCCTGGGCGGCCCGGCGGAACCACTGGGCGGCCTGGGCCAGGTCGCGCTCGACGCCGAGCCCCTCGGCCCGCATCAGGCCCAGGGCGAACATCGCATCGACGTTGCCCCCCTCGGCCGACCGGGCCAGCCGCTCGGCCAGCGCCTTCCACGCCGGGTCCACCGGCTGACGATGCGCGCCCGGACCCTCGGCGGCGGCCGTCGTCGGCTCAGGCCCGTCGGCCGGCGCCTGCGCCCACGCGGGCAGCCCCAATGCCAACGTCAGCGCAGCGACAACCCCCATCGTGACGACAGAAAACTTCCCCATGACGTGCTCCTTCTCCGGCTCCCGGGGCCGCAGCCACCGGGATCACCGGCGACGAGGGCCGATCCCGCGACCCTCTGATCGCATGACGGGCACCGCAAGTGGCCGCGTCCCACCGCGACCCGGGCCCGTGCGGAGACTTCAATCCTAACTGTAGGGCCTATCGGCAGAAATGCAACGTCAATCCCCTGTCGCGATGGGGGCTTTCTGTGACACGTCAGCGGCTTCATGGAGTGCGGCGATGCCATCACCGCATTGGCGGGGCGGCAGGGACGATCCAAAGCGGGGGATGCCTCGCCACACTCCAAAAACGCGGACCCGTAGGGCGGGCACGGCCCGCCGCGATGGCGGACAAGCCCTCCGGGGCGCATGGCGACCGGCTTGGCCAAAGCGGCGATTCTCGCCGCGCTCCGTATGGCCCAGGCTCGTGCTGACGCCACCGCGGCGGGCCGTGCCCGCCCTACGGAAGAGCCCAGGCTCGTGCTGACGCCACCGCGGCGGGCCGTGCCCGCCCTACGGAAGAGCCCAGGCTCGCGCGGACGCCACCGCGGCGGGCCGTGCCCGCCCTACGGAAGAGCCCAGGCTCGCGCTGACGCTACCGCGGCGGGGCTCGCTGCGCTACCGCGTGATGGCGTCGAAGAACAGCTCCTCGCTGGCGCGGCCATGCCAGAACTCGCTGGCGGTCTGAATGTAGCCGTAGCTGGCTGAGAGCATGCGGGCGTAGAGGCTGTTGCGGTCGCCGAGGTGGGTTCGGCGTAAGAACTGCTCGGGCGACACTGTCTCGCCGGCCCGCAGTTCGGCGGCCAGGGCGACGATGGGGTCCTTGTCGTTGAAGAAGTTCACCTGCTCGATGGCCCGGCGGTAGAGCTCGGGGTCGCTCTGGGTGAGGATGCGGTGGTAGTGGCCTATGTCGATGGTCATCTCCTGCAGCCGATCGAACAGCCGATCCAGCCAGCCCTCGGCGTCGTCGGTGTCGGGGATGAAGGTGTGGGCGGCCAGCAGCGTCCGCTGGAAGAGGATGCGGAACAGCGCCTCGAGCGTGGCCATGTCGACGTTCGCCCCGGCGGGGGGCTGCAGGACGGGGTCGAGGGCCTCGGGCGTGTAGGGGGCCTGGCCGCCGGCGTTGTAGATGCGGCGGAAGAGGAACACGTCATGGCTGATGCTGATGTCCTTGCGGGTGTACTTTCCGTCGGCGGTCTGGCTGGAGAAGATGGGCTTCATCATCCGGTCGGCGGCGCGGTGGGCCAGCGTGCCCAGGCAGAAGGCGAGCTTCTCGCCGTCGCGGGGGCCGGGGTTGGCAACGCGGTCGCGGAGTGTGCGGATGACCGGTCCGGCGAACCGCTCGCTGTTGCGGATGACGGCGCCGAGGCGCATCTTGTCGTGGTGGCCGGCCAGGGCGTCGCGGATGCCGCCGGCGACCCGCGGCGAGTGCAGCGCCAGCAGACGGGCGTCGTCGGCCACGGCCAGGTGGGTGATCTGCTCGGACACGGCGTGCTCCTTTCAGGCCCCGGCGGGGCGGCGGACACTTCGAAGCTCCAGGCTGTGCATTCTACTGGATGCCCCGCCGCTGCCAAGAGCCCGCCCGCGCGTAGGATAGCAGGGGAGGTCACCCGGTCCGCATGAGCAGCCGTCGCGTCCAGCGCCGCATGTTTCGCATCCTGGAGGTCGGTTCCAGCCACGAGCCGATCAGCCGGGCGTTCGACTTTTTCATCATCACACTGATCGCCCTGAACATCGTCAGCATCGCCCTGCAGACGGTCGAAGATGTCTACGCGCGGTACCGGAACTTCTTCATCTGGTTCGAGGTGATCTCGGTGTTCATCTTCTCGGCGGAGTACGTTCTGCGGGTGTGGGCGTGCACGGCCTCGCCGCTGTACAATCGGCCGGTGCGGGGACGGCTGCGGTTCATGCTCACGCCGCTGGCCCTGGCCGACCTGCTGGCGGTGCTACCGTTCTGGCTGCCGTTCGTGGGCTTCGACCTGCGGTTCGTGCGGGCCCTGCGGTTCTTCCGGGTCTTCCGCCTGGCCAAGCTGCACCGCTACTCGGCGGCCGTCCAGACCCTCACGCGGGTGTTCTACGCCAGCAAGGAGCAACTGGCCGTGGCGCTGTTCGGCATCGGCCTGCTGGTGCTGGTGGCGGCATTCCTGATCTACCTGTTCGAGCACGACGCCCAGCCGGAGGTCTTCTCGAGCATCCCCGTCTCGCTGTGGTGGGCGATCGACGCCGTCACGCCGGCGTCCTTCGGCGGAATGTCGCCGGTCACCTTCGGCGGCAAGGTGCTCTCGGCCGTCATGTCGATCCTCAGCGTGGGCCTGTTCGCCCTGCCGACGGCGATTCTGGGCTCGGCCTTCACCCGTGAGCTGCAGGGCCGCGGGGGACAGACCACGCACCGACTGTCCCGTAGCGAGGTTAGACCCACCGAGGGCCCCAGCCAGCGCCGCCGGCCGTAGGGGCACGCCCCGGCCGTTGCACGCTCGCCCCGGGGCGGGTATAGACGTACCCGTGACGCACCCGGTCTGCCCGACACCCCCAACCCGTGGAGATGCCATGAAACTGCTGGGCCGCACGCAACCGCTTTCCCGCTACCCCATCGAGACCTGCCTGGAGACCATCCGCCGGCTGGGCTTTGACGGGGCCGAGATCTGCCTGGAGAACGAGGACCTCCGCCCCGAGACCCTCGACGAGGCGACCGCCGGGCGGGTCCGCGCGACGGTGGAGCGACTGGGCATGAGCCCCTGGTCGGTCAGCTACCACCAGAACTACCTCTACGACGACGCGAAGCTCGAGCTGACCCTCAAGGCCATCGCCCTGACGCCGGCCTTCGGCACCGACGTGTTCGTCTTCAGCGGCACGCGCAAGCGCACCGGCGACCAGGCCGAGTGGAGCCGCGCCGTCCAGAGGACCGCCCGCATGGCCGAGGTCGCCGAGCGCCACGGCGTGACGCTGGCCCTGGAGACCGAGCCCAACTTCGTCGTCGGCACCACGGCCGAGTTGCATCGGCTGATCGAGGACGTCGGCTCCGACCGCCTCGCCGCCAACCTCGACCTGGGCCACGCCTTCCTGTGTGACCCCGACCCCCTCGAGGCCATCCGCTCGCTGGCCGGACGGATCGCCCATGGCCACGTCGAGAACATGCCCGCCGGCGAGCACCGCCACCTGCCGCCCCAGTCGCCCGAGGGCGCGATGGACCTGGGGGCCTATCTCGCGACCCTCCGCGAGGTCGGCTTCACGGGCGGCCTGGCCCTGGATCTGTACAAGGAGGACTACGAGCAGATCGCCCCCGAGTCGATCGCCTTCCTCAGGCAATTGCTCGACCGGGCGGAGGGGTAAAGCCGCTCGCCCTGCCATCAGAACCCCCCTGATTGCGAGACGGAGGTTTGCCCATTTTACCCAGACGCTCCCGTATACCTCTCGCGGCGCGGCTGCCTACAGAATCGCGGAATTAAACACTTGTGCGTTTGCCGAACCCTGGCATAATCAGGGCCGGCAGGTTGGAGTGGTTCCCAGGTAAAGCCTGTCGAGCATGTCGTACTTGTGGCTGTTTGACGTACTGTAACCCATGTTTGGGGAGGTAAAGTATGAAGTGGCTAGTGATTCTTCCGGTTCTGGCGGTCCTGGCGAGCACGGCCCTGGCGGGCCCGGGCTTCGACGACTGGTTCTGGGGCGAGCCCCTGGACACCATCGAACGCGACCCGGTCGCCAAGGGCATTCCCGATGAGGCGATCGTCAAGGACGGCGATGGCAACGCCCTGACCAACATCTACTACGGCCGGGTGCCCAGCACGGTCATCCAGAACTGGCAGGCCAACCCCAGCCAGAACTTCGGTCTGGCCGTGGTCTCGCGCGGTCCGAACTACTACTCGAACATCTGCATTCACACGCACTTGACGACCTGGAAGTGGTCCCAGCGTCCCCGCATCCAGATGGATCCCTGGTTCAGCTATGCTGACTCCAGCGCCTGGATCAAGGCCCACGACCCCGACTTCATGTGGGTTCCCACCGCCCCGACGGGCGGCGGCTCGGTGCCCTGCCTGGGCAACAACAGGAACGTCATTCTGTACCGCTGGTCGGGCGACCCCGCCACCGGCTCGGCCCTGAGCGGCGACGTTCCCGGCGAGTGGCGCACCTTCAGCTTCGGCGCCGGCTGGCTGGACGCGAACGCTGCCTTCGACCTCTACGAGGTCCCGGCCGCCTGGAACATGAGCTACGTCACCTACGATTTCCTCGTCCCTGACGAGGTTCCTTCGATGCCCGGCGACGCCAACAATGACGGCGTGGTCGATGACCGTGACCTGAACATCGTCCTGGGCAACTGGGGCGCGTCGTCGGCCACTTTCGCCATGGGCGACTTCGACGCCAACGGCGTGGTCGATGACCGCGACCTCAACGTCCTGCTGGGTGCCTGGGGCAACACGGCCGCCATCCCCGAGCCGGCGACGCTGAGCCTGCTGGGTCTCGGTGGCCTGGCGCTGATCCGCCGTCGGCGGTAAGCAGCCGGTCTGCGAACGAAGCACAGGCGGGCGACCCCTCGGGGTCGCCCGCTTTTTTGTGCGCGCTTCAGCCGTCCGTCCCGCCGGGAGCCTTGGCCAAGTCTGAACGGTTCCAGGGCGGAACCGGCATTCACGGGCGAAACTGGAAGTTGCGGAAGAGCCACGGCATCGCCCCGCGGATCGATGGCGATCTTTCGCCGGGTTTTCAACCGGTATCAGAGGGTAACCTCCTTTTTCCCGACTTGCGTTCTGGGGCATGTCGGGTATAATCAGCGGAGAATCGAAGCACGTTCCCAGGTAGCCTCGGTTCCGGTCGTACCCCGCTGTATCCTGTCGTCCAGGCCGTACCGTTGTGCTGTATTCCGCCGTACAGTCGTACGGCATGTGTGCTGTAGCACCCATGTCGCTCGGTATGGTTTTTGCGCGCGTGTCGCGCATTCCCAATTCTGGAGGTCAGTCATGAGTCGCTTTCTAGTGGTGGCGTCTGTTGTGGCGGTGATGGTGAGCACGGCCCTGGCGGGCCCGGGCTTCGACGACTGGTTCTGGGGCGAGCCCCTGGACACCCTCGAGCGCGACCCGGTCGCCAAGGGCATTCCCGATGAGGCGATCGTCAAGGACGGCGCCGGCAACGCGCTGACCAGCGTCTACTACGGCTGGGTGCCCAGCACGGTCATTCAGAACTGGCAGGCCAACCCCAGCCAGAACTTCGGCCTGGCCGCCATTTCCCGCGGGCCCAACTATTGGTCGAACGCCTGCGTCTACACGCACCTGTCGACGTGGAAGTGGTCCGAGCGTCCCCGTATCCAGATGGATCCCTGGTTTAGCTACGCGGACTCCAGCGCCTGGATCAAAGAGCACGACCCGAACTTCATGTGGGTCCCGACCGCCCCGACCGGCGATGGCTCGCGGCCCTGCCTGGGCAACGGGCAAAACATCATGCTGTTCCGGTGGAGCGGCGACCCCGCCACCGGCTCGGCCCTGAGTGGCAATGTCCCCGGCGAGGCGCGGCCCTTCAGCTGGGGCGCTGGCTGGCTCGATCCGAACGCTGCCTTCGACCTCTACGAGGTCCCGGCCGCCTGGAACATGAGCTACGTCACCTACGATTTCC
>JAWLCG010000307.1:0-6258 GCA_041687295.1 Phycisphaerae bacterium | reverse complement strand
CGCCCAACCGCGGGTGCGGATTGCGGGCCTCCGTGGCCCGCGGTGGCGGTCGCAGGACCCGCAATCCGCACCCTCAGATGGCGATGCAACAGCCCTCGCCGGGCGGCTGCCTGCGTCTACAGGACCGCGTTGGCGATGGCCTCTTCCTTCTCGTCGTAGTCGGTCACCAGCAGATCGGTCGTCAGCATGAGCCCAGCCACGCTGGCGGCGTTCTGCAGGGCGGAGCGGCTGACCTTGGCCGGGTCGATAATGCCGGCCTTGACCATGTCCACGTACTCGCCCTTGGCCGCATCGTAGCCGACCTTGGCGCCCTTTTCCAGGATCTCGGCCACTACTACGTCGCCGTCGCCGCCGGCGTTCTGGACGATCTGACGGGTCGGGGCCTTGAGGGCCTCGGCCACGATGTCGCAGCCGATCTTCTCGTCGCCGCGGGCCTTGCTGCGGGCGTTATGGACGGCCTCGCCGGCCTGCAGGAAGACCACACCGCCGCCGCTGACGACGCCCTCTTCCCAGGCGGCCCGGGTGGCGTGCAGGGCGTCGT
Organism: Phycisphaerae bacterium; assembly: GCA_041687295.1. Taxonomy (GTDB): domain Bacteria; phylum Planctomycetota; class Phycisphaerae; order SM23-33; family FEN-1343; genus JAWLCG01. The sequence goes on along the minus strand of JAWLCG010000307.1, from coordinate 5,717 downwards.
CGATGCGGTCCTTGCGCTCCTTCATCTCAGTCTCGGTGGCGGCCCCGGCCTTGATGACGGCGACGCCGCCGGTCAGCTTGGCCAGGCGCTCCTGGAGCTTCTCGCGGTCGTAGTCGCTCGTGGTCGCCTCGATCTGCGTGCGGATGGTCTCGGTGCGGGCCTTGACGTCGGCCTTCTTGCCGGCACCCTCGACGATCGTGGTGTTGTCCTTGGTGATGACGACCCGCTTGGCCTGGCCGAGCTGGGCCAGCTCGACGCTCTCGAGTTTGATGCCCAGGTCCTCGCTGATGAGCTGGCCGCCGGTGACGACGGCGATGTCGCCCAGCATGGCCTTGCGGCGGTCGCCGAAGCCCGGCGCCTTGACGGCGCAGATGTTCAGCGTGCCGCGCAGGCGGTTGACCACCAGGGCCGCCAGGGCGTCGCCCTCGACGTCCTCGGAGATGATCAGCAGCGGCTTGCCGCTGGAGACGACCTTCTCCAGCAGCGGCACGAGGTCGCGGAGGTTGGAGATCTTCTTCTCGTGGATCAGCACGTAGCAGTCCTCGAGAACAGCCTCCATCGTCGTCGGGTTGGTCATGAAGTAGGCCGAGATGTAGCCCTTGTCGAACTGCATGCCCTGGACGACCTCGAGCTGGCTCTCGGTGCCGCGACCTTCCTCAATCGTGATGACACCCTCCTGACCGACCTTCTCGAAGGCGTCGGCGAGCAGGCTGCCGATGTGGGTGTCCCAGTTGGCGCTGACCGTGGCGACCTTGCGGAGGTCGTCGGTGCCCTTGACCTTCTTGGCCTGGCCCTTGATCGCCTCGACGGCGGCCTCAACGGCGTTGTCGATGCCGCGCTTGACGGCCATCGCGTCGGCGCCGGCTGCGATGTGCTTGAGCCCGGCAGCGTAGATGGCCTCGGCCAGGACCGTCGCGGTCGTCGTGCCGTCTCCGGCGACGTCGGAGGTCTTGCTGGCGACCTGGTTGACCATCTTGGCGCCCATGTTCTCAAAGGGCGAGGGCAGGTCGATTTCCTTAGAGACGGTCACGCCGTCCTTGGTGACCTTGGGGCCGCCGTAGCTCTTCTGGAGCAGCACGTTGCGCCCGCTGGGGCCCAACGTGCTCTTGACGGCGGCGGCGAGCTTGCGCAGGCCGACCAGCATCTCCTGGCGGGCCTCCACGTCGAACATCATCTGCTTGGCCATGTTTGTCTCTCCTGGGCGAAGGGGGTTACTTCTCGAGCACGGCCAGCACGTCGGACTCGCGCAGGATCACAAATCGCTGCCCGTCGATCTCGACCTCAGTGCCGGCGTACTTGCCGTAGAAGACCTCATCGCCCTTCTTCAGGCTGACCTGGGCCCGGCTGCCGCTGTTGAGCAGCTTGCCCGGGCCGACCGCCTCGACCGTACCGCGCTGGGGCTTCTCCTTGGCCGTGTCCGGCAGGACGATGCCGCCGGCGGTCTTCTCCTCCGCCTCGCGCTGCTTGACCAGAACCCGATCCTCCAGGGGCTTTACCGCCATGGTTGTATCTCCTTCGCTATTCGCTTGTTGCTGATTGTTGTCGGGGGCAAACGCGTGGGCCCGGGCCGGGCTACATCATGCCCATGCCACCCATGCCGCCCATGCCGCCCATGCCGCCCATGCCACCCATGCCACCCATACCGCCCATGCCGCCCATGCCGCCGGGGCCGCCGGCGGGGGCCTCCTCCTCATTCTTGGGCGACTCGGTGATGATGCAGTCGCAGGTCAGCAGGAGGCTGGCGACGCTAGAGGCGTTCTCCAGGGCCGAGCGGGTGACCTTGGTCGGGTCGATGATGCCGGCCTCGACCATGTCCTCGTACTTGCCGGTCAGGGCGTTGTAGCCGAAGTTGCCCTCGCCCTTGCGTACCTTGTTGAGCACGACGCTGGCGGGCTCGCCGGCGTTGCTGGCGATCTGCTGGAGGGGGGCGGCCAGGGCCTTGGCCACGATGGCCCGGCCCAGGGCCTCGTCGCCGCTGAGCTTGACCTTATCCAGGGCCTTGGCGGCCCGCAGCAGGGCCACGCCGCCGCCGGGCAGGATGCCCTCTTCGACGGCCGCCCGGGTCGCGTGCAGGGCGTCCTCGACGCGGGCCTTCTTCTCCTTCATCTCGCTCTCGCTGGCCGCCCCGACGTTGATCTGGGCGACGCCGCCGGCCAGCTTGGCCAGGCGCTCCTGGAGCTTCTCGCGGTCGTAATCGCTGGTGGTCGCGTCGATCTCACGGCGGATCTGCTCGATGCGGGCCTGGATGGCCTTGGTCTCGCCGGCGCCCTCGATGACCGTGGTGTTCTCGTGGTCGATCACGATCTTCTTGGCCATGCCCAGCTCGCCCAACTGGATGTTCTCCAGGTCGACGCCGAGGTCCTTGAAGAAGGCCGTCCCGCCCGTCAGGATCGCGATGTCCTGGAGCATGGCCTTGCGGCGGTCGCCGTAGCCGGGGGCCTTGACGGCCGCCACGTTGACGATGCCGCGGAGCTTGTTGACCACCAGGGTCGCCAGCGCCTCGCCCTCGACGTCCTCGGCGATGATCAGCAGGCTCTTCTTGGACTTGCTGACGGCCTCCAGCAGCGGCACGAGCTTGCCGACGTTGGAGATCTTGTCTTCCCAGACCAGCACCAGCGGCCGATCCATCTCGACGGCCATCGCGTCGGGGTTGGTCACGAAGTGCGGGCTGAGGTAGCCGCGGTCGAACTGCATGCCCTCGACGACGTCGACGGTCGTCTCGATGCTCTTGCCTTCCTCGACCGTGATCACGCCGTCCTTGCCGACCTTCTGCATGGCCTCGGCCAGCATCTTGCCGATGGTCGGGTCGTTGTTGGCGCTGATGGTGGCGACGTTGCGGATGTCGGCATCGCCCTTGATGGGCGTCGAGAGGGCCCGCAGCTCGGTGACGACGGCCGCGACGGCCTTGCGCATGCCGCGCGACAGGGCCATCGCGTCGGCGCCGGCCGTCAGGTGCCGGAAGCCCTCGCTGAACATCGCCTCGGCCAGCACCGTCGCCGTCGTGGTGCCGTCGCCGGCGACGTCGGAGGTCTTGCTGGCCGCCTCTTTGACCAGCAGGGCGCCCATGTTCTCGTACTTGTCGGTGAGGGTGATCTCCTCAGCCACCGTCACGCCGTCCTTGGTCACCGTGGGGGCGCCCCAGCCCTTGTCGATGACGGCATTCCGGCCCCGCGGGCCCAGCGTGCTCTTGACCGCGCGCGACAGCTTCGTCACGCCGGCCAACAGCGCGGTGCGGGCATCGTTGTCAAAGGTCAACTGCTTGACCGCCATGTGGGACTCTCCTTCTCCTGCAAAAACCCTCAGTCCTCGCGGACTGCTTCCTTGTCGTGTGTCGCCGAACCCGATCGGCCCGCCGCGACACGGTCACCGTGCACCCCGCCCTGCCCGCTGCAATGCAACGTACGTGCCGTAGCTTGCAAGATTGGTTATTCACTCGGCTTAGTGAGAATACCCCCTTCGGGCCCCCACCCGCCAGGCTGCCAATCCCGGCCCCTGCCGCCGGGGCCGTGCCAGTTTTGACAGTCTGCCCCCTACCGCTCGCGGACCAGCAGGTCCATGGGCGTCTCGAGCCGGCGGCAGGTGTCGGCGATGTCCTGGAGGAACCGCTGGCCGTCGGTGTAGTAGCCGGCCGTCGGCCTGAGGCCGGGCACGTGGCCGGCCCAGTAGCGGTTGAAGACGGCCATCAGCAGCTCGCGGAGGTACTTGCTGGTCATGCTGGCCAGGGCGATGGGCAGCTGGTGGGCGTCGCCGCCCTGGAGGAAGTGGATCTCCAGGCACCCGCCGTCGACCGCGATGCGGTAGGCGCTGTGCTCGGGCCGTTCGTCGAGGATCTTGAACGCCCCGCCGGGGAACATCCGCTGGAGGGTCGGCAGGTAGTGCAGCCGTCCGCCCTGGCGGTCGACGTAGATCCGCACGTCGTCGCGCCGCCGGCAGCCCCGCCAGACCCAGTCGATCAGGCCGCACGTCTGGTCCAGCAGCGTGGTGCCCTTGTTGTGGGTCGCGCGGACCAGGCGGTTGTAGTGCCCTTCCAGCACGACGCGGCTCTGCAGGCCCGCCAGGCGTCCGCCCACGCCCTCCAGGGCGGCCGAGAGTCCCTTCGCGCGGAGGCGAAGGTCCATCGCGTCGACCTCCGCCGGCAGGGCCAGGTCGCCCTGGGCGTACCAGGGGTACTCATCGAGCTGCTCGAGGACGCCCGGGCACAGCCGACCCAGCAGCTCGTGCAGCGTGCCCGCCGGCGTGCCCAGCGACTCCAGCGTGCCCAGGACGCCCCGCTCCAGGTGCACCAGACCGTTCTTGGGCGTATAGACCTTTTTGCTGTCGTTGATGACCAGGCCGGCAAAGCCCTTGCGCCCCGCCCGGGCGATGGCCGGCGCCAGGGCGTGCCAGAGGTCGCCCCCAGCCAGCTCGGGTGGCGCGTCAAAGACCACCGCGCTGACCACCAGCGGGCCCAGGATCGGGCCGAACCCCGCCTCGTCGATGCCGGCAAGAACCGTCACGCAGAACACTCCTTCGGCGGCCCGAATGACCCCGGGCCCCGCTGGCGGGCGATTATAGCCGATTGCCCCGCCAGGACAACGGCGCGACCGGGCGGTTGACCCTGCCGCCTGCGCGCGATATATCATTCCTATACTGACAACCGGTTCGGCCTGGCCGAGCCGGCCCTGGAAACAGACCCGTCCCTTGGGAGTCCGATATGCGATATGCCGTTGTCCTCGCCGGCGGCGCCGGCCGGCGCCTCTGGCCCCTCAGCCGACAGGGCCGACCCAAGCAGCTGCTGCCGCTGATCATGGGCAAGAGCCTTCTCGAGCTGGCCGTCGACCGCCTCGGGACCCTCTTCGACCGCCAGAACATCCTCATCGTCACCGGCGCCGAGTACGCACCCCAGGTGGCCGAGGCCTTCCCCGACCTGCCCGCCCAGAATATCATCGGCGAGCCCACTGGCCGGGATACCGCCAACGCCATCGGCCTGGCCGCCTTCGTCGTCGCCCGCCGCGACCCCGAGGCCACCATGGCCATCTTCGCCGCCGATCACATCATCCGCCCCGCCGGCGCCTTCACCGACTGCGTCAGCCGGGCCTGCCACACCGCCGAGCAGTACCCCGATTCACTGGTCACCTTCGGCGTTAAGCCCAACTGGCCCCACACGGGCCTGGGCTACATCCACCGCGGCCAGCGGATCGACGACAGCGTCTACCAGGTGCGGGCCTTCAAGGAGAAACCCGACCACTTCACCGCCCGGCGATACGTCGAGAGCGGCGAGTACTACTGGAACAGCGGCATGTTCGTCTGGCGGACGCCGACGATCATCGAGCACCTCCGCCGCTTCCTGCCCGACTCGGCCCAGAAGCTCGAGCAGGCGGCCGCCTCCGACGACCTCGCCCACGCCCTCGAGGGCATCTACCCCGCCCTGGAGAAGATCTCCATCGACTTCGCCGTCATGGAGAAGGCCCCCAACGTCATCGTCGTCGAGCTGCCCTGCGAATGGCTCGACGTGGGCAGCTGGCCCGCCCTGGCCGAGGTCAGCGAGATCGACGAGGAGGGCAACGCCGTCGTCGCCGCCTACAGCGCCCTGCTCGACAGCGAGCGCAACGTCATCGTCAGCGGCGAGGACGACCACCTCATCGCCGTGCTGGGCCTGGATGACTGCATCGTCGTCCATAGCAAGGACGCCACGCTTCTGTGCAACAAGAACGAGTCGCAGCGGCTCAAGGAACTCG
>JAWLCG010000306.1:0-6284 GCA_041687295.1 Phycisphaerae bacterium | reverse complement strand
GTTGGCGCCGGCGTGTCCGCGGCGGGCCGTGCCCGCCCTACGGCATGGCGGCGGCGAAGGTGGCGCAGCCGGTGGCCAGGCCGGCCAGGCTCAGGCCCAGGCCGATGGCGGCCATCCCCCGGCCCATGCGGCGGCGGACCAGCGACAGCGTCCCCAGCAGTGCGCCGATGCAGCCAAAGAACATCGCCAGCAGGATCAGCATCGCCGTGAAGGCCAGGTCTTCCAGGCCGTAGATTGCCAGCATCGTCAGCTGCGCCCCCAGGGCCACCGTGCCGAAGATCAGCGCCCCGGTCGCCAGGTTGACCGGCAGGTCCTCCAACTCGGGCCCCGGCAGAAAGGTCGGCGGGGTCGGCGTCCACTGCTGGCGATGGCGTCGCATGTCGGGCCCTCCTGTCCCCCTCATGCATTATAGACCGCTTTTCGCGTCGAACCTGCGGGTGCGCCGGGCACGGCCCGCCGAGGGACGCCCGCGGAAGGCCATCCTGTGATATCCACACAAGTCCAGGGGGCGCCGAATCGCCAGTCGTACCGGCCAATGGAGGCGCAGGGCGCGAGCGCAGTATGGAGTGCGGCGATGCAATCGCCGCTTTGGCTTGGGTCGCCATCGAGCCAAAGCGGCGATGACTCGCCGCACTCCCAAAGGGCGGTCCGCCCATGACGGCTGGGCACCCCGGGGCACTCCGGGAGTCAGGGACGCATGGGGGTCACAGATTTCACAGATGAACTGTGTAATCTGTGTCGATCGTGTCTACCTCTTGGGCCGACGCCAGGGGCCGGCGGGGAACAACCGCGGCGGGCGGCCCCGTGGAGCACGCCCGCCGCCGGAGATCCCTCCCGAGGGACGCTTTACCGCCGGCGCCGCAGGCCCAGGCCGACCAGGGCCAGCAGGGCCAGCGAGGTCGGCTCTGGCACGGCCGCGAAGTGTCCTCGGCCCCAGCCGGCCAGCAGCAGGCTCAGGTCGCGGTCGTCGACGACCTGGTCGTCGTTGAAGTCGCCCCGCTGCCACGCCCAGGTGTCGGGCCGATCGCCCCAGTGGCTCAGCAGGCGGTTGAGGTCGCGGTCGTCGATCACGCCGTCCTCGTCGGTGTCGCCCGCGCCGATCAGGCCCAGGCCCGCCAGCGTGTACTCGCCGAGCACCTCGGCCAGCGGGTCGATGAAGGCGTTGAGGTAGTAGAGCTTCAGGCCGTTGAGGTCCAGCCGGGCGTTGGGCTCCAGCCGCAGGTGCCGCACGTAGAGGGCCTCGGGGCGGTCGGAGTCGGGCTGGTTGTCGAACAGATCGACCAGCCGAACGTGGGCCCGCTCGGCCAGGCCCAGCGACTGGAGGGTGAAGTTGCGGTAGAAGCCGTGCCGCGTCAGGCCGCGATCCTCGCCGGCGACCTCCAGCGTCTGCCACTGGATGACCGTCAGCGGCGAGAGGCTCGGCTCGAATCGCATCGCCAGCGAGTCCAGCCCCGCCAGGGCCATCGGGTCGGTCGAGGCGTTGACGAAGTCGGCCCCGACCAGCCGGGCCTTGGCCTGCCGGGCCACGCGGAGGCTCGAGCCTTCGCGGAACTCCAGCGCGTCGGTCACCGTCAGCCCGCCGGCCGGGCTGCCCAGCTCCAGGGCGCCGCCGAAGTCCACCCGCAGCCGCGGCACCGTCAGCGAGCCGCCCTGGAGGCTGTAGACCGACCGCTTCCAGAGGTAGGGCACGTTGAGGTCCTCGGTGGCCAGGCCGTAGACGGGGGTCAGGCCGATGTCGCCGGTGTTCTTGGTCACGCCGACGAAGACGTGATCGCGGACGCGGACCTCGCCGCCGGTCTGGACAAATCGGCTGACGCCGGGCCCGTCGATGTTGATGGCGTGGGCGGTCAGCTGGCCGCCGCGCATCACGTAGCTGGCCGGGCCGCTGTTGTAGCTGATCGGGGCGAAGCTGTTGGGGATGGTCTCGCCGCCGCCGTGGGGCTGGGCGAAGAAGACGTAGCCCCCGCCGGCGATGGTGAGGGGCCCGGCGACGGCCAGCTCGCCGCCGCTCTGGACGGCCTGGGCCCAGCCGCCGCTGTTGAAGGGCAGGCCCACGCGGACGTGGCTGGCCTTGGCGATGCCGTCGAGCAGCTCGTAGCGCCCGCCGCGGACGTGCAGGCCCTGCCCGGCCGAGAGGGCCCCGCCGCTCTGCCGCAGGACCGCCCAATTATGCACGGGCAGCAGGGCAGCCTCGCGGTCGACCTCGTCGCTGACGGTGCCGGCCGCGACCGTCTCGTAGGGCCAGCGGAGGTACACCGGGTAGGCGTCGCCGACGGTGATCGTGCCGGCCACCTCCAGCTGGCCGCCGGCGAGGCTGTACAGGGCGTTGCCCGGCTGGCTGGGCGGCAGCCAGAGCTTCGCAGTGTCGTTGGCGGCCCCGGCCGAGATGGCTGTGTCCATCCGCGGGTCGATGTACCACGACTCCAGGCCGCCGACGAGCAGGTTGCCCGCCACCGCGTGCACCCCGCCGGTCTGAAAGAACCGCCCCGTGCCGCCCTCGCCGACGCGGGTGGTGCCGGTCCGCAACCGTCCGTCGACCAGGCGGTAGGTGCCGTGGGCGTAGGGGGGCCAGACCTCGGGCAACAGGCTGCCGTCGGCGGGGGCGGCCTGGGGGGCGTCGGTGTTCAGCGGGTAGTAGGGGCTCACGCCGCCGACGCGGAGGGCGCCCTTGATGCCGGCCTCGCCGCCCTCCTGGATGACCGTGCCCTGGCCGCGATGGCCCACCCACGCGTTCGGGGCGGACAGCTCGCCGGCCTTGAGCAGATACAGGGCGTCGGCTGCCCGCTCGGCGGTGCTCCACCAGGCGTGGTCGCCCACGAACAGGCCCAGACGGTTGACGTGGGCGCCGCCGGTCTGGATCAGCCGGGCCGAGCCGCCCTGGCCCCCGATCCAGGCCGAGCCCGTGTCCAGCAGGCCGCCCTCCAGGCGGTAGATGGCCGCGTAGGGGGCGCCGGGGACCACCACCTCGGCCATCGGCAGGACCTCGTAGAGCGGCTGGCCCAGGCGGAGCCACTGGCTGACCGTGAGTGATCCATCCTCCTGAATCACCACCCCGCCGGGCCCGGCCGGGATGCTCAGGCCCAACGCGGCCGCGTCGCCGCCGGCCACGATGGCCGTGCCGCCGTTGCGGATCCAGGCCGTCAGCTCCGGCGTCGGCACGCCATTGCTCCAGTTCTCTTGGATGAACCAGCTACCGGGAAGGCCCGGCGCCTTCGTCCAGGCGGTTGGCTGCGCCTGGACAGTACCCCCAATCACCAGACACGCCAGAACGCACAGCGCGCCGGCCAGGCGGACAGGACGGGTCGAGTACATGGCTCAACTCCTTTTCTGCGCAGTCGATGCGGTTCCCACACCACGTGCCCCAGGTGCCCCACAACGCAGAGGCCAACGGTTGGAGCCAACCGGTACAGAGGGGGTAACGGCCAGAACGGATGCCTATTGCCGCCATCTACAATCCTACCCCAGCCGAGGAGGGTGTCAAGGACCCTTCGGCGGCGGCTTGACGCCGCCTTGGCTTGGCCCGGGTACCGTGGCTACGGCGTTTGCAGCCACGTCTTTCCCCTTCTCCCTGGCCTCGGCCCGAGAGGTAGATACGATCGACACAGATTGCCCAGAGTGCCCTTAGGTGCCCGGCCGTGATGGGCGGACCGCCCTTTTGGAGTGCGGCGAGTCATCGCCGCTTTGACTCGATGGCCGCCAAGCCAAAGCGGCGATTGCATCGCCGCACTCCATACGGCGCTCGCGCCCTGGGTCCGCCGGTAGTACGGGGCAACCTTCGGCCCGGCCCGAACGTATCATGGAACGACGGCAGCGGCGCCATTGACCGAACCGGCTGTTGGGTGTATACTACAGGGCTTCATGCTTGACTCCCCTTTGAGCCATCCAGATGCCCGCCACCGCCGAGGCCATGCGGCCCGGGCCCGCGCCCTGCGCGCAGTCACCCGCCCGCAGACTCGCCTGCGATAGCTCCCCCGCCTGCCCGAACCGCCTCGGCCGATCCGCCGGCCAGCCCCCCGACCGATACCGAACCCGGAGTTTCCATGACTCGCCAGAATATCCGTAACGTCGCCATTATCGCCCACGTTGACCACGGCAAGACCACGCTGGTCGACCAGCTGCTGCGCCAGAGCGGGCAGTTCCGCCGCGGCGAGCTGCAGGGCGACTGCATCCTCGACTCCAACCCCCTTGAGCGCGAGCGGGGCATCACGATCCTGGCCAAGAACTGCGCGCTCGACTACACCGACCGCACCGGGCAGGGCTACCACATCAACATCGTGGACACCCCCGGCCACGCCGACTTCAGCGGCGAGGTCGAGCGCGTGCTCAAGATGGCCGACGGCGTGCTGCTGCTGGTCGATGCCTTCGAAGGCGTCATGCCCCAGACCCGCTACGTGCTGAGCAAGGCCCTTGCGTTGGGCCTGCGGCCCATCGTGGTGGTCAACAAGATGGACCGCCCCGACGCCCGCCCGCACGGTGTGGTCAACGAGGTGTTCGACCTGCTCGTCGAGCTGGGCGCCGACGACCACGCCCTGGACTTCCCCGTGATCTACGCCAGCGGTCGCGACGGCTGGGCCACCGGCGACGCGGACAACCCGCCGGCGGCCGGCGAGGGCGACGTGCACTCGCTGTTCGACGCGATCATCGAGCACGTGCCCGTGGCCGACCTGGACGCCGAGGCCCCGCTGCAGGTGCTCATCACGACGCTGGACTACAGCGACTACGTGGGGCGCATCGGCATCGGGCGGGTGTTCGCCGGCACGCTTCGCAGCGGCCAGACTGTCATCAGCATCGACCGCCACGGTGGCCGTAAGACGCAGAAGATCGGCCAGCTGTTCCGCTTCGACGGCCTGGGGCGCACGCAGGTCCAGCGGATCGACGTGGGCGACCTGTGCGCGGTGGTGGGCCTGGAGACCGTCGACATCGGCGACACGCTGGCCGACCCGGAGAACCCCAAGGCCCTGCCGGCCGTCCACGTCGACGAGCCGACGCTGCACATGACCTTCCGCATCAACGACGGGCCCTTCGCCGGGCGCGAGGGCAAGTTCGTCACCAACCGCCAGCTGCGCGAACGGCTCGAGCGCGAGCTGCAGAGCAACGTGGCCCTGAAGGTGGACGACAAGGGCGACGAGTTCGTCGTCAGCGGCCGAGGGCTGCTGCACCTGGGCATCCTGCTGGAGACGATGCGCCGCGAGGGCTACGAGCTGTGCGTGGGCAAGCCCGAGGTGATCTACCACGAGCGGGACGGCAAGCGGCTCGAGCCCATCGAGCTGCTCGTGCTCGACGTGCCGACCGAGAGCGTCGGCTCGGCCATGCAGCTGATGGGCGACCGCCGTGCCGAGATGACCCGCATGGACAGCCGGGGCGTGCGGACGCACCTGGAGTTCACCGTGCCGGCACGCGGGCTGATCGGCCTGCGCAACCGCATCCTGACGGCCACGCAGGGCGAGGCGATCATGCACCACCGCTTCGCGGAGTACGGCCCGTTCCGCGGGCCCATCGCCGGGCGGGCCAACGGCGTGATGATCGCCATCGAGACCGGGCAGGTCACCAGCTACGCCCTGGAGCAGCTGGCCGACCGCGGCGTGATGTTCGTCACCGCGACCGAGCCGGTCTACGAGGGCCAGGTCGTCGGCGAGCACTGCAAGGACACCGACCTGCCGGTCAACGCCGTCAAGCAGAAGCGCCTCACGAACATCCGCTCGAGCACCAAGGAGGCGACGATCGGCCTCAAGGCCCCGCGGCAGCTGTCGCTGGAGGCCGCCCTGGAGTACATCGAGGAGGACGAGTACGTCGAGCTGACGCCCACCTCGATCCGCCTGCGGAAGCGCTGGCTCAAGGAGGCCGACCGCCGCCGCAACACCCGCCGCCTCACCGCCGCCGCCGCCGAGGCGTAGGGCGGGCACTGCCCGCCATCGATGGCGCCTGCCGGTTCGCGCGGCAGGCTCGGCCCAAGCCCACGGATTGCCATCCGTGGGCATCTCGGACGGGCCTTCCATTCTGAGGCACAACGCACCCACACGTCCGACAGGCAAACGGCCCAGCGTGCCCCCGGCGCCTCCGCGGCGGGCGATGCCCGCCCTACAGGGCGCCGCTCAACTCAACAAGGGCGGCCGGATGTCTCCATCCGGCCGCCCTTGTCGCTGCGCGGTGGACGGCCGTGGGGCCGCCCATTGGTTAGGTATTCTTAGAGCACTTCACGAATGAGATGTCCTATATCCGCAGGACTCGAACCAACCGCTGGCATCTTGGCTGGTGATCGTTTTGAGGGCATCGGCGATGGCCGC
>JAWLCG010000305.1:0-6286 GCA_041687295.1 Phycisphaerae bacterium | reverse complement strand
TCCTGTAGTGAGGTTGGGAACGTTCGCACACCCGAACTGAACTTGCCCAACATCCTGCCCGAGGCTGGCCTTCATTGCTACATGATGACTGAAAGGGCGCCAGTGCGGCACGGTGTGGCACTGGCGCCCCTTCGGGGCTCAACTCATTGGGGGACGCCTGTACCGGGGGCTCACGCCCCCGGCTAAATACTAGCGCCCCTTCGGGGCTCCGATCCAGCGGCCCTGCGGGGCTTCGCGTTGCCCAAGGTCCTAACGACTGCGTCGCTCCATCTCGGCCCTCAGCGGATCGTCGCCTCGCAGCCCAGGCGGGCGAGGGTCTCGACCCAGCGTTGCCGGGTCTGCTCGTCGGGGCTGCGGACCCCGGGCAGGGGGGCGTCTCGGCCGAGGCGGCGGGCCTTGTCCGAGCCCAGCTCGTGGTAGGCCAGCAGCTCCACGCCCGCCAGCGTGGGATGCTCAGCCGCCAGGGCGGCGATGCCGGCCAGGTGGGCCTCGTCGTCATTCACACCCGGCACGAGCGGGCAGCGGAGGACGACGGCCGAGCCGCCGGCCAGCAGCCGGTGGAGGCTTTGGCGGATGGGGGCGTTGTCGGCGCCGGTGAGCTGGCGATGGCGGGCCGGGTCGGTCGCCTTCCAGTCCAACAGGAACAGGTCGGTGTGGACGGCAAGGCGGCGCAGGGCGTCGGCGCTGCCCAGGCCGCTGGTCTCGACGCAGGTGTGCAGGCCCCGGGCATGGGCGCCGGCCAGCAGGGCCTCGCTGAAGGCGGGCTGGGCCAGCGGCTCGCCGCCCGAGAGCGTCATCCCGCCGCCGGAGTGCTCGTAGAAGGGCCGATCCCGCTCGACCTCGTCCAGCACAGCCTCCACGGTCACCGTTCGGCCGGTGCGTTCGAGGGCGCCGTGCAGGCACGCCTCCACACACGCCCCGCAGGCCGTGCAGCGGGCGCGGTCGAAGTGGTGACCCGACGCGTCGACCGTGTGGGCACCGGCCGGGCAGACGGCCACGCACGCCCCGCAGGCGGCGCAGCGGTCGGCTGTGTAGAGCAGCTCGGGCCCGCTAGCCTGCGACTCGGGATTGTGGCACCACAGGCAGCGCAGCGGACAGCCCTTCAGGAACACCGTCGTGCGAATCCCCGGCCCGTCGTGCAGCGAGCAGCGCTGGACGTCGAAAATCTGGCCCTCCGTGAGGAGTGGCGAGGAACTGTGCTTGCTGGCGTGTGTCATGAAGGGTCTGGCACCTCGGACGGGCCCGTCGCGTTCGTCGTCACTGCGTTACTGCGTCACTGCGTCACCGCGAGGCGTGGCCTCCATTGCTCGTCTAACGCATTGACGCGTTGACGCATCGACGCCTTCGGTCAGTTCCGCCGCCCGATGAGGCGCAGGAACTCGTCGCGGGTGGGCTGGTCGTCGTGGAAGCTGCCCAGGACGCTGGAGGTGACCATCTCGGAGTTCTGCTTCTCGACGCCGCGCATCATCATGCACAGGTGCTGGGCCTCCATGACGACGCCGACGCCCTCGGCATCGACGACCGACTGGATCTCGCGGGCGATCTGGGCGGTGAGGCGTTCCTGGATCTGCAGTCGGCGGGCGAAAAAGTCGACGATGCGGGCGAGCTTGCTGACGCCGAGCACCTTCTTGCGGGCGATGTAGCCGATGTGGCAGCGCCCGAAGAAGGGCAGCATGTGGTGCTCGCAGAGGCTGTAGACCTCGATGTTCCGGGCCACGATCATGTTGTTGGCCTCGGACTGGAAGACGGCCTGGTTGATGATGGCATCGCGGTCCAGCCGGTAGCCGCCGGTGAGGAACTCGTAGGCGCGGGCGACCCGCTGGGGGGTCTTGAGCAGGCCCTCGCGGTCGGGGTCCTCGCCAATCTCGACGAGCAGCTGGCGGATCAGTTCGGCGACGCGTTCATGGTTCATGGAGCAGACTCCCTCTCAGCTGGGCCGACAGGGCCTCCTCAGCCAGCATGTCGGGCGGGCGGGGGCGGTCGGACCACAGCGATGATAGCGTTTCTCCCGTGTCGGGCAAGACCACGTCCGGTGCGAGCTCCAGCAGCGGCAGGGCGACGAAGGGCCGATCGAGGTCCTCGCTGGGCAGCGTCAGCTCTTCCCGGCGGACGACGCACGCGCCCAGCAGGACCAGGTCCAGGTCGATGGTCCTCGGCCCGTAGGGGTCGCCGCCGCGCACCCGGCCCAGCCGGTCCTCGATGGGCCGAAGCACGTCGAACTTCACAGCCCAGGGCGAAAGGGCCGTGCGGATCTGCCAGACCGCATTGAGGAACTCCGGCTGGCCCGGCCGGCCGATCGGGGCGGTGCGGTAGACCCTCGAGACGGCCAGGACGCTCACCGCCTGCCGCAGCAGCGTCAGGGCGGCGGGCAGGTTGCGGCGGGGCTCGATGTTGGAGCCCACCGCCACGTAGCCGATCCTGTCCGGCTCAGCCGACATCGGTCCTGTCGCGGAAGATCTCCACGCCGACGGTGCGGGCGAAGCGCAGCGCCCCGGGCTTCTCGACCAGCACCCGCACGCGCTGCACATTCGGCGGTTCGAGGGCCAACTCGGCGATCCGCTGCGCCAGCCTTTCTACGAGCAGGAAGTCGGACTGTTCGACCAGGGCGACGACGGCCTTCTTGACGGCCTTGTAGTCCACGGTGTCCTGCAGGTCGTCAGTCTGGCCGGCGCGGCGGAGGTCGGCGTAGAGGGTCATCTGGATCACCACGTCCTGCCGCTCGCGCCGCTCCTCGGGGTAGAGCCCGATGATGCATCGCAGGCGGAGGTCGCGGATGTGGATCTGGTCCAAAGTCTTATCCGCCATAGACGCATCCTTTCATGTGCCGCCCGCCGTCGACGTAGAGCACCTGCCCGGTGACGAAGTCGCTGCGGACGAGGAACAGCACGGCCTCGGCGATGCCCTCGGGCGAGCCGTGGCGGTTGAGCGGGTTGGTCGAGGCGAGCTGCTGGAGGTAGCTCTCGTTCTGGCCGGGGGGCGGCAGGATCAGGCCCGGGGCGACGGCGTTGACCTTGATGGCCGGCGCGAGCTCCAGGGCGAGCATCTTGGTCAGCGTCAGCAGCGTCCGCTTGCTGAGGTGGTAGGCGGCGTGGGCGTGGTCGTAGTCGACGACTCGGCTGTCGAGCATGTTGACGATGTCGCCGGGCCGGCCCTGCTGCGCCAGCGCCCGGGCCAGCATCAGCGGGCTGGCTGCGTGGAGGCGGAGGTTCTCCCACAGCGATTCGAGGGGGAACTCCAGCACGCGGTTGGCCGGGAAGTTCGAGGCGTTGTTGACCAGGATGTCGATGGCCCCGGCCTGCTCGGCGGCGCGGGCGAAGAGGTCGGCGGCAGCGTCGGGGTCGTCCAGGTCGGCCGGCAGGGCCCAGGCGCGTCGGCCCAGGGCGGCGACGGCGTCGGCGGTGTCGGCTGCGGCGTCGGCGCTGGAGTGGTAGTGGATCGCCACGTCGGCGCCCGCCTCGGCCAGGCGCAGCGCGATCGCCCGGCCCAGGCGCTTGGCGCCGCCGGTGACCAGGGCCGTTCGGCCCAGCAGGGGGGGGGCGGTTGAGTCCATGGTGTTCCTCGGCCCGCCGGTCGCGGGCCTGGCCGGTCCCCCCGGCCCGGCGGTCAGAGCTGGTCGATCTTGGCGGCCAGGATGAAGTCGTTCTCGCTCAGGCCGTCGATCTTGTGCGTGTAGAGCGTCACCTGCACCCGGCCCCAGCCCAGGTCGAGGTCGGGGTGGTGGCCCTGCTGCTCGGCCAACTCGCCGATGCGGTTGACCAGCGTCAACGCCGAGCGGAAGTCCTTCGTGCGGAACTGCCGCTCCAGGTGGTGCTCGTCGACGACGCGCCAGCCGTCCAGCCGGCCGGCCAGGTCGGCCAGCACGTCGCCCCCAAGCGGCTGCTCGCCGCCCTGGCAGGGCGTGCACTGGCGCTGGGCGAGGTCCTTGTCGGGCATGGTGAGCCTCCTCTCGAGACGACGCGCCACCGCCACACCGGGCGCCCACCCAAGCCCACGGATTGCCATCCGTGGGCATCGCGGCCGGGCTGCGCGACGATGGCTCAACGCCCCATGGGCTCGCCGCCGATGCGGGGCTCTATGTCATCGACGCTCCGAAGACGTGGCTGCAGACGGTGCAGCCACGGCACCCGGCAGGTGGAGGGTTGTCCGTCACCGCGGCGGGCGGTGCCCGCCCTACAGGCTACTCCTCGATCTTGATGGCCTCGGTGGGGCAGCTCTCGGCGGCCTCGCGGGCGGTGTCCTCGACGTCAGGGGGCACGGGGTCCTTGATCGTGATGGCGACGTTGCCCTCCATCTCGAAGACCTCGGGGCAGATCGACGGGCACAGCTCGCAGCCAATGCAGGTGTCGGGATCGACGATGGCTCTCATGACGCTCCTCCGCGGCCTGGGGATCGGGTTGTCCAATGGGCCGCCTCTACGCGGGTCGGCCGGGCAGACGGTGCATTGTAGGCGCCTGGGACGGGCGCTGCCAAGGCGGTGTCGGCAAATCCTGTCGGCGGCCGGATTTGACCCCAGCCACTGGGCGGGCCTACCATTGAGCATGATCGAGACCGACGTCGCCATCATCGGGGCCGGGCCCATCGGGCTGGAGCTGGCCGTCGCCTGCAAGCGCGCCGGGCTGGACTACCTGCAGTTCGACAAGCGCCAGATCGGCCAGACCATCTTCTGGTTCCCGCCGCAGACGCGGTTCTTCAGCTCGCCCGAGCGGATCGCCCTGGCCGGCGTGCCGCTGCAGACCGCCGACCAGTCCAAGGCCACCCGCGAGGAGTACCTCGCCTACCTGCGGGCGCTGGTGCTGCAGTTCGACCTGGACGTGCGGACCTACGAGCGAGTGCTGGCCATCGAACGCGATGGTGCCGGGTTCACGATTCGCACGCAACGGGCCGGGGCCGATCACGCGTACCGCGCCCGCCGCGTGGTGCTGAGCACCGGCGGCACAGCCCGGCCTCGGCCGATCGGGGTGCCCGGCGAGGACCTGCCCCACGTGAGCCACTACCTCCACGACGTGCACACCTACTTCCGCCAGCGGCTGCTGGTGGTGGGGGGCAAGAACTCCGCCATCGAGGCCGCCCTGCGCGCCTGGCACGCCGGGGCCGAGGTGATGCTCAGCTACCGCCGCGAGACTTTCGACCCCGGGGCGATCAAGTACTGGCTGCTGCCGGAGATCCAGTCGCTCATCCAGGCCGGGCATGTCCGGGGGCTGCTGGGCACGAACGTCCAGGCCATCGGGCCCGAGCGGGTGACGCTGGCGCCGACGGGCGGGGGGGAGCCCTTCGACGTGCCGGCCGACTTCGTGCTGCTGATGACCGGCTACGTGGCCGACATGGCCCTGTTCCGCTCGGCCGGCGTGGAGCTCGTCGGCCCCCAGCAGCATCCCCGCGTCGACCTGCACACGATGGCGACCAACGTGGAGAACCTCTACGCCATCGGCACCGCCGTCGCCGGCACGCAGCAGGACTACGGCGTGTTTATCGAGAACTGCCACGTCCACGTCGACCGCGTCATGGCCAGCCTGACCGGCCAAGCCCCCCCCCCCCCCCCCCCGCCCAACGCCCGACCTGAGGAGTAGCCACGTAGGCTGGGGCGCAGCGGAGCGGAGCCCCACCTTCGACCCCGTCCGGCGATGCCCGGGCGCTATGGAGTGCGGCGGCTGTGACGCCGCTCTGGATCGCTGGCGGCAAGACCAGCCAAAGCGGCGTCGATGCCGCCGCACTCCATACGGCCCAGGGACGCTTTGGCGCCGTCGGCGGCGGGCGGTGCCCGCCCTACGAGGCCAAGGCCTCACACGATGTGGATAACGAACTTGTAGCCGGCCCGCTGGGGGGTCATGTGGCGTATCGAGAGGCCGGTGCTGATCCTCTGCGGAATCTTCAGGCGGCGTGTGCCGCCGTCGGGCAGGGCCACCTCCACCTCCTCGCCGCGGTCGATCTGCTCCTGCGTGACGTAGACGTCGACGGGCACCAGCGGCTCGGCCATGCCGGCCATGGCCTTGGGTTGGCCGGCCAGGGCCTGGCGGGCGTGGTCCTGGCAGAGGTGGGTCGTTGGGCGGTCGGGTGACGAGGCGTCCGTGAAGTGCACCGCTGCCGGCTTGTCGCACTGGTCGCATCGCATGATGCGCTCTCCTGTCGAGGGGGACCGGGCACGACGAATGCGGACACCCTGTATTGTACAAGGCCTGGGGCCTTCAGTCGTAGGCCGGGTCGAGTGGAGCGAGGCCCGGCAGCGAGGTACACAGGCGCCGCAGCGAACCGGCTCCTGTCCCGTGCCGGGCCTCGCTGACGCTCGACC
>JAWLCG010000304.1:0-6290 GCA_041687295.1 Phycisphaerae bacterium | reverse complement strand
CCCCAGGAGGTTTTCTCCTCGCCAACTAATTGGGATGAGAGCCCCATTTGCCGATTGCGCCTTCGGGTCGGGAGGCTTGGGCAAGAAGGAGGGGGGTCAGGCGGGGCTGGGTCCGTCGCGTTCGACCATCGCCCGGGCGGCCCCCAGGGCCTGCTCCCGGCCTGGGAACTCCTCGTTGAGCTGGCGGTCGTAGAGCGTCCGCAGGATTCGGCCCAGGCGGGGGCCCTCGGTGAGGCCCAGGGCCTTGAGGTCCTCGCCGCTCACCCACGGCGGCGGGGCGATGGCCTCGGGGGCGATCTCCGCCGCCCGCTGGGCGGACCGCTCGGTCAGCGGGGCCTGGCCGTGCAGGCGCAGTTCCTCGGCTCGCCACAGGGCCAGCAGTCTCGGCCAGTCGGCGTGGGCCAGCCGCTTCTTGAAGGCCGCCAGTTCCATCGCGGGCCCCTCGGGCCAGGCGGGCAGCTGCTCGATCAGCCAGGCGAGGCTCTCGCGGACCTCGTTGGACGTGCCCCAGCGGCGGGTGAGGGCGCGGACGCCCTTGACGGGCCGATCGCCCAGCAGGGCCGCCAGGGCCAGCACCGCGTCGTGCCGCTCGGCCAAACCGGCCAGCCGACCCATCGCCGCCCGCCAGGCCTCCTCCTGGGCGGTCCACTCGCCCAGCACCGGCCCGGCCAGGCCCAGCTCGTGCATCAACGCCATCGCCCGCACCGGGTGAGGCCCAGCCAGCATCTTCTCCAGCTCGTCGCGGACCCGCTCGCCGCTGATGCGCTCGATCTTGGGCGCGTGGCGGGCGATGGCCTCGGCCGTGGCCGGGTCGAGCGCGAAATCCAGCCTCGCCGCGAACCGCACGGCCCGCAGCATCCGCAGGTAGTCCTCGGCGAACCGCGCCTCGGCATCGCCGATGGCCCGGATGAGCCGCTCGGCCAGGTCGCGCCGGCCGGCGACGAAGTCGATCACCTCGTCGGTCAGCGGGTCGAGGAACATGCCGTTGATCGTGAAGTCCCGCCGCATCGCGTCGGCCCGGGCGTCGGCGTAGACCACCCGGTAAGGCCTCCGGCCGTCGGTGTACGACACGTCGGCGCGGAAGGTCGTCACCTCCACCGTCTGGCCCCGCGAGACGACCATGGCCACGCCGAACTGGGCGCCCACCATCAGCACCTTGCGGAAGAGCCCCTGCACCTGCTCGGGCGTCGCGTCGGTGGCGACGTCGTAATCGGCCGGCTCGGCCCCCAGCAGCATGTCGCGCACGCACCCCCCGGCCAGCAGGGCCTGGAAGCCGGCCTTGCGGAGCTTGCGGGTGACCCATAGGGCGGTGTCGCGGTTGGTGGAGTGGTTGGTGGCCATGGTGCCTCTCGTCGATGCGTCAACGCGTCACTGCGTCAGTCCGGCCTTGTTGGCGGGCGCGGCCCCTGCTGCAACGATGGTCCCGGCATCTGGGCGCTCCAGATGGTTCGGGCCCTGCGGATCCGCACCGGCGACGCGTTGACGCAGTGACGCGTTGACGCAGTGACGGACCATGCGCTTACCCGGCCGCCTCCATGAAGTGCAGTGCATTAACCCCATAGACCTTCCGCTTGACCGTCGCGAACGGGCCGATGGCCTCGACCTCCACGTCCCGGGGCGTGCGGTAGACCAGCAGACCGTCGGCGGCGAGGTTCTCGGCGAGGGGGGCGAAGAGCTGCCGCTCGACCTCGTCGCTCGGCCAGTCGCGGGCCAGGGCGAAGGGCGGGTCGAGAAAGGCCACGTCCAGCTCCTCAGGCAGCCCGGCCAGCCAATCGCCCAGACGGGCCACGATGTCGCCGCGCCACACCGTCGCGCGGTCCTGCACGCCCAGCGCCTCGATATTTCGGCCCAGCTGGGTCAGGGCCGAGGCGTCCCGTTCGGCGAACCAGGCGTGCTCGGCCCCGCGCGACAGGGCCTCCAGGCCCAGGCTGCCCGTGCCGCAGAACAGGTCGGCCACGCGGGCCTCGGGCATCCGAAAGTGCAGGGCTGCGAAAAGCGACTCCTTCACCCGGTCGGTGATGGGGCGGGTGGTCAGGCCCTCGGGCCCCAGCAGCTTGCGACCCCGAAATTCACCGGCGATGATCCGCATACCGCTCCCATCCATCCACAAATTCACTGGCCGCGGGACCGTCTCCCGCGCGGGCAGGCCCGCCATCTGCCCAGAGTGTAGGCTTTCCTGGCCCGGCGGCAAGGGGGCGGGCAAAAGGCACTGGCGAGGGGGCGGCACCGGCGGTATGGTTAGGCCAGTAGGGCGGGCACGGCCCGCCGCGAACGTCCGACCCGTGTTCATCGTCCGAGAAGACCCCGGGCATGCCCGGGGCTATATGAAGGCGTCGGGCGTGGCCGGGCTCGGTGGGCGCAAAAAAAACCCCGGCCAGGAGGGGGAGCCTGGCCGGGTGGGGCACTGGTGCAGGGCCTGCTTGGGGGGGCAGGCCTCACGGGTGGGTAGTGCATGCCACTGGGAAGATACGACATGGCCGGGCCGCGGGCCAATCGCGGGCGGCTTTTTCCGGGATTTTTGACGAGGCGAGCGATGGCGAAGGCAAGGCTGGGTTGGCTGATCGTGCTGCTGGCGGGCGTGGCGGGCTGTGCGTCGGCGCCGCCGGTGGTGGGCCTGGGCGCCGAGGCCCCGACCGAGGGCGACATCCTGTGGCGGGCGTCGGTCGACGTGCTGCGGCAGTACCAGTTCGAGCTCGACCGCCTCGACCGCCGCGAGGGCCTGATCACCACCATGCCCATGACTGGGGCGAGCTGGTTCGAGCTGTGGCGCCGCGACGCCGTCACCGCGCGCGATCTGGCCGAGAGCAGCCTGCAGACGATCCACCGCCGGGCCCTGGTGCGCCTGGTGGCGGCAGAGGGCGAGCCCCTGGGGCCGCGGGTCACTGTGGAGGTGTCGCGCCCCGATCGCCCCGGCCCGACGGTGATGAACATGAGCGAGGCCTTCCAGATGGTCCGCCTCGTCCACGGCACGCGGTCGTGGGACATGTACATGCGCGACGTCGACGCCCCGGGCCTGCCCGCCCCCGTCGCCGTCGAACTGCCCGAGGACAAGCCCCTGGCCCGGCAGATCGAGCAGGACATCCTCGCCCGCGCCGCCGAGCTGCGATAGAACGGGCCCCTGGACGATCTGCCTGCCGGACGTGTGGGTGCGTTATGCCGCGATGCGAACGGCCCGACCGAGATGCCCACGGATGGCCGTGGATCGGAGCCCCGAAGCCCCGAAGGGGCGCCAGTCTTTAGCCGGGGGCGTGAGCCCCCGGAACAGGCGTCCCCCAATGCGCAGAGCCCCGAAGGGGCGGCAGTGCCGCACCGTGGCGCACTGCCGCCCCTTCGGGGCTTGGATTATAAAATACGCCTTACCGGGGGCTTACGCCCCCGGCTAAAGACTGCCGCCCCTTCGGGGCTCAACACAGAATGGGGACCGATGTTCCCCGCTCTGCGCCCGGGGCTGCATTCGGCCGCCCCTGATGGGGCTACAGGACTTGTGTAGATGTCACAGGATGGCCTTCCGTGGGTTTGGGTCGGCCTATCCCAGGAAGTAGCTCCCCGAGCGGTAGACCAGGTCGAGGGCGATGACGGTGAGGACGGCGTAGATCGCGCGGGTGAACCACGTCTGGCTGATTCGGCTGTGGAGGAACAGCCCCGCGGCCGCCCCGACGGCGACGGCGGGCAGCAGGATCAGCACCACGCGGAAGGTCTCGAAGCTGAACAGCCCCAGGGCCGTGTAGGGCACCAGCTTGAGCTGGTTGACGATCCAGAAGAACAGCACCGTGGTGGCGACGAACTGCCCCTTGGGCATCTGCTGGGGCAGCAGGAACATGGTGACGACCGGCCCGGCCCCGTGGGCCAGCGTGCTGGTCAGCCCGGCCGTCGCGCCCATCGCCGAGCCCTGCCACAGCACCGGGCGGAAGGCCTGCACCTGCCCGCGCCACACCTGGAAGAACCGCAGGCCCACGAAGATCAGGGCGATCAGGCCGATCATCAGGCCCAGGCCCGCGTTGGTCGCGGCGTGCTGGAGGCCCTTGTAGCCGCCGCCGAGGTGCATGAAGAACCAGATCAGCCCGCCGGCGGCGGCGATGCCCACAATGGCCCCCGGCAGCAGCAGGCGGATGTTGCGGGGCTCCCACTGGCGCCACCAGGCGAACAGCGAGATGTAGTCGCACACGATCAGCAGCGGCAGCATGACGGCCAGGGCCGAGGCGCTCTGGCCGTTGTAGGCGTAGATCATCAACGGCGTGCTGATGAGCCCCACGCCGCCGCCGAAGCCGGCCTTGCCCGCTCCGAAGATCAGGGCGCTCAGGCCCGCCAGCACGAGAAACGGCAACGGCTCGACCCCGGGGGGCAGCCACGTCATCGGGTCGGTCCACATCGTGTGCATGGGGGTCTAGTTCCGCAGGCTCTGGATGGGGGCGGGGATCCGCCCGCCGAAGTTCACGAATCGGCTGCTCGCGCCGGTGTTGCGGATGGCCATCACCGGGGCGGTGCCGAACAGGCCGCCGAACTCCACGATGTCGCCGGCGACCTTGCCGGGCACCGGGATGATGCGGGTGGCGGTGGTCTTGTGGTTGATGACGCCGATGGCGGCCTCGTCGGCGATCATGGCCGCCAGCGTCTCGGGCGGCGTGTCGCCGGGCACGGCCACCATGTCCAGGCCGACCGAGCAGACGCTGGTCATGGCTTCGAGCTTCTCGAGCACCAGCTCGCCGCGGGCGGCGGCCTCGGCCAGGGCGGCGTCCTCGCTGACGGGGATGAACGCCCCGCTCAGGCCGCCCACGCTGGAGCTGGCGAACGCGCCGCCCTTCTTGACGGCGTCGTTGAGCATGGCGATGACGGCCGTCGAGCCCGGGGCGCCGATCTTGTCGATGCCCAGCAGGCGGATGATCTCGCCGACGCTGTCGCCGATCGCCGGCGTGGGCGCCAGGCTCAGGTCGACGATGCCGAAGGTCACGCCCAGCTCGGCGGCGACCTCGCGCCCGATCAGCTCGCCCGCCCGCGTCACGCGGAAGGCCGTCAGCTTGATCTCCTCGGCCAGGTCGCCCAGGGTCAGGTCCGGCTCGAGCTCCAGCCGGCGGCGCAGGGCGCTGCTGACCACCCCGGGCCCGCTGACGCCGATGTTGACCACCGCCTCAGGCTCGCCGTCGCCGAGGTACGCCCCGGCCATGAAGGGGTTGTCCTCGGGGATGTTGGCGAAGACGACCAGCTTGGCCGCCCCGAAGCCGTTGTTGTCGGCGGTGGCCTCGGCGATGGCGCGGATCTGCCGGCCCATGCGCCCGACGGCGTCCATGTTGATGCCCGCCCGGCTGGTCGCGACGTTCACCGACGCGCAGACCCGCGAGGTCTCGCTGAGCACCTCGGGCAGCGAGTCGATGACGACCGCGTCGCCCGGCGTGATGCCCTTGTGCACCAGGGCCGTGAAGCCGCCCACGAGGTCGATCTTCACGTCCTGCACCGCCGAGTCCAGCGCCCGCGCCAGCTCCAGCGCCGCCGAGCGGCCATGGCCGGCCAGCAGGTGGGCGGCCGGCGAGATCGCCAGACGCTTGTTCGTCACGCGGATGCCGTACTTTCGGCCCACGCGGTCGCAGAT
Source organism: Phycisphaerae bacterium (assembly GCA_041687295.1). Lineage (GTDB taxonomy): Bacteria > Planctomycetota > Phycisphaerae > SM23-33 > FEN-1343 > JAWLCG01. The sequence continues at coordinate 706 of JAWLCG010000304.1, read as the reverse complement.
CTCGACGAGGTGGCTGGCCCGCGAGCGGATCTTCTGGCCGACCTTGCGGCACATGAGGTCCACGTCGTGGCTGGCGCAGTCGTCGAGGTGCAGCCCGAGCGTCACGGTGCGGACGTCGAGGTTCTCGGCGTGGAGCATCTGAATGGTGCTGAGGATCTCATCCGTGCGGAGCATGGTTACCTCTTGGCCACAGTGCGAGCGGCCGGCAGCCGCAGCTGGTTGGTGGCGACGAAGACGTTCTCGTGCTGCAGTCTTACCGTGTAGCCGGCGTCGTGGGCGAGCTGCTCCAGGTCGGTCTGGAGCATCTGGATGTCCCAGGTGGGCGGCATGCTGACCTGCCCGATCAGCACGAACTGCTCGCCCCGCAACGTGCCGTACAGGTCAGTAATGTTGATGCCCTTGGAGCCCAGGTAGCTGCTGAAGCGCAGGATAATGCCCTCGCGGTCGGGCCCGAAGGCGGTGACCACGAAGCTCTCGCCCGTCTCGACCGGGGCGACCCGCGCCGGCTCGAAGGGCCTCACCTGCACCTGCAGCTGCAGCCGGGGCGCCCCGTCGCGGACGGCCCGGCAGAGGGCCTCGGCCTCGGCGGGCTGGGGGAAGCTCACCACGATGATCAGCGTGAAGTAGTTGGCCAGCACCGTCTGGCTGCAGGCGTCGATGTTGCCGCCCAGCCCGGTGATCGTCTTGCTGACGGCCGAGACAATCC
>JAWLCG010000303.1:0-6304 GCA_041687295.1 Phycisphaerae bacterium | reverse complement strand
CCAGCCCCACCACCGGAGAAACTCCCCTGGGGCTCTGCCCCAGAGCCCGGGATTTTGCGCATTGGGGCCACCGGCAGAGGCTCCAAGCCGCCCGTCCTCCGGCCCGGCCGGCAGGGGCGTGAGCCCATCCCATGCCGGAGGCCCAAAGCGATAAATCCCGGGGGTGTGGGGGCAGAGCCCCCGCGCTGTGCAATCTGTGTCAACCGTGTCTACCTCTCGGGCCGAAACCAGGGAGGAGGGGAAAGACGTGGCTACAAACGCCGTAGCCACGGCACCCGGACGCTTTTTTCTTTTCGGAGACGCGATGGGGACGGCCCGGCCGCGATGCCCAAGGAAGGCGTTCCGTGGGCTTGGGCCGAGGCCAGCCTGCGGACCCGCAGGCGTAACTGGCAGAGGGGCTATTGCTGGCGCTGGAGCCAGAGGCGGTAGAAGAGGTTGTTCTTGAGGAAGACGGCGAAGACGGTCTCGTTGGGCCAGGGGTAGCTGACGGTCTCGTCGGCGCGCTGGCCGCCGACGATGCGGGCCTGCCACTTGAGCACGGGCACCCGGCCCTGGCGGTAGCGGTGGTTGAACTGGGGACTCTGGGGGCTGCCCAGCAGGATCACGCCGATCTCGTAGTCGCCCCAGCCGGCCGCGTCGGTGGTGCCCTCGATGTAGAGGTCGTGGACGCGCCCGGAGAAGACCATGTCGTTGTAAGCCGAGCCGTCCGGGCGGAACTCGCTGAAGCAGACCATGCTCGCGTAGGGGTACTCTACGAGGTCCAGCCCCGGCAGCAGGCGGGTGACGAAGGAGGGGGCGGCCTTGCCGCGGGTCACGCCGTCGACGAACTCGGCCCGGGCGTGCCCGACGGCGACGGCGGGGTAGCGCCCGTCGAGGCTCTGGGCGATCACGCCGACCAGGGGCGTCTGGGTGTGCATCGTGCGGCTCATCTGGCCGCGGACCTCGTTGCCGGGGAAGACCGCCTGGACGTGCGGGTCCAGGGCCGGGCCGCCCAGCAGCTGGCGGGCCTCGCTGTCGAGGGTGACAACGGGCTCCGCCAGGCGCAGGTCTGTCGTGTAGACGTCGTGCAGCGTGCCGCCGTTGAGCCCGCCGGTGTAGGCCAGGGCCAACTGCCCCTCGGCGAGCGTCGCCTCGACGGTGAGGGCCTCGATGTCGCACAGCGTCCGCACCCGCCCGTCGGGGTAGTCCAGCAGCCGATCCAGCCGCACGGCCAGGGCCAGGTCGGCCCGCTGCGCCCAGGGGCGCAGGGCGGCGATGGCGTCCTCGGCCAGCCGCTGCAACTCGGCGCGGCGGGCGTCGGGCAAGGGCTCGGCCGGGTCGGGCCACTGGCCCAGCGGCGCGCCCAGCCAGCCGGCCAGGACGCCCAGATCCACCGTAGAGCCCCGCAGCTCGGCTCGGCCCCGCGGGCCGGCGGGCCAGTCGGCCAGGTCCGCCAGCAGCGTCACCGCCCCGCCCGGCCCCGCCAGGCGCAGGGCGTCCGTCCGCAGCCGCTCGACGCGGAGGCCCGCCAGCGGGTCGGCCCCGCCCAGAGCCAGCTCGACCCCGTCCAGCCGTAGCGTGCCGTCAAGCGTCAGCGATTGGCCGCGATGCTCAGCCGTCAGCCCCTCGGCCCGCAGGCCCAGCCAGTCCAGCCGAACGCTCCGCACGGCCAGGCTCGGCCCGTCCAGCCGCCAGGGCTGCGAGCTCGGCAGCGCGGGCGGCACGCCCAGGGCCGGCACGGCGGCGAATAGCGCGGTCAGGGCCCCTGCCCTCGCGACATCGAACCCGGCCCCCGGCCCCTTCGGCCGGGCCAGCGGGACCGGGGGCGGCGGCGCGAAGTCCAGCCGCAGCTGCGTCTGCACCTCGGCCAGGCCGGTCAGGCGGTACGGCGCCAGGTCGGGCCACAGGGCCACCAGGTCCGCTGCGTGGGGCGTCGTCAGGCGGACCTGCGCGACCAGGCCGGTCGGGGTGCCGGCCTCGCCCAGCCCCAGCCGGGCCGCCCCCAGGCCCTCCAGCGTGCCGAGCTGCCCGGTCCAGGAGTTGACGATCCACTCGGGCCGATCGACCGGGCGAGTGGCCTGGAAATGCAGCTCCGCCGGCACGCCGGCCAGCTTGGTCAGCCCGTCGGGCCCGGCCAGGGCCAGGGCCGAGGCGTCAACGGCGCCGGCGATCTCCAGCAGGCCGGCCTGGCCCTGGAGGTGCAGCGTACCGTCGGCCCCGCCGGTAAGCGACCAGGCCTCGACGGTGGGCCCCAGCTCGGGCAGCAGTTCCAGCAGGGCCGGCTCGACCCGCAGCCGCCAGGCCAGCTCCGCCTGCAGGTTCGACACCTCAGGCCCGAGCTGCCCCCGGCCCGTCAGGTCCACCGGCCCGGCCCGCAGGCTCAGGGCCTCGACCGACAGGGTTCCATCGGCCCACTGGCCCTGGAACTGCAGCCGCAGCGGCAGGCCGCGGTCCTTGTGCTGGGCGGTGAGTCGCCGGGCCAGCTCGAGTTGATCGCCATCCACGGTCGCCTGCACGCGCAGGGCCTCGGCATCGCCCTGGAGGTCCAGCTCGGCCGACAGGCCCCCGCCCACCCGCAGCCACGATCGGCTGGGCCAGAGCGGCGGCAGCTGGTCGCGGAGCCAGTCGGCCTGGGTGACCCGCAGGGCCAGGCCCGCCCGCCAGGCCGGGGCCGCGTCCTGGCTCGCCCAGCCGGCCAGGCGTGCCCCGGGCAGCTGGGCCGACAGGTCCAGCCGGCGAGGCCCGCGGGCCGTCCAGAGCAGCTCGGCCGAGAGGTCCGCGGGCAGGCCGGCCCGCTTGTCCAGCCAGCCCGGCACGTGCACGTGGGCCTGGGCGGCGTCGCAGGTGATGTGCAGGCGGGCCTGCTCGGCGCCGGCCTGCAGGGCGAACCGCCCGCCCAGCTCGCTGGCCCCGAGCACCTCAGGCCGATCCACCCGCGCCGGCAGCCAGGCCGCCAGGGCCTCCGGGGCCACCAGCCGATAGGTGCCCGCCAGCGTCTGCCCGTCCAGGGCCGACAGGGCGAACGGCTCGAGGTCCAGCCGAAGCCGGCCCGGGCCGCTGGCGAGCTCCAGGTGCACCGGCCCGAGGCGGGCGTCGGCGACGTCGAAGGCGCCGGCCAGGCTCAGCTCGGCCGACTGGCCCGGGGGCTTGGTCAGCCAGTCGCCCACGGCCAACTGCGTCGACTCGTCGCAGGTCAGGCGAAGGCTCAGGCCCATCGGCCCGCCGTCCTCGCCGCCCAGCCGCCACTGGCCCTGCAGCGTGCCCGCCAGCCGGGCCGACGCCAGGGCCTCGCCCAAGGCCGGGCTGAGCCGCCCAAGAGCTTCCAGATTCGTGATCTCGCAGGTGCCCTGGCCCTGGAGCTGAGCCAGGAGAGCCGGGCCGTCCAGGCCAATGCCGTCCGGCCAGCAGCCGGCCAGGGGCCGGGCGTCGGCCAGGACCCCCTGCCCCGCCAGGCGATTGCCCGCCAGGTGCAGCTCGGCCCGATCGATGGCCAGCCGCCCGGTCCGCGGGTCGCCCGAGAAGGCCACGCCGACCGACAGCGCCTCGCCGGCCGGCTTGAGCACCCCGCCGCCCGCCGACAGTCGAGCGGCCGAGGCATCCACGTCCAGCGTGCCGGACCACTGCGTGCTCGACCGCGCATAGTTCAGCCGAACGCCCACCGGCCCGCGGATCTCGGCACCGGCCGGGCCGCCCATCAGCCCCTGCACGATGGCTGGGTCCACCCGCCCGCCCAGGGCCAGCTCGTGCACGCCCTCCCAGCAGCCCGCCAGCAGCGAGGCGTGGAACCGCCCCCGCGCGACCAGGGCCACCCCCGGGGCCGTCAGCTCCAACCGATGCAGCGCGAATAGCCCGTCCATCGCCGCCAGTCGCCCCTGCAGCCGAAGGTCCGCCCGCCCGATCCGCACGGGCCCGGACAGGTCGGTCGGCTGAAGCTCGAGCCCCTCGCCCGACAGGGCCAGGCGGAGGTCCTCCACGACGCCCTGGCGGTTGACCGCCAGCTCGCACTGGCCGGTCAATACACCGCCAAGATGCTCGACAGGCAGGCCCAGCCGACCCAAACCCGCCAGGTCCAGCCGGCGGAAGGTGACCTTGAGCAGGGCCTGCGCCTCGCCGGCGGCCGAGCCGGTCCGCATCGTCAGGCTCACCGGGCTGTCGGGCCCGCTGGGCGGGTCCAGCCTCGCCGACAGGGCGATCTGCTCGATCCGCAGCAGTCGGCCGGCGTGGAACTGAGCGTGCGGCACGGTCAGGGCCAGGCGGTCCGGCTCGCCGGGCAGCCACAGCGACACCCGCGCCCCGTCCACCAGCAGCCGATCGACCGTGACGGCGTCGTCCATCGGCCCCAGCCGGGCCAGGTCGAACTGCCCCTCGCCGTCCACCCGCAGGCGGAGCGTGGGCCCCTCGACGGTGAGCCAGTCGATCCGCCCCCGCGCGATCAGCTTCACCGGCCGAAACGAGAACCGCACCCGCGGCGCCTCCAGCAGCGGCGGCCCGTCGGCGTCGGCGGGGCTGGCGACGCGCAGGCCCGTCAGCACGCCGTCGGCCGACCAGCTGACCGCCAGGTCGTCCACCGCCACCGCCACGCCCAGCTGCCGCGACAGATCCTCAGCGACCCGCCCGGCCAGCCATCGGCCCGGCAGCCACCACGGCAGCGTGGCGTACAGCAGCACCAGCACCACCGCCGCCAGCGCAGCCGACCGCAGCAGGTGCTGCCACCATCGCCGCCTCGGCCTCGGGTTGTCCGGTGCGTCGGTCACGATCATCCCGTCCGCAAAGAACCGTCTTACCCATGCCGCCCCGGGACCCCCAACGCGCCAGGTGCCGTGGCTACGCCGTCTGCAGCCACGTCTTCGGGCGTCCACTCCCACGCTCCGCCGGGCCTCGCTACCGCTCGACCCGGCCTACGGGCTGGGGTCCATCCTCGTCTGCGAAGACCCCGGGCAATTAACCAATTAACCAATTAACCCATCAACCAATTAACCCATCGACCTTCACTCACACATTAAAGCGGAAGTTAATAATGTCGCCGTCCTGCACAGTGTACTGCTTGCCCTCGAGGCGGACGCGGCCGGCGGCCTTGACGGCCTTCATGTCGCCGCCGGCGGTGCGGAAGTCGTCGTAGGCGACCGTCTCGGCGCGGATGAAGCCGCGGGCGATGTCGCTGTGGATCTCGCCGGCGGCGGTGACCGCGTCGCTGCCGGCCGGCAGGGTCCAGGCCTTGCACTCGTCCTCGCCGCTGGTGAACATGCTGACGAGGTTGAGCTTGGTGTAGCACGCCCGGATGAGCCGATCGCGGGCGACCGACTGGAGGCCCAGGTCGTCCATGAACACCTGGCGGTCCTCGGCGCTCAGTTGGGCGAGCTCCTCCTCGATCCGCGCCGACAGCTGCAGGGCCTCCAGGCCGGCGACCTGGCCGGGGCCGCTCTGGCCGGCGGCGTCCTCGCCGCAGTTGACCACCACCAGCTGGGGCTTGAGCGAGAGGAACGCGAACGAGCGGATCGCCTTCTCCTCGTCCTCGTTGCGGATGGCCGAGCGGATGGGCTGCTCGTTCTCCAGGGCGTCCTGCAGGCGGCGCATCAGGTCCAGCTCGCGCTGGGTGGCGTCGCGGTTGGCGGGCTTCTTCAGCTGGGCCTCCAGCCGCTCGACGCGGTGCATCACCTGGTCGAGGTCGGCGAATAGCAGCTCGGCCTGGAGCTCCTCGGCGTCGGCGACGCCGTTGACGCGGTCGCGGTAGGCCGGCACGGCCTCGTTGGCGAAGGCCCGCACGACCATGACGATCATGTCGCTCTGGCGCATGGCGGCCCAGTGCTGGCGGCTCTTGGATCGGCCGGCCTCGTCGGTCAGGTCGAAGCCGGGCAGGTCCAGGAACTCCAGCTCGGCCGGCGTGAGCTTCTTGGGCTGGTAGATCTCGCCCAGCCAGTCCAACCGCTCGTCGGGCACCTTGACCACCGCCAGGTGCGGCTGGTCGCCGCGGGAGACGTCGATCGTGCTGCCGCCGGCCTCGGCGACGGCCTGGAACAGCGTGGTCTTGCCGCTGTACGGCGGGCCAATCAGTGCAACGCGCATGGGGTTCCTCGTGAGCTCGGGTTTGGCAAAACGATAAGCGTACCCGCCCACGCCCGCCGATGCAACGGCCAGGCGCCCCCCCGAGCGCCGTAGGCTGGGGCGCAGCGCAGCGGAGCCCCACCTTTGGGGCCGGCGTAGAACGCCATCGAAGGTGGGGCTCCGCGGCGCTGCGCCCCAGCCTACGCTACTCCATTTCGGTCTGGTCGTAGTGCGGGGCGTTTTTCGTGCCGACGAAGCCGAGGTTGTGCTCGGTCTGGAGCAT
>JAWLCG010000302.1:0-6304 GCA_041687295.1 Phycisphaerae bacterium | reverse complement strand
CTGCGCGGTCCATCAGCCAGACCGACAGGGCGTTGGTGCAGTCGCGGTTGACGCCCACGAACGTCTGCCGTCGAATCGAGCAGCCGCCAAACAGCGACCGCAAACGGTCGGCGTCGAAACGATTGACGTGGCCCCAGGGCGGGTTGCGGCGCCCGCAGACCCCGCACCGGGTCCGGGCGATGCGGATGTCCTGCCTGTACGGCACGCCAATGATCAGATACCGCCGAGCCACCCGCTGCAACTCCGCGCAGACCTGCTGCAGGTGTCGGGTCGGGATGTGCTCGAGGACCTCGGCGCAGAAGACCAGGTCGTACGCATCGTCCGGGAAATCCAAGGCGACGGCGTTGCCTTTGGTGCAGGTCACCCGCGGATGCTCCACCGTGGGCCGTTCGAGGTCCAGGGCGGTCACCGTATCGAAGCGTTCGGCCAGTTTGAGGGAGAACCAGCCGTCCCGCGCGCCGATGTCCAGGGCGCTGCCCCGGTAGTCCTCCGGGATCAGGCCCATCAGATCGGCGGTGCGGGCTTGTTCGATGCTTCTGTTGCGGTACTCGGTCAGATCCATGGCCAACCTCAATCCAGTGTGCGCCGCCAATGGGCGTGTCGGGTTCGGCGGATGAGCACGCACGTGCGACCACTCCTGACTATCGGCTGTCTCTGCCGGCCTGCATAACCACAGTTCCGGGTAGCGGCCAGGATCGTGCCACGCCGCCACCCCCAGAAGCTCTCGGAGCGACGGCGGGGGCAGCCCGTGCGCCGGGGTGGAGGAGGGTGGCGGCAAGATCCTAGACTGGGTAATCGCATCCGTAGTCTGGCCCGGCCTGTGACGGGATGGTACCATCAGGGGACGGCGGCGAAAGGAGTGGGCATGGCTTCGGTGAGGCAGGCACGGGTGGAGGATTTCGGCGTGGTGTCGGGCTTCGAGGCCCCGCGGCGGCTCTCGCAGGCCACGCGTCGGCTGGCCGCCCGCGCCCTGGCCGGCGAGTGGGGCCGGGCCATGGTCCGCGCCGACGAGGCCTTCCCCTTGACCGAGGCGGACTTGGCCGGCCTGTCGCCGATGCGCCACTACGCCCGGGCCGTGCGACGCATCGCCGAGCGGGCGCCCCTGCGCCACGAGACCGACGAGCTCCTGGCCGGGGCTGCCACGCTGGTCGAGGCCACCTGGCATAGGGCGCCGCTGACGCCCTTCGGCTCGGTCAGCCACACCACGATCGGCTTCGACCGGGGCATGCGGATCGGCTACGCGGGTCTGCGACGGCAGATCGACGAGCGGCTCGCCCGCGGCGACCTCGACGCCAGGGGCACCGAGCTGCTCGAGGCCATGCGCGACTGCCTCGACGCCGCCGGTGCTTGGCACGGGCGGTACGTGGCCCTGCTCGAGCAGCGGGTCGCCGAAGCGACTGGCGCCCAGCGCGAGCACGCCCAGGCCGTCCTGGACGCCCTGCGCCCCGTGCCGGAGAACCCCCCGCAAAACTTCCGCCAGGCCCTGCAGAGCCTGTGGATGATGTGGGACTTCCAGCGGCTCTGCGGCAACTGGTCGGGCCTGGGGCGGCTCGACGCGATGCTCGGGCCCTACCTGCAGGCCGACCTGTCGGCCGGTCGCATTACGCTGGACGAGGCCCGCGAGCTGATCGCCCACTTCTGGATCAAGGGCTGCGAGTGGATCGGTCAGGACAGCCAGAACGGCACCGGCGACGCGCAATTCTACCAGAACGTCGTCCTGGGCGGCATTGACGCCGAGGGCTGCGACGTGACCAACGAGGTGACCTACCTCATCCTCGACGTCGTCGAGGAGCTGCACATCAGCGACTTCCCCATCGCGGTGCGCGTCTCGCCGGGTACGCCGGAGAGGCTGCTGCGGCGGATCGCCGAGGTGCAGCGGCGGGGCGGGGGCATCGTCGCCATCTACAACGAGCCGCTGATCCTCGAGGCCCTGGAGCGGTTCGGCTACGAGCGGGCCGTCGCCCGCACCTTCGCCAACGACGGCTGCTGGGAGATCATCATCCCCGGCCAGTCGACCTTCGGCTACCACCCCTTCGACCTGCTGTGGGTGCTGCAGCAGGCGATGGGCCTGGGGCCCGGCGGCGACGAGCTGGAGGGCCAGGTGCCAGACGCGGCGGACTTCGAGAGCCTCTACGCCCTCTTCCGACGCCAGCTGGCCCGGTGGGTCGAGAGTCAGCACGCCCGCCTGGACGGGGCGCACGCCGGCGGGGGCCCCTCGCCGCTGCTGGCGCTGCTGGTCGACGATTGCATCGAGCGTGCCCGCGACTACAACGACCGGGGCGCCCGCTACAGCGTCTCGGCCATCCACGCGGGCGGCCTGCCCGACGCGGCCAACAGCCTGCTGGCCATCCGCCGGCTGGTCTACGAGCAGCGGCGCCTCAGCCTGGCCGAGCTGCTGGAGATCCTCCGGACCGACTGGGCCGGCCAGGAGGATCTCCGACGCCAGGTCGTTCGCGAACTGACGCTCTACGGCAACGACGACGCCGAGGCCGACGCCATGGTCCGCCGGGTCTACGACGACTTCACCGAGCTGGTCGGCCAGGTCCGCCAGCGCAACGGTGTGCTTCGACCAGCGGGCATCAGCACCTTCGGGCGCGAAATCGGCTGGCGCGACCATCGCCTGGCGACCGCCTTCGGCCGGCACAGGGGCGAGATCCTCGCCACCAACCTCGGCCCGACCCCCGGCAGCGACGCCCAGGGCCCGACGGCCGTCATGAAGAGCTTTTGCTCCATGGACTTCCGCAAGCTGCCCAACGGCGTGCCCTTGGAGCTTAAGATGATGCCCGCCACGCTCAAGGGCCCTGCCGGCGTCGAGGCGCTGGTGGCCATCATGCGGACCTTCATCAGCCTCGGCGGGTTCTTCCTGCACGTCGACGTCGTCGATAGCGACCTGCTCCGCGACGCCCAGGCCCACCCGGACCGCTACCCCAACCTGGCCGTGCGGATCAGCGGCTGGTCGGCCCGCTTCGCCACGCTCAACCGCGACTGGCAGGACATGATCATCCAGCGAACCCAGCAACGCCTGTGACCCCGCCCGGTGCACGGACCGATACAAGGTGTACGGACAGGGCGTGGAGTGGACGGCGCCCGGGAACGCCTTGGGTTCCGATGTCCCATGAGCGTACAATGCCATACGAGTTAACCAGTTAACCAATTAGCCAATTAACTCCCTTCATTCCCCATCATCTGGAGACGCGACATGACGCACGCTGCACGAGCTTTCTGGACGGCCCTGGTGGTCGTGGCGGTGGCGCCGGCCCTGCTGGCGGCGGAGCCCAAGACCCAGACCGAGCACATGGTCGTCTTCATGGGCGATGCGAAGATCGGCGACGGCGTCGAGGAGCGGACCGTCACCGACGAGGCCATCACCCACTCCAGCGTGACGAACCTGACGATCAACCGCGGCCAGGTGGCCGTGAGCGTGGCGACCGAGACCGAGACGGTCGAGACGCCCGCCGGCGAGCCGGTGAGCTTCCGCCACAAGGCCATCCTCGGCATCCTCGGGCAGATGGGCAAGAGCGGCGTCTTCCGCGACGGCAAACTCCACCTCACCGAGCAGGGCTTCGGCGGCGGCCAGACGCAGGTCGTCGACGTGCCGGCCGGGCTGCTGATGCCCGAGGCCGTCCGCCGCCTGCGTGTGGAGAAGGGCTTCGCGCCGGGCACCACGTACAAGTACCTCGCCTTCCACCCCGAGGAGCCGTCCGGGGCGGCCGTCACGGTCGAGGTCGTCGGGCCCGAGCGGGTCGAGCTGATGGGCCGGCACGAGAGGCTCCACCGGCTCACCGAGTCGGCGACGGTGGGGGGCAACACCATGCCGGGCACCACCTACGTCGACGACCAGGGCCGGGTCCGCAAGACCACCAGCAGCCTGATGGGCACCACGCTGGCGATCATCGCCGCCGACGCCGAGGCCGCCGCCAGGCCCGACGAGCCCTTCGACCTGCTGGAGATCGGCACGGTCCCCTCGCCCAACCCCATCCCCAACGCCCGCCAGACGACCACGGCCCGCTTCATCCTTCGGCCCACCGAGCGGGGCGGCAAGCTCGCCATCCCCTCCACCGATTCGCAGGTGGCCACGCCCGGCCCCGGCGGCAGCGTGGTCGTCAGCGTCAAGCTCGTCGCCAACGCCAAGGGCACTCGCCCCTACGCCGGCGAGGGCGTCGCTCTGGTCGCCGACGATCTGGCCGCCCTGCAGCCCAGCGAGTTCATCCAGAGCAACGAGCCGGCCATCCGGACCCAGGCCCGCCAGATCGTCGGCGACCAGAGCGACGCCCTCGCCGCCGCCCGCGCCATCGAGACCTGGGTCGCCAACCACGTCAGCGACCAGACCCTCTCGGCCGGCTACGCCTCGGCCCTGGAAACCCTGACGACCGGGGCGGGCGACTGCACCGAGCACTCCGTGCTGGTGGCCGCCCTGTGCCGCGCCGCCGGCATCCCCTGCCGCATCGTCAACGGCGTGGCCTACACCGACCAGTTCGAGACCCAGCGCCAGCGGTTCATCGGCCATCAGTGGAACCAGGTGCTCGTGGGCGACAAGTGGGTCGACATCGACGCCGCCCTGGGCACCGACGCCTCACGGATCACCCTGCTGGTCGGCGCCGAGAGGCCCGTCGACTTCCTGGGCATGCTCCAGACACTGGGCAAGTTCGACATCGTCCAGGCCCGCGCCCGGTAGGGGCGTAGTGCGTAGTGGGCTGTCCAGTCAGAAATGTGAGGCTCAACAACGGCCGCCACTGTGAGAGCCTCTGCGAGAGCTACGGCGAGGGTCTCTGCAGCCCCGTTCACGGGGCTTTGCCCGCGCAGCGGGTTCAGGCCCGGCCTTGTAGGCCGGGTTGACCGGGACCCTCGGACTCCTTCCTCTCAGCCCGCTTCAGCGGGCTTACCAGACGCGCAGAGGGTAAGCCCCCTGAAGCGGGCTGGTTAGATCAAACAGGAACGCCAGGCGTCCCCAGGGCTAGAAGCCCTGGGCTACACCCCGCTGCGCGGGGCGAAGGCCGGTGAACCGGCCTGAAGAGCCCCCGCGGCTGGGCAAGCCCCTCGGCGAGGCCGTGAGCTCAACATTCCAGGCTGGCGGGTCCAGTAGGGTGTGCAGGTTCGCGGAGCGCAGCGCAGCGGTTCTGCACACGGAACGTCGGTGGCAGGCGCGTCTGGACCGTTCGCCCATCGGTCGTGCGATTGCGTTGTGCCGCGCCAGGAACGGCCCGACCCGATGCCCACGGAAGGCATTCCGTGGGCTTGGGCCGAGCCTGCCCTGCAGACCCGCAGGCACGATCGGCACAGGGGCCCGTTGGACCGATGGCTGCGCGGAAAGAATTGCCCAACGCTATAAGCGGCACGAATGGCAGCCATTCGCAAGAGTCGCCGGCCGCGCCGGGCCCCGAGCTTGCAAAGGCCCCGGAGCCATGCTAAACTTCCCCGAATTTTAGGACCCGAGGCGCCCGCCCTGTGGAGTGCAGACCAGAGCCATGCCCAAACGTACCGACATCCAGAGCATCCTGATCATCGGCTCAGGCCCGATCGTTATCGGCCAGGGCTGCGAGTTCGACTACTCCGGCACGCAGGCGTGCAAGGCCCTGCGCGAGGAGGGCTACCGGATCATCCTGGTCAACTCCAACCCGGCCACCATCATGACCGACCCGGAGTTCGCCGACCGCACCTACATCGAGCCGATCACGCCCGAGGCCGTCGCCAAGATCATCGAGAAGGAGCGCCCCGACGCCCTGCTGCCGACCCTGGGCGGCCAGACGGGCCTGAACACCGCCGCCAAACTCTACGACATGGGCATCCTGGACAAGTTCGGCGTCGAGATGATCGGCGCCACCCGCGCCGTCATCCACAAGGCCGAGGATCGCACCGAGTTCAAGGAGGCCATGCTCCGCATCGGCCTGGACGTGCCCCGCAGCGGCGTCGCCCACACGATGGAGGACGCCCGCCGCATCGCCGCCGAGGTGGGCCTGCCGGTGTGCATCCGCCCGGCCTATACGCTGGGTGGCAGCGGGGGCGGCTTCGCGTTCAACCTCGAGGAGTTCGAGCAGATCTGCGCCCGCGGCCTGGCCGAGTCGATGGTCAACGAGGTGCTCATTGAGGAGAGCGTGCTGGGCTGGAAGGAGTACGAGCTGGAGGTCATGCGCGACAAGGCGGACAACGTCGTCATCGTCTGCGCGATCGAGAACTTCGACCCCATGGGCGTCCACACCGGCGACTCGATCACCGTCGCGCCGGCCCAGACGCTCACGGACAAGGAGTACCAGCTCATGCGCGACGCCACCATCGCCATCATGCGCGAGATCGGCGTCGAGACGGG
>JAWLCG010000301.1:0-6336 GCA_041687295.1 Phycisphaerae bacterium | reverse complement strand
GCTGCTCTGTCGTATGCGATCCAAAGCGGCGTCAAGGCCGCCGCACTCCATATTGCGCCCGCACCCTGCGACGCCCGCGAGGCAAACGCACTGACGCATTGGCGCATTGACGCTCTACCGCCCGCGCCCTACCCATCGCCGGGCCGGGCGGGTATCATCGGCGGCTCGATATGCCTTTGACACCCCAAGGAGCCGGCGATGAAGACGATCTTTCGTGATTACCAGCAGCAGATCGAAGAGGGCCTGCGCAACATCATCCTGCAGAACCGCTGCGGCAACCGCCTGACGCTGATGCTCGGCGAGGAGTCGACGGAGCTGGAGTGCCTCTACAAGCCCAACGCCTTCCGGCGCAAGGACTATCGCGCCCGCAACTTCAGCAACCGCGACAACTGCACGGCCCTGTTTGCCCGGGCCGAGCTGCCGCAGATCCCCGCCGGCTGGGTGAAGGCGTTCGACTACGACCCCTTCGTGACGGCCCTGAGCACCGAGAGTCCCGGCGGGGCGAAGAACCGCATCACGGTGGTCAACATCGCCGACGAGAACTGCTTCGCGCTGGCCGCCCGCTGCCCGCTGGTGCTGACCTTCGAGCCGCACGAGCGGTTCGAGCTCGCCGACGGGCTGCTGAGCGAGGCCTTCAGCGACCGCGGCGAGGAGATCGTCAGCTTCGTCGCCTTCGAGAGCTTCGAGGAAAACCGCTTCCGCGTGCTCGACGATGGCCGGGCCGTGCTGCAGATCTTCGAGAACGAGGTCGTCCTCATCGGCGGGGAGGACTCGCCCGCCCAGGTCGAGCGGGTGCTGACGAAGCTGGCGGGCCTGTCGCTGGACGAGCTGATCGAGCACACCGAAGCCCGCATCGCCGTGCCGCTGAGCCATGGCCGGCTGGTGGTCAAGGACGAGCCGCTGCAGCGCGTGCTGGACATCAACCGCCGGCTCAGCTGGTCGGGCCTGGACGCCGGCGGGGCGTGCTTCGGGGCGATGAATCGCATCTACCACCTCATCTGGACCCGTGACGGCTCGATGGCGGCCGCCACCATGGCCCGGGCGGGCATGCCGGACATGCTGAGCATCTGGCTGCCGTTCCTGCTGGCCAACCCGTCGGTGCGGCGCGACGAGGCGGGCAACCGCATCCGCGAGTTCCTCCAGATCGTCGGCAGCCGCTGGACCAAGGCCGAGGACGACGGCATCTACTACGCCGTGCTGAGCCTCTTCAGCCACTGGCAGAGCGTCGGCGACGCGGCCTGGCTGGAGGGCGAGGCCCTTCCCGAGCTGCTGGAGATCCTCGACGAGAACGTCGCCCTGCGGTTCGACACGACCGAGGGGCTCTTCCGCTCGGACACCCTGGGCGAGACGACGCTGGCCAGCAGCCCCTACTACGGCTACGACTCGGTCAACGGCCAACTCGCCCGCGGGCAGTGGGTCAAGCAGGAGGAGCAGGCCGGCAAAAGAATCGCCGCCGCCTACAGCCTCTACCACAACGTCAACCTCTACAACTGCCTGCGGATGGCCCAGGCCCTCGCCGTCGCCAGCGGCCGATACGAGCTGGCCGAGCCCGCCGAACGCTACGGTCTGCTGGCCGGGCAGATCGCCGAGACCCTCGCGAAGCGGTTCATCAACGACGAGGGACACTACTACTCCTGCTGGGTCGAGTACGACGACGCCAGCCGCTCGTGGGTGCCCTTCGAGACCGGCGACTACTGGGAGTACGCCTGGGCCGTCTCGGCTGGGCCCTTCCTGCCCGACCCCGTCACCAGCCTGGCCAGCGCCCGCATGGCCCTGCAGCGCTGGCCCGGCGTGCGCAGCTACGGCTACTGCCCGTGGTGCTTCCTGGCCCGCTCGGCCCGCGAGTACGGGCTCGACAGCGCCGGCTACCGCGCCCTGCTCGACGAGCAGATCACCGACGCCCTCCGCCTGACCCAGCGCTACCCCATGGCCGGCCTGCTCACCGAGTATCAGACCGCCCACGAGGGCTGGCGAGGCCTGCCCTTCGGAACCGGCGCCCTGGTCCAGTCCACCTGCGGCCTGCTGCTCCAGCCGCTGCCGATGGGCGTCGCCGTCCGCGCCAGCGACCTGGCCGAGCGGCTGGAGAACTTCGTCTACCGCACCGCCCGGCTCGACGTCGAGGCCGCCGGCACCGGCGACACGGTGGCCGGCGTGCTGCTCAACGGCCAGCCGCTCACCGGCTCGCTCCAGCTGCCCGCCAGCCGACTCCGCACGGGCCGCAACCGCCTCGACGTCACTCGCGGGGCCGCCTTCGAGGGCTTCCGCCTCTACAGCTCCACCGCCGAGCTGCGCGACCTGGTCGAGACCGACACCGAGTGGACCTTCCACTTCCACAGCCCCGCGGAGGCCCAGCTCGTCCTGGACACCGCCGAGGCCGTCGACCTGCTCGCCGCCGACGCCACCGGCCGGCAACTGCCCGTCGAGACCCGCCCGTTCGACGGCACCGACAAGACCCTGGCTACCATCGACGCCACCGGCGAGTTCACCCTCGTCGCCCGTAAGAAGTAGCGCGGGCCCCGCCCAGCCTCGATGGCGTCAGGCCATGCCTGGGCCGTATGGAGTGCGGCGGCAACGACGCCGCTTTGGCTGGTTCTGGCACCAGCGATCCAAAGCGGCGTCAAGGCCGCCGCACTCCATACGGCGCCCGCGCCCTGCGCCTCCATTGGCCGGTACGACTGACGAACAGGCGCCCCAAGACGTGGCTGCGGACACCGCGGAGCCTCCACTGGGCTGCGATTGGGCGAGAGCCCATCGGCCCTGCGGCTACAGGTGGGGCTCTTCGAGGGGTTCGGGGCAGTAGGCCTTTCGACCACAGTCGCGGCAGCGTTGGCCGGTCCAGACGGAATCGAGCATGTCGGCGACGGGGTCGATCAGGGACAGATGGTCGGTCCAGATGCCGGCCTCGAAGTTGCGGCGGCGCTCGCTCTTGGCGCCCAGGCCGGCCCCGGTGAGGTTGGCCGAGCCGAGGTACATCCGCCGACCGTCGGCGATGACGGTCTTGGCGTGCACCCGCGGGCAGCGGCGCATCGTCAGCCCGGTGGGCATGCCCTTCTTGAGCCGGGCCAGGAACGGCCCGCTGGGCACGCCGCTGTGCAGCAGGCGGGTCTCGACGCCCCGCCGGCCCAGCTCGTCCAGCACGTCCACGATGCTCCGCGCCCGCCGGCCGGGACCGGGCAGGTGCAGCTCCTTCACGTCGGCGGTCACCAGGAACAGCCGGTGTCGCACCGACTCGAAGGCCTGGCTCAGCACGCCGGCGAGGTGCTCGTCATTGAGGATCAGCTCGACCACGGGGGGTATGGGCCGGCCAGCAGTCGCTTCTTGGGTAACGGGGTGATTGGTCAACTGGTTAATGGGTTAATTGGTTGATTGGTGGACTGGGGGGACAGGATACCCCTGGCCCGGGGGAAATGACCTTCGGCGCTCGCCATTCTCCAAGCCCACGGATGCAATCCGTGGGGATCTTGTCCGGGCCCTTCGGCCGAGGCACGACGCGTCCTCGACGCCGGCGAGGGTTTGGCGCCCCCCTACTCGGCCGCGGCGGCGGCTGCGGCGGGCGCGTACAGGCGGAAGCTGGTGACGAACTGGTTGGCCTTGCCCAGGCCGATGGCATGGCCCTCCTGGCACAGGCCGGCGACGACGACGGCATGGTCGCCGACGCGCTGGATCTCGACCCGGCCAATCCAAGGCCGGCCGTCGCGGCGGAACCTCAGCCGGACCAGCCGCCGGCGGTCCGGGCCGGGGCGCCACATCTCGCCCTGGATCTCGGCCTGCAGCAGGCTGGCGACGTCCTGGCCGGCCGCCACCACGCCGGCGTCGCCGCTGAGCGTCGGCGGCAGGCGATAGCTGAAGACCTCGCACGCGCTGAAGGCCTCCTGGTTGCGGAAGTAGGTCAGCACCGCGTCGCCGTCGGGCATGTGGCGGACGCCGCCGTAGCCCTCGACCGTGTGGACGCTGGGGAAGCGCACGGCGTAGCCCTGGCCCAGCAGCGTGTCGCGCCAGTTGACCAGCGGCCAAAGCTCGACGGCCCCGTCGACCGGCTGGCCGCGGTCGTCCAGGGGCATCTGCAGCGGCTCGGTGTCCTTGTCCTGCACCAGGGCCAGACTCGTGGCCGGGTCGATCGCCGGCGGCGCCGGCTCGGCAGGCTCGGGCTCGGGCGTGACCGGTTCGGGCGTCACAGGTTCGGGCGTCACCGTGGCCGCGGGGCTCGCCGGCTCGGGCTCGTACCACGGCGGGCGCACGGGCGCGGGGGCGGCCGGTGCGGGCTCGACGGGCGTGGGCGTACGGGCCAGGGCGGCCGGTTCGGGCTCGATGACGGCGGGTTCGGCCGGCTTGACCTCGACGGGGCCGAAGATGGCCTCCTCCACCGCCGACCACTCGGCCTGCACGCCGGGGCCCTGGGCGGTCGACAGCGGGACCTGCAGCGGCGAGCGGTCCGGCAGCATCTGCGGCGCGGTCGGGCCGACCCGTCGGCGGGCGACGGGCTCGGGCTCCTCGACCTCGGGCAGGCCGCGACGCTCGCGGGTGAACATCCGCCGCAGCGGCGCCAGCGATTCGTCGACCTTCAGGGCCAGCTGCTCCTGCTGGGCGGTTTCGAGGCGGAACTGCCCCAGGGCCCAGCCCAGCAGCACCAGGCCCAGCACCGCGGCCGGGCCGCCGGCGACGACCGTGCCCAGCCGGCCGTGCTCGGGCGTGAGCACCGCCAGGGCCCCCACCGTCCAGGCCAGCAACAGACCCACGCCAACCAGGTCGGACGCGCGGAGCGAGCCGGGGATCATGGCCATCAGCGTGATGGCCCCGCCGGCGATGAGCAGCACCGGCAGCACGAGCATGGCGAAGCGCGAGCCCCCCCCGCCGCGGTAGACGCCCAGGGCCACCAGCGCCGCCAACCCCGCCAGCACCGCCAGCGTCGTCGGCCAGACGGACCAGCCGCCGGCCGAGCCGGCCGACCAGGCCGCCCACCCCAGCTGCAGACCCGCCAGCGCCGTCACGCCGGCCGCCAGCGGCCAGCCCCAGGTGCTGGGCTTCTGGTACCAGTGCTTGACCCGCAGCGTGGCGGGCGTCTCGTCGGGCGGGGCCTCGTAGAGCGGGTCGACCACCGCCGACTCGTCGGGCTTGCGGCTCTGGTTGCGCCAGCGCTGGCTGAAGGAGGCGGCGGGCTTCTCCTTGCGCCGCGCGTCGCCCAGCAGATCCTCCTTGGCCTGCTTGCGGACGCGCGAGCGGGCCAGGCACGAGGGGCAGCGGGCCTCCGAGCGGGGCCAGGCGCTGCCGCAGTGCGGGCAGGCCGTGCCGCCCGCCGCCGGCGGGGGCGCCGACGCCCCCCCGGGCTGAATCATGACCCCGCAGGCCGGGCAGCGCACGCCCACCTTGGCGGCCGCGGCGTAGGCGCGGGTCTCATGGCCGCACTGGCACGTAACAGTGATCCATTCCTGACTCATCGCTCAGCCCTGCTTCCTTGCGTGCTTTCCTGCCGCCCCTGATTCACCCGGGCCCGATCCGGTCTTGGACGCACCGCCGGCGGGCGGGTTCCCCCATCCGGATGAGCCATACCACTTAGAAGTGCTACGTCTGTCTCGTGTGTCTGTTATCCCATAATCCCCCGGCAAAGTCAAAGGGGCCGGCGTGTCAAACCCGTGGCCACTTTTGCCTTGTCAGCGCCGGGGCCCCGGCGGTATCTATACGCCCCATGAGCGCATACACTCGACTGGTCGTGGCGGTGCTGGCTTTGTCGGCCTTGGCCGGCTGCGTGGAGCGGGAGCTGACCATCACCTCCGAGCCCTCCGGGGCCCTGGTGTACCTCTCGGAGGTCGAGGTGGGCCGAACGCCCCTGACCGTGCCCTTCACCTGGTACGGCGACTACGAGGTGATCCTCCGCCGCGAGGGCTACGAAACCCTCAAGACCCACACCGAGATCGACGCACCGCTCTACGACACCTTCCCCATCGACTTCGTCAGCCAGGCCCTGGTCCCCTGGACCTACCACTACCGCGTCAGCCGACACTTCGAGCTGAGCCCCCAGACGCCCATCCCCGACGACGTCCTCATCCAGAACGCCCTGGAGCTCCGCGAGAGCCTGACGCCCACCCCGTAGGCCGTGTCGAGCGAAGCGAGGCCCGGCGGCGACCCAGGTCCAGCCCCTCTGCCGATCGCGCCTGCGGATCAACGCGGAGGCTTGGCCCAAGCCCACGGATTGCCATCCGTGGGCATCGGGGCGGGCCGTCCATCTGGTGGCACCACGCACCCGCACGTCCGATGGCACCACGCTCCAGAAGGGTAGACGCGGGACCGGGCGGGGTATTTCAGGGGAAACTCAGTCCTGTAGGCCGGACGCAGTCCGGC
>JAWLCG010000300.1:0-6352 GCA_041687295.1 Phycisphaerae bacterium | reverse complement strand
GGTGCAGGGCCAGGCAGGCCGTCGCCAGGGCCAGGCCGCCCGTTCCGGCGAAGCAGTTGCCGACCGCTCCGGTCAGCGACACGACCGGCACGCGGGCCTCGCCCAGCAGCTCGCGCAGGGCGGCGGCCTCCAGGGCGTCCTCGCGGGCCACGCCGGTGCCGTGGGCGACGACCAGGCCCAGCTCGGCCGAACCGACGCCGGCCTCGGCCAGCGCCCGGCGGGCGGCCTGGCCGACCTGGCCGCAGGTGGCTACGTCGGGGTCGCAGGCGGCGGGGTCGCAGGCGGCGGCGAAGCCGGCCAGCTCGGCGTAGATCCGCGCGCCGCGACGGCGGGCGGTCTCGAGCTCTTCGAGGATCAGCAGGCCGCCGCCCTCGCCGACGACCGTGCCGGCGGCCTGGGCCGAGAAGGGCCGGCACGCCTGGTCGGGTGCGTCGTTGGCGGCGGTGGCCACGCGGTCGAGCTGGCACTGGCGGAGCAGGCCCATGGGGTTGACCTTGCTCTCGGCGCCGCCGGCGATGGCGTAGTCGGCGGCCCCGCGCTGCACCTGGTGCCACGCCTCGCCGACGCTGAGGTGGGCGGAGGCCTCGCCGTTGGTGATCGTGTTGCTGGGGCCTCGCAGGTCGTGGATGATCGTCACGTGGCAGGCGAGCATGTTCGGCAGGTACTTCAGCAGCCAGAGCGGCGTGAGGTTGTTCATGCCCTCGCGGCCCCAGCGGCCCAGGTCGAGCTTGCCGTTTTCGTCCAGGGCCGTGGCCAGGGCCTGGCCCAGCTCGTTGAGGTCCGCGCAGATCAGGCCCGCGCCGATGTTGCAGGCGAAGCGGGCCCCGTCGACGCTGACGGCCGACTCGTCGATGCCCTTGGTGACCAAACCGGCGTCGCGGACGGCCAGGTCGGCGGCGGCGACGGCCAGCTCGATGTCGCGGGCCATGACCTTGACGGCCTTGCGGTAGCTCTTGGGCACGAAGTCGCGGGCGCTGAAGTCGGCGACCTCGCCGGCGACCTGGCTGGGAAAGCCCGCCGGGTCGAAGGCCCCGATCCGCCGGACCGCGCTGGCCGGGGCGCAGAGCGTGTCGAACAGGGCCTCGGCCCCCAGGCCGGCGGCACTGACGGCGCCCAGGCCGGTGATGACGACGCGGCGGCTCATGCCAGGCCGTCCTGTTCGAAGGGCGCCAGCAGCTGGCGGAACTGGTCGGTGAAGACGAAGTTCTCCTCGGGGAACTTTCGGCCGGCCATGTTCTGGTCGACGTGGCTGAACATCAGGTCGATGCGGCCAATCTCGGTGCCGTTGCGGGTGACGATGCCGCTGGTGCTGGCGGCGCCCTCGCTGATGTTCTCGATGCGGGCTTCGTACCGCAGCTGGTCGCCGGGGACGACGAGTTCGGTCACCTCGGCGCGGGTGATCTTGGCCAGGACGACCTTCTCGCGGAAGCCGCGGGCGTGGCCCACGAGGATGCCGGCCGTCTGGGCCATGCCCTCGATCATCAGCGAGGTGGGCATGACCGGGTAGGCGGCCCAGTGGTCGTGGAGGTGCTCCTCGGCCAGCGAGACGTTCTTGATGGCCAGGGCCCGCACGCCCGGCTCGAACTCCACGAATCGGTCGATCCAGATCCAGCGCATCGACGGCTCCAGATACGGGCCAGCCGGCTCACCTGCCGCGGAGCGGCGCTCCAGGGCGGGCCAGCCGGCCGGCAGGGGGACATTTCAGCGGTCGGGGCTCAGTGGCGGGGGTCTAGCCCTTGGCGGCCAGCTTGCCCTCGATGTAGTTGACGATGGTCTCGACCTTGAACAGCTCGGCCATGCGCCCGACGTCGGGGTCCTGCTCGAAGTCGCTGAGGTCGGCGTGGGGCATCCGCTGCTTGAGCGTGGCCAGGCCGGCCTCGGTGAGCTTGCCGTTGTTGACGAACTCAGGGTTGTTCAGGATGTTGTCGGGGAACAGCTCGCCGCGGGGGATCTTGATGTCGAAGGCCTTCTCCAGGCGGAAGACGATGTCCAGGAAGTCGATGCTCTCGGCCCCGAGGTCACCGGTGAGGGTGGCCTGCGGTGTGACTTCCTCCTCGTCGGCGCCCAGGGCGTCCACGAGCGTCTCCTGCACCTTCTCGAAAATCTCGTCGCGAGTCATCGGCATCGTATCGGCTCCTGTGGCAATAGGCCCAACGCCCCGAAACGGGGCGGGCCCTACAGATATAGATTACTTCGGCGGGAAAGTCAACGTTGCGGCGCCCCCCAAATGGCCCGCGGCGGGCGGGCGGCTCAGGCCGAGGGGGCGTTGGCTTCCAAGTTTCGCCCGCCACACAGTTTGAAGCGGTCTTTCAGTTGCTCGATCACCTTGGCGTCGGCCCAGGCGAGTTTGGGGTCGCGGTCGGCGAGGTTGAAGCAGTCCAGCTCGATGCGGGCCTGGACGGTCTTCTCGCCGGCGACGGTGCCGACGCAGTCGAAGCTGGCCTGGCCGGCCTCGAGCTTCCGCAGCGTCGCCTCGATCCGCAGCGTGTCGCCCGGGGCGACGAAGCTGGCGTAGCGGACGTTGCGGGCCTGACGCAGGACGATCGTGCTGAGCGACCAGTCCGTCATCAGCCGAACCAGCCACGCCGCCGACTGCACGCACGACTCGAGCATCAGCACGCCGGGCATCACCGGAAAGGCCGGGAAGTGGTCGGCGAGGTACTCCTCAGCCGCCGTCAGGCACTTGGTCGTGACGATCCGCTTGCCCGGCTCGACGCTCTCGATCTGGTCCACGAGATAGAACTTCATACCGTCCTCTCAGGCCAATCCGCCCATGGGACCCGCCGTGGGCGGGAGGGGCTTTCCTACCCCTGCGGGCGGCCGATTACAAGGGATTTTTTGTCTGCCCCCGCGGCTGCGAACCGCTTGACTCCAGAAGCCCACGGATGGCAATCCGTGGGCGTGGGTAGGGGCGCCCCATCCGGAACCGCTACGCCAGGCCCTTGAGGATCTCCAGGCCCTGGGCGAGCTTTTCGTCGCTGGTGGCGTAGGAGATGCGGAAGTGGCTGTCCCGGCCGGAGAAGACGTTGCCCGGGATGACCAGCACGTTATTCTCGATGGCACGGGTGACGAACTCGGTGCCCGTCTGGCCGGCCGGTGCGGGGACGAAGGCGTAGAACGCCCCGCCGGGCTTGACCAGGCCGAAGCTCTCGCCCAGGGCGTCCTGGACCCGGTCGCGCTTGCGGCGGTAGGCGTTGGTGGAGTCGGTCATGTCGACCGACTGCAGGGCCGTCACGCCGGCCAGCTGGGCCATGCTCGGGGCACAGACGAAGCTGTACTGCTGGAGCATGGTCATCTTCTCGATGACGTTCCGCGGCCCGGTGCACCAGCCCAGGCGCCAGCCGGTCATGGCGTAGCTCTTGCTGAAGCCGCGCATCAGCAGCGTGTTCTCGTAGAGCCCGGCCATGCTGACGAAGGGCCCGTCGTAGCAGAACTGGTCGTAGATCTCGTCGCTGACGACCAGCAGGCCGTGCTTGTCAGCGACGGCGGCAATGGCCCGCAGGTCGGCCTCGCTGTAGACGGCCCCGGTGGGGTTGGTGGGGCTGTTGATGACGATCATCTTCGTCCGCGGCGTGATGGCGGCGGCGATCTTGTCGGCGTCGGGCTGGAAGTCGGGGTAGGTGTCGACCATCACCGGCACGCCGCCGACGAGGTTCACCAGGTGCTTGTACATCACGAAGTAGGGGTCGGGGATGATCACCTCGTCGCCGGGGTTGATCATCACCATGAAGCTCAGCAGCAGGGCCCCCGAGACGCCCGAGGTGATCAGGTAGGGCCGATCGTCGTTCCAGCCGAACTCGGCGGCGGCCTGGGCGGCGACGGCCTGGCGGAGCTGGACGGCGCCCTGGGTCTGGGTGTAGCTGTTGAAGCCGGACTCGATGGCGCGGACGGCCTCGGCCTTTACCGGCCCGGGCACGTCGAAGTCGGGCTGGCCGATCGAGAGGTTGATCGGGTCTTTCATCGAGGCGGCCAGGTCGAAGACCTTGCGGATGCCGCTGGCGTCGATCAGGGCCATGCGGTCGGCGATGGGGAACGCGCGCATCGTCGGCTCCTTCGGGGCTGGAAGGCAAGACAAGCCGCCACGGGCCGCACTGTCGGCGCCCGGGGGGCGCAGCCGGCGTGATCCGTGGCGGCGGGGTCGTCGCGGAAGCTCTAGGCCTTGGCGGGGCCGGCCTTGGTGTCGGCGCCCTCGGCGGCGGCCTCTTCCTTCTTGGCCTTGCCGCCCGCACGGCTGTGGCGGACGCGGGTCTTCTTCAGGCCCAGGGCGCTGCCGCTTTCGGGGTCGAAGTCGCCATTTTCGCTCAGGATGGCGATCCGCTCGTCCCGCTTGAGGACGTTGCGGCTGCCGGCCATGCCCGACTCCACCTTCAGGGAACGATCGACGGTCATGTTCTGCTCACTCCTTGCACGGCTGAGGGGCGTCCTCAGCGTCGTCACTTGTGGGTATACCAACTCTTGTCTGACGGGCGGTTTTCGAACTCGAAGCGGTAGTTCGGGTATCGGCTGACCCAATTGGGCCGCTGGCCCAGTTGCTGCAGCGTGCCGGCCCGGACGTTGGCCTCGTCGCCGCCCTGGACGAAGCCCTTCAAGTCGACCACGTCGTACCGATTGGCACCGGCCGGCACGACCGTGGCGTCGATGCCGTTATTCCACAGGTACTCCTGGATGGCCAGGGCGTCCTGGAGGTTCGGCACGTCGGGCTGCACCTTGAGGTACAGCCAGCCCACCGTGCGGGCCTTGTGCTGGGCCTGCAGGGCGTTGGCGTCGAACGGGCCGGTCCGCTCCGTCGAGGCCAGCCGATCCAGGCCGCCCGCGCCGACCGGCGTATCCCGCTGGGCACTGCTATGGCCCAGCGCCCAGGCGCCCACCAGCAGCAGCACCAGGCCCAGAGCGGCCACCATCGCCCCGACGGTGTTGAGGCTCACGTACAGCCGACCCTGGTGAACCTGCACGAGCGGGGGGGCGTCGCCGCCCTCGCCGCCGCCCAGGCCCGGGGGCTGCTTCAGCGGTCGGCCCGCCATGCGCCCAGCCGGGCCGGCCGAGGGCCCGCCGGCCGACTGCCCGGCCCAGTTGGGCACCTGGACAGGCTCGGCCTGCGGGTCCCGTTGCGTCGAGACCACGTCGAACAGTGCCGCGGGTTTCTTCCGCTTCGCCATGCCTGGGCCGCTCCCGCTAGTGTTTCCGGGGATCGTAGCCCGTCGAGGTTACGGTTCCCCGCCCGCTCTGTCAAGTCTTTAGTAGGGCTTGCCCAGGGTCTTCGGGGGAGAAGAAACAGCGAAGATGGGCCACTGAGGCACAGAGGACACAGAGAGAAGAAGCGCAGAGGTTTCGAGAGTTTGCGAGATTGGGACAGAGCGTATATAGCCCCGGGCTTGCCCGGGGTCTTCGAGGGCGACGCCGGGTCCCATGGGGCGGGCGGGCACGCGAGTATGCGGATCCTACGGCCGGTCGCGCCAGCCCGTAGGGCACGTAGGTTCGCGGAGCGCAGCGGAGCGGTTCTGCGTGCCGCGAAGGCGGGCAAGTATGCCCGACCTGCGGGGCTGGCGCCATCGACGGTACGCGGAACCTCGCCTGCGCTACCGCTTCGGCGAGAACCCACGTACCCTACGGCCGGTCGCGCCAGGTGCGGGCCTGGGCGATCCACGCGTCGGTCTCGCGGGCGACCTGCTGGAGGAAGGGGTCGTCGGCGGGCGAGCCCAGGACGGCGTGCATCTCGGCCTGGTTGCGGTAGACCATGGTCCGGAAGGGGTTTTCGAAGTCCTTGGCCCGGGTGCGGGCGATCTGCTCGGCCCGGTGGCGCTGGATGGCGATGGCCTGGTCGATCGCCTCGGCCCAGGCGGGCGGGTCGATCGGCTCGACGCCGAGCCACTCGGCCAGCACGGCCCAGGCGTGGCGGGCGCGGTCCAGCGGGTATCGCTCGGCCAGGGCGTCCAGGCGGGCGTGGACGGCGTCCCAGCTGCCCAGCCGACCCGTGCGGATGTCGGCCCGAAGGGCGTCGGCCTCGTCGCCGGGCACGAGCTGGCCGCCGAGGCTCTCCCACCGCCGGCACCGCTCGCCGGCGAAGGCGGCCGACAGGTCCTCCAGCGAGGCCTCCTCGTGCCCGATCCGCCAGGCCAGCAGCGTCGTGACGGCGTAGTGGCCCAGCATCTGCCGGTAGGCCTGCCAGGCCGGCTGGGGCTTGAGGATAATGGCCGGGCGGGGGCTGTTCTCCAGGTCCGCGCCCCGCACCTCCAGGCCCGACAGGGCCTCGGGCTGGCCGGTGAGCAGGGCGTGACCCCGCCGGCGGAGGGCCTCGGGCTCGGGCGGTGGGGCACCGGCGGCGGCGTGGTTGTGGTCGGCCAGGCCGGTCCAC
>JAWLCG010000299.1:0-6374 GCA_041687295.1 Phycisphaerae bacterium | reverse complement strand
GGTCAAAACCCTGCGCCGGCGGCCGGCCGGGGCGCTGCGGGGGGCCCAGAGCCTCTTGCGCGGGCTTGCCGCCCTCCTCTGCGCGTCTGCGGCCGGCCGAGCGGCCACCGCCGGGCATCCCCAGCCCCTCGCGCCCCATCCGCACACCCGCCGCCCGGTGCTCGTTGCCGCCTGCTGACGTGACCAATTGAGCAACAGGCCCGGCATTCCGTGGGCATCGGGGCGGGCCGTTCCCATCGCGGCACAACGCACCCGCGCGTTCGATGGGTGGATGGCCCCCCACGGATTCCATCGGCTGCGCCGATTCCATCCGTGGGCTTGGAGAAGGGGGGCGGGTCGGGCTGGCGTCGGGGGCCAAAACCCGCGCCTTTTTCGTCCTGGGCGGTTGACAAAGGGGCCCGCAGAGGGTTTTATGGTGAGTCTTGCCCCTACGGAGGGCAGTGGCACGGGAGTGTGCCCGAGTGGACAAAGGGATCAGACTGTAAATCTGACGGCTTACGCCTACGGTGGTTCGAATCCACCCGCTCCCAATGAAGGGCTCCGGCCCGCCGGCCAGCGCCCGGCAGCCTGGCCGGGGCCAGCGGCGGCAGGGCAGGGGCCCGGTGAAGGGGTTCCCCGCCCGCAGCCCGGTGAAGGCACGCGGGCGTAGCTCAATTGGTAGAGCATTAGCCTTCCAAGCTAATTGTTGAGGGTTCGAGTCCCTTCGCCCGCTGTGGACGGCAGTGCCGATCCGTCAGGGGCACGATACTGGGCTGCGGCGTCGATTTTTCCTTTGACAGGCGCAGGGCGCTTGGCATAATGCACCATTCACTCCCCGTCCCTCGGTCGGGAAGTGCCTGATGACTGGACGCCGACGGCGCGGATGAGTGCGGAAGTCCCGCCGTTTTTTTTGTCCGTGCTGCTGTAGCTCAGTGGTAGAGCGCGTCCTTGGTAAGGACGAGGTCATGGGTTCAACCCCCATCAGCAGCTGGTCGGAACCCGGGCCTGCCGCCGACGCGGCCTCGCGTTCCTTTTCCTGTACACCAACGGAACCTTCGATTCATCTTCGGAGACTTTGAGGAGTAGCAAGCATGGCCAAGGAGGTCTTTGAACGCACGAAGCCTCATGTGAACGTGGGCACCATCGGCCACGTCGACCACGGCAAGACCACGCTGACCGCCGCCATCACCATGGTGCAGGCGGCCAAGGGTCTGGCCAAGGGCGTGTCCTACGATCAGGTGGCCAAGGCTTCGGAGAGCCAGGGCCGGCGCGACCCGACGAAGATTCTGACGATCGCGACCAGCCACCAGGAGTACGAGAGCGAGACGCGTCACTACGCCCACGTGGACTGCCCTGGCCACGCCGACTACGTCAAGAACATGATCACCGGCGCCGCCCAGATGGACGGGGCGATCCTGGTGGTATCGGCCGCCGATGGCCCGATGCCCCAGACTCGCGAGCACGTGCTGCTCAGCCGGCAGGTCAACGTGCCGGCCCTGGTCGTCTTCCTGAACAAGGTCGACCTGGTCGACGACCCTGAGTTGCTCGAGCTGGTCGAGCTGGAGATCCGCGAGCTGCTCAGCAAGTACGAGTTCGACGGCGACAACGCCCCGGTCGTCAAGGGCTCGGCCCTGGCCGCCATGAGCAACCCCGAGGATGCCGAGGCCACCGCCTGCATCCAGGAGCTCATGGATGCCCTGGACAGCTACATTCCCGAGCCGGAGCGCGAGGTCGACAAGCCCTTCCTGATGCCGATCGAAGACGTCTTCAGCATCAAGGGCCGTGGCACCGTCGGCACCGGGCGCATTGAGCGCGGCATGGTCCACACCGGTGACGAAGTCTCCATCGTCGGCCTCGGCGAGACCCGCAAGTGCGTCGTCACCGGCGTCGAGATGTTCCGCAAGACCCTCAACGAGGGCCAGGCCGGCGACAACGTCGGCTGCCTGCTCCGCGGCGTCGAGAAGAGCGACCTCGAGCGTGGCCAGGTGCTCGCCAAGCCCGGCAGCATCACCCCGCACAAGAAGTTCGAGGCCGAGGTCTACGTCCTGACCAAGGAAGAGGGCGGCCGGCATGGCCCGTTCTTCAGCGGCTACCGTCCGCAGTTCTACTTCCGCACGACCGACGTGACCGGCACGATCAACCTTCTCGGCGGCGCCGAGATGTGCATGCCCGGCGACAACGTCGGCATGCAGGTCGATCTGCTCAACACCTCCATCGCCATGGAGGAAGGCCTGCGGTTCGCCATCCGCGAAGGCGGCCGAACCGTCGGTGCCGGCGTGGTCACCAAGATTCTGGAGTAGTGCCATGGCCAAGGCCCCGGCCCGAGAGTACGTCTGGCTTCAGTGCAGTTCCTGCGGCGAGCTGAACTACCGCACCCAGGTGCGGACGCAGGGTGGCGGCGGCAAGCTGACCATCAGCAAGTTCTGCCTCAAGGAGCGCAAGCACACCGAGCACAAGACCAAGAAGAAATAGCGCCCGCCGGCCAGGCCGGCCGGTGCGTCCGCGGGAGACCCCCGGGGCGTCCGGCCGGCCTGGCCCAAGGCGATTGGCCCCGGCCCGAGCCCTCGGTCCGGGCGCACACGGCAGTAGCTCAATTGGCAGAGCAGCGGTTTCCAAAACCGCAGGTTGGGGGTTCAAGTCCTCCCTGCCGTGGTTTCGTTGTCATCCAGGGTGCCAAGAGTCCGTGACCCGCGTCCTGCCCGCCGAACCCTGCCACCCGGCCCCGCGCCGGCCCTGGCTGGGGCGCGTCGGGCACGCGGGAGCGAGGAACCCGACCGTGAGCATGTTCGAAATCTATAAGCCCAACCAGGGCACGCGGGTGCGGTGGTCGACCTTCCTGGTCGGTGCCGCCATCGGTCTGGCCGGCGCCTGGTGGCTGAGCGAGCAGCTGAGCTTCCTCCAGAGCGGCTGGGGCGTCTACCTCCGCTACGGCCTGCCGGTGCTGCTGCTGGGGGGCGTGGCCCTGCTGATGTTCTGGCTGGTCAATCGGCCCAGCAGCGCCGACTTCATGATCGGGACCGAGGGCGAGATGAAGAAGGTCGCCTGGTCCAGCCGGCGGGAGATCGTCGGCTCGACCAAGGTGGTCATCTTCGCCACCTTCGCCATGGCCCTGCTGCTGTTCATGGTGGACATCCTCTTCCGGGCCCTGTTCGACGCGATCGACGTCTTGAGGATCGGCTAGGCCTTCGGGGCCAGTTGGGAAGCAGTGCTATGGCGAAACTCTGGTACGTCCTGCGAGTGGCCTCCAATAAGGAGGACCAGGTCCGCGAGGCCTTGCAGCGCAAGGTCAAGATCGAGGGGCTCGAGGACAAGATCGGGCGCATCCTCGTCCCGACCGAGCGCCGCCCCCGGCCCCGGACCAAGCCCAGCGACAAGAAGTTCGTTGAGCGCAAGATGTATCCCGGTTACGTCTTCCTGGAGATGGACCTCGACGAAGAGGACCCCAACACCGAGAAGGCCTGGTTCCTGATCAAGGAGACCACGGGCGTCGGGGACTTCATCGGCTCGGGCGGCAAGCCTGTGGCCATGGCCCAGGGCGACGTGGATAAGATGCTCATGCAGGCCGACCGGCCGGAGGATACCTCTACGCTGGCCCTGGAGTTCGGCAAGGGCGACCAGGTCAAGATCAAGGAAGGCGCCTTCGAGAACTTCGAGGGCACCGTCGACGAGGTCCTGCCCGACAAGGGCCTGATCCGCGTGATCGTCACCATCTTTGGCCGGGCCACCCCGGTCGAGTTGGAGTACTGGCAGGTCGAGAAGGCCTAGGGCGCTGCCTGGGGCCTGAGGCGTACTCGCCCGGGCGGGCTGGTCGGCGTACCGTCGGCCTGCCGGGCTTTTGCAAAGAGAGTTGCGGACATGGCGAAGGAAATCAAGGCTGTCATCAAGCTCCAGGCCTCCGGCGGGCAGGCGACCCCGGCCCCGCCGATCGGCCCGGCCCTCGGTCAGCACGGCGTGAACATCGGGCAGTTCGTTCAGCAGTTCAACGAGCGGACCCGCGACGCCAACGGCATGACCATCCCCGTCGAGATCACCGTCTATGGCGACCGGAGCTTCTCGTTCATCACCAAGAGCCCGCCGGCGGCTGTCCTGCTCAAGCAGGCGGCCAATATCGCCAAGGGCTCCGGCGTGCCCAACCGCGAGAAGGTCGGCACGGTCACCATGGACCAGGTCCGCGAGATCGCCCAGACCAAGATGAAGGACCTCAATGCCTTCGACGTCGACGCCGCCGCCAAGCAGGTGGCCGGCACCGCCCGCTCCATGGGCCTGAACGTCGAAGGCTAGTCGGCCGCTGCAGCGGCCGACAGAGCAGTAGAATAGTCGAACAGTAGAGCAGTAGAGCGGAAGAGACAGGAACAGCGGTCCGGCGACCGGGCAACAGCAGTCTCCTGTTCTCCTGGTCCCCTGATCTGCTGTTCTCGGTACGAGCCCGACCACGGGGCCTTTCCGTGGGAGTCCATTGGACGCAAGGAGTGCAACATGCCTACCAATCCGGGCAAACGCTGGCGGGCTGAGCTCGAAAGCGTGCCCAAGACGCCCGTGAGCGTCGACCAGGCCGTCGAGCTGGTCAAAGGCTTTTCCAAGACCAAGTTCGACCAGACCGTCGAGCTGGTCTGCAACCTCGGCATCGACCCTCGCCAGGCCGACCAGGCCCTCCGCGGCTCGGTCTCGCTGCCCCACGGCATCGGCTCGACCAAGAAGGTGATCGCCTTCTGCGAAGGCGACGACGTCGCCCGCGCCAAAGAGGCCGGTGCCAGCGAGGCCGGCTCGGACGAGCTGATCGCCAAGGTGCAGGGCGGCTGGACCGACTTCGACGTCGCCATCGCCACCCCCGCCATGATGCGCTCGGTCAGCCGACTGGGCCGGGTGCTCGGCCCGCAGGGCAAGATGCCCAGCCCCAAGAGCGGCACGGTGGTGGACGACCTTCCGACGGCCGTTCGAGAGTTCAGCGCGGGCAAGATCGAGTTCCGCAACGACTCGGGGGGCAACATCCACGCCCCGGTCGGCAAGGTCAGCTTCGAGGCGCCCAAGCTCGTGGACAACATCAACGCGTTCATCGAGCACATCCGGCGGCTCAAGCCCCAGACGGCCCGCGGCACGTACTTCAAGAAGATCAGCATCTCGGCGACCATGAGCCCGGGCGTGATGATCGAGACCCCCAAGTAGGCGAGGCGGTGTACCATGAGCAAACCTGTTAAGGACATGATCCGCCAGGAGATCGCCGACCGCCTCGATGGCGTGACGGACCTGGCTGTCGTCAGCGTGGTCGGTGTCAGCGGCGTGGCGAACAACCGCCTCCGCGGCCAGCTCCGCGAGAAGGGCATCCGCGTCCTGGTCGTCAAGAACTCCCTGGCCCGCCAGGCCCTGGAGAGCCAGGGCATCCCGCAGGTCCGCCAGCTGCTCGACGGGCCCTGCGCGGTCGCCTTCGGCGGCGAGAGTGTCGTGGACGTCGTCCGCGAGCTGCTCAGCCATAAGCGCGACGTGCCCCAGATGGTCATCAAGGGCGCGATCATGGAGGGCGACCTGTTCGGCGCCGACCGGATCGAGGCCCTGAGCAAGTACCCCACCCGCATCGAGGCCCTGGGCCGGGTCGCCAGCGTCGCGATGAGCCCCGGTGCCAAGCTCGTCGGGGCCATCACCGGCCCGGGCGCGATCCTGGCCGGCATCCTCAAAACAATCCAGGAAAAGCAGGAAGAGGCCGGCGCGCCCGCGGAGCCCGCCGCCTAAAGTCAACATTCACAATGCGTTCGGCTGCGGATTGGTCCCTACGGGGATGAAATGGCCACCAACGGGGTGGCCACCTATCAGGCCGAACCTTGCTAGAGGTTCCGGAGTATAACCATGGCTGACGAAGCTGCTGTGAAAGAGGTCGCCCCCGAGATCAAGGAACTGGGCGACAAGCTGGCCGGTCTGACCCTGAAGCAGGCGGTGGACCTGGCGGATTACATGAAGAGTGCCTACGGCATCGAGCCGGCTGCCGGTGGGGCGATGATGATGGCCCCGGCCGCCGCTGGCCCGGCCGAAGAGGTCGAAGAGAAGACCAGCTTCGACGTGATCCTCACCGGCGCCGGCGACAAGAAGATCCAGGTGATCAAGGTCGTCCGGGCCCTGACGAACCTCGGCCTCAAGGAGGCCAAGGACCTCGTCGACGGCGCGCCCAAGCCCGTCAAGGAAGGCGTGCCCAAGGAAGAGGCCGAGGAGGCCAAGAAGCAGCTCGAAGAGGTCGGCGGCAGCGTCGAGATCAAGTAGGTCCGTCCGATCCATTGAGATTTGCGCAGGGGTCACCCGTCCGATGCGGGGCAGCAACGGCCCGCCGGGCGGGTGACCCGGCTGCGTTTACCGGCGCAGCGGTCTTTGTCAGCAGGGCCTGCCATCCGCCGGCCCGATGTGCTACAATA
>JAWLCG010000298.1:0-6397 GCA_041687295.1 Phycisphaerae bacterium | reverse complement strand
GCCATTCACTGATGAGCGATTGCCGGGGGGCGGGGCGAGGCAGTATTCTGGGGGGCATGACACCATTGCCCGCACCCAACGAACGACCGGACCCGCAGGCCGTGCTGCCGCTGGAGGCGGTGCTGCTGCCGGAGAGTTTCGCGGCCCAGGAGGAGCCCATCGACTGGCGCGCGCTGTTCGGGCGCGGCGGGCCCGTCGAGATCGAGATCGGCAGCGGCAAGGGCACGTTCCTGGTCGCCCGCGCCCGCAGCCGGCGCGACGTGAACTTCCTGGGCCTGGAGTGGGCGCGCCAGTTCTGCGTGCACGCGGCCGACCGCATGGCGCGGTGGGGGCTGGACAACGTCCGCATGCTCCGCGCCGACGCAGAGCCGTTCTTCAAGCACCGCGTGCCTGACGGCAGCCTCTCGCGCGTGCACATCTACTTTCCCGACCCCTGGCCCAAGGCCCGGCACCGTCGCCGGCGGATCATCAAGCCGCTCTTCGTCGCCCTGCTGCACCGCAAGCTGCGGGTGGGGGGCATCCTGGCCGTCGCGACCGACCACATGGACTACGCCCGCCAGATGGACTGGGTGGTGCACGCCCAGCCGGGCTTCGCACGGATCGACTTCCCCCGCAGCCAGGCGGCCGAGAGCGGCGAGGTCGTCGGCACCAACTTCGAGCGCAAGTACATCGCCCAGGGCCGGCGGTTCTACAGCACGGCCGTCATGAAATGGCGCTAAGACCTTAGGAGACCCCGCATGACCTGCGACATCGCCGCGATCCTCGCCGAGCTTTACGCGACCGTTCCGGGCAACCGCTTCGACGACTCCGACGCGGTGATGTTCGACGAGCCGCTGGTGGCGGTCGCCTCGGCCGACGATGCGCTGTTCGGACGGCTGCGCGAGGTGGTCAGCCCGGACTACTGGACGCCGCAGCAGGCCCTGCAGGCCGGTGGGGCCCAGGGCCCGGCGCGGAGCGTCGTGTCGTGGTGCCTGCCGATCGGCGAGCGGGCCCGCCTGGCCAATCGCAGCCAGGCCGAGCAGCCTGCCCGGCCATGGGCGTACGTCCGCACCTTCGGCCAGCGGTGGATCGACGCGCTGAGCGACGCCCTGGTCGAGCGGCTCTCGGCCGAGGGCGCCCAGGCCGTCGCCCCCAGCCGGCTGACCGACAACACCGTTACGAGCTACGCCGGCGTGGGCTTCGCCGCCCGCTGGTCGGAGCGGCACACGGCGTGGGTGGCGGGGCTGGGCACCTTCAGTCTGTCGTTCGGCCTGATCACCGAGCGCGGCATCGCCCACCGCCTCGGCAGCGTGGTGACGGACCTGGCCCTGCCGGCGACGCGGCGGCCCTACGGCGACGACCCGTGGGCGTGGTGTCTCCGCACCGCCCGGGGCACCTGCGGGGCGTGCATCGCCCGCTGCCCGGCCGGCGCGATCGGGGCGAGCTGGCAGGACCGCGACAAGGCCGCCTGCCGCGAGCACATGGCCAGCCACGACGCCCAGTGGCGGGCCGAGTTCGGCTGGAAGGGGGTCTTCGGCTGCGGCCTGTGCCAATCGGCCGTGCCGTGCGAAACGCGAAACCCGACCGCCCGATAGCCCGCGGTCGCCCCGGCGGGTGCCTGGGCCGTATGGACTGCGGCGGCTGAGACGCCGCTTTGGATCGGTGACGGCAGCGTAGCCAAACCGGCGTCGTTGCCGCCGCAGTCCATATTGCTTAGGCGGCGCACTCCCTGTTTTCCATGCGACGCGGCGGCGGGTTGTGCCCGTCCTACATCTCGGCGAGCTTGCGGTCCGTGCGGTTGTCGATCTCGGCGGTCCAGCCCTCCGGCAGGGCCAGGCGGTGGCGGAGCTTTCTGCCGTCGACGCGCCACTCCAGCGACAGCTCGCCGTCGGCGGTGGGGATCGTGCCGCGGCAGGCGGGCAGCTGCAGGGCGTTGAGGCGGACCGTCACGCGGCGGTTCGGGCGGTCGATGGCGTAGAGTCCCAACACGTCGCGGTAGAGCGTGTGGACGATGTGCGAGGCGAAGCCGTGGTTGCAGCTGGCGTGGGGGGCGTCGTGCTCCCAGAGCGTGCCCGTGCGGTCGGCCATGTAGAGCAGGTAGGCGATCGACTCGTCGAGGATCTGCTGGGCCAGGCCGGCCCGGCTGAGCAGTTCGATGCGGAGCATGTTGCCGATGAAGCTGTTGGCCGGGTGCACCTCAGGCCAGGCGCCGCTCTGCCGGCGGGGCGGGCCGAACTCGTCGCGCAGGCGGGCCCACAGCTCGGGGTGGCTCTGGGGGCTGGCCACGTCGAAGAAGAAGGCGAAGTACTGGCACACCTCAGTGCGGTTGCGCGTGACGGTGAGCCGGCCATCCTCGCGAAGGGCGTTGTCGACGAAGAACTCGCCGTCGAAGCTCTGGCGGCGGACGGTCGTGCGGACCCGCTTGGCCGCGTCGCGCCAGGCCGGCTCGTCGTAGAGCTGCCCGGCCACGTCCAGCGCGCCGGCGTAGAGCATGTTCGACGGGTAGTTCACGTCCTGCACGAAGGAGTTGGCCTTGGACCACTCGACGAAGACCCAGCTGGGCAGCTTCTCCAGCAGGCCGTCGGCGTTCTCGTAGCGCTCGAAGAAGTCCAGCAGCGCCGCCACCTTCGACCGGTACGCCGCCACCACGGCCGGGTCGCCTCCGCGGGCGGCGTACTCGGGCAGCTGGACGACCAGCCACAGCGCCCAGTTGGGGATGAACTGCCCATTGAGGTGGTCGCCGGGGTAGCACATCGGCACCATGCCCGCCGGCAGGGCGCCGAACCGCCCGGGCAGCAGGTAGTTCTCGAGGAAGCTGTCCTCGATACGGCTGGCACCGGTGAGGTCGGGCTCGACGCGGGCGGTGAAGAAGCTGTCGCACAGCCAGCCCGCGCGCTCGCGGCTGGGGCAGTCCATGAACAGGTCCAGGGCGTTCTGGCGGTAGGTTTCCACGCCGGCGGCGAAGAGCCGATTGAGCCGCTCGTCGTCGGCCTGGAACTGCCCGGCCACCGGCGGGTGGGCGTACTCACGGAGGAACAGGCCGCTCACCTCGCAGGCGCCTTCCACGCACAGCAGCTGCCAGTAGCGCAGCGTGTAGGGCTCGAAGCTCTCCAGGCGGTAGGTGCCGGGCTCAAGGTCCCAGGCGACCAGGTTCACCGTGTCCATGCGGTCGAAGTCGACCTCGCCGTCGGTGAGGATCTCGTCGAAGGTCATCCACAGCCGCGTCGGCTCCGTGCAGGTGACTGTGGCGCCCAGGAAGCCCGTGCGGTTGACCCCCACGTCCATCAGCCGGGCCGTGCGGGCGGTAAGAGATAAGGGCCCGCCCTCGTAGGGCTGCTCGTCGGCGGTCCACTCGGCGGCGAGGTGCTGGACGTCGAGTGAGGGAGTCGCCTCGAGCTGGTCGGGCTCGAAGCCCTTGAGCGTGTCGCTGATGTGGGTGAAGCTGCGGTCCTTGCGGAGCTTCTCCGGCGGCAGGGGCCGATCGTGCAGCACGGCCCGGGCCAGGTGGGCCCGGGGCGGGTAGAGCGTGTAGGCCGGCTGAGGCGCCCGGCGGGGCAGCCGATCGACCGGCTCGCCGACATCCAGCTGGGCCGGGCTCCAGGGCCCGCCGGTTCGCCAGGCGTCGGCGGCGGGGCCCATGCGGTAGACCTCGCTGAAGGGGCGCTGGAAGCTGTAGCGGGCGACGCGCTGGAGGCGGTGGGGCAGGGGGGCGGCCTCGAAGGGCCCTTGCCGCGAGCCGGTGGCGGCGAGCACCTGCGGGGCGTCGTCGGGCCCGGCGGTGATCTCGGCCTGCAGGAAGGCGGGCTGGTCTGGCCAGTAGTAGCTGTTGACGTTGTAGCCTACCACCTCCAGGGCCAGCCAGTTCTCCCCCTCAGCCAGCCGGTCGGCCAGGTCGATCTCGTCGACGCGGAAGTGTCCGTGTGGCCCGCGGGCGGGGCCGTAGGCCAGGAACTCCCCGTTCAGCCATGCCCGATAGGCCGTCGAGGCCGTCAGGCGGAGCGTCGCCCCCTCGGGCCGGCCCGGCAGGCGGCAGCGGAAGCCGATCAGGCAGTTCATCTCGCTCTGGCGGCCCCGGGCCCACACGGGCTGGGCGGCGAGGAACCGCGGAGCGACGGGCGGGCGGTCCGCGATCGGGTCGAGGCTGCGGGTGTTCGTCATGGCTGGCTCCTGGGGGCTTGGAGGGTCGGGGCCCTACGCTAGCGACCGGGCGGGCGGGGCGTCAACGGCCGATTGGCCCGGCAGGGCGGAAAAGGTGTCGCGCGGGCCCGAATTGGCCGGCTTCTACCGGTTTACAGAATTGGGGTCTGGCCCTAAAATGGTGCCAGTGCCGTGCAGGCGGGCTGCGGTTGTGCCGTCGGGCCCGTCGGGATGTGTGCGTTCCGCTGGCCGCCGTCCGCGTTGGCGTCTCCCGGCCCCACGTCCGCAGGCCCTCCTGCCTGCCGGCAGCACCCCGACACCCAGGAGGTCCCCATGCGCCCCGCCGATGCCCCCTGTGCTCAGCTCGAGGCCCTCGAGCCCCGCCTGCTGCTCGACGCCGTCACGCCGAGCCCCGCCGAGGCCGACCCCACCCTCGCCTCCGAACCGCCGCCCGACCGCTACCAGGTCGTCGTCGACCCGGCCCGGACCTACCAGACCATGGACGGCATCGGCGCCAACAGCTGGGCCCTGGCCTTCGGCGGCAGCGGCGACTGGAACTGGAACGCGGTTCGGCCCGTGTTCGAGGAGCTCGACCTGCACTACATCCGCATGTGCCCCTGGCTGGGCTGGTGGGAGACCACCAACGACAACGCCGACCCCTGGAGCACCGACTGGAGCGCGTTCGGCAAGCCCAACAACTTCGCCCGCTGGTGGGAGGTGCCCTTCGGCCAGTACCTCACGGGCCGGGGCATCGACATGGACCTGTGGGTGGGCGGCTTTGCCGACTGGGTCAAGGACGGCCAGACCTACTACCCCGCCCACATGGATGCTGAGGCCGGCGAGTACCTCGCCAGCTACGTCAAGAACCTGGTCAACAACGGTGTGCCCCAGCCGGTCACCGAGATGATGAACGAGCCGGACATCGGCCAGAAGTACTCCAGCGCCTACCGCCTGCGCGACGCGGCCAAGGTGCTGCTGGCCCAGCTCGACCGCTTCGGCCTGACCGACACCATGCTGCAGGGCCCGGGCAACCATCGCCCGGCCGGCACGGCCGAGTGGGCCCGCGTCTGGCTGGCCGACCCGCAGCTGCGCGCCCGCACCCAGGCCGTCAGCTACCACACCTGGTGGGACGCCGGCCGGGCGCCCTACGAGGCCATCCGCCAAGTCGCCGCCGACTACGACCTGCCCGTCTGGGCCACCGAGGTCGGCTACATCGCCGTCAACATCCACCCTGATTCCTGGACTCAGGCGCTCGAGTTCGCCCAGAGCCACTTCCGCGCGATCGCCTGGAGCGACGCAACCCGCAGCTACCACTGGTCGGTCCTGGGCCATGACAGCGCCATCGGACCCAACGGCGAGCGGACGGCCACCTTCTATACGCTCAAGCACATTGCCAACTTCATCCCGCCCGGGGCCGTCCGCGTCGAGGCGGCCGGCAACTTCGACACCGGCCTGCAGCCCATGGCCTTCCAGCTGCCCGACGGACGCTACTCGCTGGTCGTCATCAACAGCATCAGCCGCGACATGCCGCTGGACCTGTTCGCCATCGGCGGCTCGAGCTACCGCGCCGTCCAGGCCGTCACCAGCCGCTCGGGGCATTACGAGCAGCCCCTGGACTCCACCGGCACGGGCGACCAGCTGATGACCCTGACCCTGCCGGCCCGCAGCGTCACCAGCTTCATCCTCGAGCCGGCCGCCGGCCTGCCCGGCGACGTCAACGCCGACGGGCGCGTCGACGACCGCGACCTGGGCACCCTGCTGGCCTGGTGGGGCGTGACTGGCACCACCGAGCGCGCCGGCGACGTCAACGGCGATGGCCATATCGATGACCGCGAGCGTGCCCTGATCACCGAGCAGATCGATGGCCTGGGGGCGGATGCCGAGCTGCACGACTGGGTCCAGCGCCAGCTCGAGGCGCCACTGGATGCCGAGGCGCTGGCCCGGCAGGCGGATTCCCCCCAGGCCGCCCGCGAGATGTACCTGGTCAGCGTGGCGGTGGTCGACGACCAGAACCCCATGGAGCGTGCCTGGCTCGACCAGTTGGGTGGCGCGCTGGGGCTGGAGGACGGTATGAGGCAGGAACTCGAGCGCCAGGCGTTGGGGGCCTGAGGCCCCCGGCAGGTGGGGGCCTCGTCGCCCACTGATGGCCAGTCATCCCGATCTCGAGGCCCGTTTTCATTCGAGGCGAGCTCGCCTCTCGGCCTTGCAGCGCCCCCGCGCAGCCACCCATGCGACGAGGCCCCACGAACACGATGCATACCTACCACAGCGAATTGACCAA
>JAWLCG010000297.1:0-6410 GCA_041687295.1 Phycisphaerae bacterium | reverse complement strand
GGCTGGTTCGAGCCGATCTGCCGTGAAGAGAACCTGCCCATGACCAGCACCTGGCCCGACGGTCCGGCCGGCAAGGCGCTGAAGCTCAAAGTCACCGGTTACGACAGCGGCGATACCGAATCCATGACCGCGCTGGAAATCCGGGCCCGCCAGAGGATGTGGGAGGTGCTCGACTACTATCAGCGAGACTTTCGGGGCGAAGCAGCGCCCTCATTGCGGAACCAGCCGAATAGCGCCAAGGTGGCACGCTGGCGGTTCGGGCACGCTTCGCCGATTATCGGTCTACGCGAGACCCGGCGCATCGCGGGGGACTGCGTGCTGACGGTGGACGATCTGCGGGCCGGTCGGGCTTTCGACGACGGCGTCGCCCGCGGGGTCTTCTACCTCGACGGCATGCGCCCCGACGACGAGAAACGCACCTACCTGTTGAGCAAGGACGAGCAAGTCGTGCCGCCGTATCACATCCCGTACCGCAGCCTGATCGCCCGTGACGCCGACAATCTGCTGATGGCCGGCCGCTGCTTCTCGGCCGACCAATTGGCCCTGTCCTCGGCCCGGGTGATGCCGACCTGCGCGATGATGGGCCAGGCCGCCGGCATCGCCGCCGCCTGGAGCGCCGATCGCGGCTGCCGGCCGCGCGATCTCGATGGACGCGAACTGCGGCGGCGGCTCGAAGCACGTGGGGCGCACCTGGCCCTGGCATGAAAGGGCACCGATGGGCGATCGCCATCAACCTAACAGATGAACGATACCATAGATACAGACCACCAATCGCAGCACAAGGCCCCGCTCGATTGCCCGCAGGTGAGGGACGTTTCATGACCCGCACGACACACACCGCCGTTCCCGGAACCATCCTCCATCATTCCCCGGCGTCCTCAAGACGGTACGTTGGCTGTCCTTCGATCGTGGTGCTGCCGTCGGGAGACCTGGTGGCCTCCCATTCCCATTTCGGGCCCAACACCACACAGCGCGACAGCTTCATCTACAAATCTACCAACAGGGGTGCGAGTTGGGAGCGGATCGCCGCGCTCGAAGGGCAGATATGGTCCAAGCTCTTCGTCCATCAAGGAGAACTGTACATCTTCGGCACCGATCAATGCGACCGGGTGGGCGATCGGCTGGGCGGCACCGTGGTCATCCGCCGCTCCGCGGACGGCGGCAGGACGTGGAGCGAACCGAACGCTCCCCATCGCGGGCTGCTGACCGACGAGCCTGGCTACCATACGGCGGCGGTGCCGGTGGTGCACCATCAGGGCCGGGTCTGGAAGGCCTTCGAATACGCTGCGGTCGCAGATCGAACGGGCTGGCAGACCCTCGTGCTCTCCGCTCCGGCGGATGCCGATCTCCTCGATCGGGCGAACTGGGCATTCAGCGAGCGCATCGGCTCCTGGCCGTCGTGGCAATGGATCGAAGGCAACACGGCCGTGACGCCGGATGGCGAACTGGTGATCCTCTCCCGCGCCAACGACCTGGCCAACCAGACCGAATGGCCTGCGGGAGCGCGGTGGCGGCCCGGAGGCGAGGAGACCGCGGCCATGATCCATGTCGGGCCGAATGGCCAACAGCTGCACCACGATCCCGACCGCGACCGCATCCGCTTCCCCGGGGGTGGCAGCAAGTTCACTGTCCGCTTCGACGCCAAGACCGCCACCTATTGCGCTCTGGTGAACCCGCAGACCGGTCTCGAACACTGGCGCAACACGCTGAGCCTCTCGGCCAGCCCGGATCTGCGGCAGTGGCGTGTATGCCGGCAGCTTCTCCACCATCCAGATCCCAACTTCCACGCCTTCCAGTATGTGGACTGGGACTTTGACGGCGAAGACATCGTCTTCCTCTCGCGTACGGCCCACGACGATGGACTCGGCGGGGCCCACAACGCCCACGACGCGAACTACTGCACCTTCCATCGGCTCGAGCGCTTCCGCCAATACCTCGCCGACTGACGGCGGCCCAGGAAATCCCATGAGTCTTCTCTTTGCACCCGG
The DNA here is from genome assembly GCA_041687295.1 of Phycisphaerae bacterium. Lineage (GTDB taxonomy): Bacteria > Planctomycetota > Phycisphaerae > SM23-33 > FEN-1343 > JAWLCG01. Next base: position 4,422 of record JAWLCG010000297.1, on the reverse strand, counting down.
TTCAGCCTTCGCCCAATGCCACGCCAGCACCGTCGCCGCCGGGGCCGATGGCCGTCTGGTGGTGGCTTTCTTCGCTGGTTCGCACGAGCGTCATCCCGATACCGCGATCTGGATGGTGCACGGCGACGGCACGCGCTGGGAGGCGCCACGGTCGGTGTTCAAGATCAACGACCTGCCGCATTGGAACCCGGTCCTCTTCGTCGCACCGGACAGTACGCTTCACTGCTGGTTCAAGACCGGGCCCGATTGCGCCCGCTGGGTGTCGTGGCACGCCAAGTCGCTCGACGGCGGTGCGAACTGGAGCACCCCACGGGCCATCCAGCATGGTTCGCTGCCGCGTGGCCCGGTGCGTTGCCCGCCCATCATCCTTGCTGATGGCACCTGGCTGGCCGGGGCCTCGGATGAGCTGACCCCTGATGCCGACGGCTACCGGTGGTGGCCCTTTATCGACCGCAGCCGCGATGGCGGCCGGACCTGGACGGCCCATCCCCTCCGGCTGGAGGAGGGCGCGCCGGCGGGCAAGGGCTGCATCCAGCCCACTCTTTGGGAATCGTCGCCGGGTCGGGTCCACTGCCTGATGCGCAGCACGCTGGGGGCCATCTACCGGGCCGACAGCGAGGACGGCGGGCTGACCTGGAGCCGGGCCTACCGCACCGCCTTGCCCAACAACAACAGTGGTGTTGTCGTCTCCCGATTGGCAGACGGCACGCTGGCCCTGGTCTGGAACCCGGTCACCGAGGGCCGGACCCCGTTGCGGCTGTCGCTCTCGCAGGACAACGGCCTGAGCTGGACCCGTCACCGGGAACTGGCCACCGGCGAGGGCGAGTTCAGCTACCCGGCCCTGATCCCCTGGGCCGGGGGCCTCTGCGCCACCTGGACCGACCGCCGCACCGCCATCGCTTGCTGGCAGGGCGGCCCCGACGCCTGCACCGATGGCCAGGAGATGCGAGCATGAGCAGCCGTCCTGTCCCGGCTCATCGCTCTGCCGGCGAGACGTACGCGTAGTAGGCGCCGCAGAGCTCCTGGCCGGTGCTGTCCAGCAGGGCGCTGAGCAGGCGCGTCTCGCCGGTGGGCAGGTCCACCTCGAAATCCACGGACTTCTGGCCATCGGCGACGGGCTGCGACGCTTCGACCCCGGCCACCTGGATGCGGGCTGCGGCAACCGGCAGGGCGACGCCTTCGACGAAGGGGCCGTGCGTCGCGTCTCGCGGCTCGTATTCCGGCACGCCGTCGCGGATGGCGGCATCGGCCTCCTTCGGCCAGCGGCGCAGCGAGATGCGGTACCGCCCGGCGCGCTCGACGCGGATGTTCCAGGGCCCGTTCCTCCGCGGGCCGAAGCGGACGTTGCCCATCTCGGACCGCTCGTAGGTCAGCGTGACCGGGGTCTTCAGCCAGGTGTGCGAGGTCAGGCATACTTCGGGTGCCTCGGGCGCACCGACAGGGATGGATATGAACTCCATCGCCCGCGGCTCCACCTGGGCCCACCAATCTTCGTAGAACGCCCGCATCCGCTCGACCATCTCCGGGTGCCCGCCGGGGACGTCGTGCTCCTGGCCCGGGTCGGCGGCGAGGTTGTAGAGTTCGGTCCCCCGCACCAGCCGCCACTGGTTCCACACCACGGCCGAGTCCCACTTGGCCGGGTCGCCCAGCCACTGGGTCTCGAAGGGCCCCGAGTGATGACAGCCGTACTGCACGACGAACATGCGGTCGTCCAGTTCGTCGCCCCTCAGCAGGCCCGCCAGGCTCACCCCGTCGAAGGACGCGTCGGCCGGCGGCTCCAGGCCGCACAGGTCGATCAGCGTCGGCAGGATGTCCTGCACCTGCGCAGCCGTGCCGACGTCGCCGGGGTCGCGCAGGCCGCCCTGGGGCCAGCGGACGAAGCACGGCACGCGGTGGCCGCCCTCGTAGAGCGAGGTCTTGCGCCCCCGCATGCCGGCGTTGTAGAACGGCACGCCCACGGTCCCGCCGTTGTCGGTCATCCAGATCAGGATCGTGTTGTCTACCAGGCCCGACTCGGCCAGGAACGCCTCCAGCCGGCCCATGTTGGCGTCGATGCAGGCGATCATGCCGAAGAAGCTCGCCAGGGCCTTGTTGACGCTGCCGTAGTCGGCCCGGAAGTCGTCGCCGACGAACAGCGGGCTGTGCGGCGCGTTGGTGGCCACGTAGGCGAGGAAGGGCTCGCCCTGGCCCGCCCGGTCGCGCATCCAGGCCATCGCCTCGTCGAACCACACGTCGGTGCAGTAGCCGCGGTACTCTTCCATTCGGCCGTTGTGCTCGTAGGTGTCGTCGAAGTAGTCGTTGTTCCAGTAGTCCGGCACGGAGCTGATGCCCCAGGCCTTGTGGAAGACCGTCTCCTGGAACCCCCGCTCCTGCGGACGGAAGGGGTAGTGGTCGCCGAGGTGCCACTTGCCGAAGTGGCCCGTGCGGTAGCCCTGGGCGGCGAAGATCTCGGCCATGGTGGGCAGGTCGGTCCGCATGTTCGCCCGTCCCCCGTCGACGAACATGGCGCCGTTGGCCAGGCAGTCCCGCCCGGTCAGCAGTTGCGACCGCGTGGGCGTGCACATCGGGGCCACGTGGAAGTCGGTCAGCCGAACGCTCTGGCCGTGCAGGCGGTCGAGGTGGGGGGTCTTGAGCAGTGGATTGCCGTGGCAGGAGAGGTCGCCATAGCCCTGGTCGTCGGTCAGGACGATGATCACGTTGGGTCTGGTTGTGGCGGACTGCGAGTCGGCTGGCATGGGGGTCTCCTGCATGTGAAGGGCGGAGCAAAGCCATGGCGGATGATGCGGTTCCCATCCCGCTTGGTGGTCCTATTGCACCATGCGATGACACGCGGGTCAACGGTAGGGTTGGGCGCAGGGGCTCCGCCCCACATTGTGTTACGCAGGAACCTTGGCCCTGTGCTTGCTTACGCCTGGCGCCCTTGGAGTTGCAGGTCCCGCTGTCGGCTGCGCCAGCGGCAGAAGGTGGCGGCGGAGGCGAAGCCCAGGGCCTCGGCGGTGCGGGCGACGGTCCAGCCCTGGCGCTCCAGTTGGGCCAGCCGTTCCAGGCGGCAACGGTCGGCGTAGCGGTGGATCGTCATTCCAGCGCGCTCGCGAAAGAGGCGGTGCAGGTGGAACTTGCTATAGCCCACCAGTCTGGCCAGGGCGTCCAGCGACGCCTCCCGCCCGCCGGTCTCGTGCAGGTGCTGGCGGACGGCCTCGACCACCGCCTCGTGCAGCGTCTCGGTCTGGTCCAGCGGATCGGGTGGCCGAAAGCCCTCCTCGACGGCCCGCACGGCGATCGCCTGCAGGCAGGTCCGCACCCGCGCGAATCGCCAGGGGGCCGTTGGCGACAGGTCATCCAGCCAAACCTTCACGTCGATGCCCAGCCGCTCGGGCGGGATAAACGCCCGGCCACCGCGGGCCGGCACCCCACGCCCCCCGCGTAGCGAGTGCACCGAGAAGAACACCCCGTGGCCGGGCAGGCTGATCCACAGGTGGTCCAGATCGCCCGCATCCGGCGGGTAGTATGCCTCGTGACGGGTTCGGCTGCTGATGAAGAACGCCGCCCCCGGCCCGGTGGGGTAGAGCTGTCCGTTCAGCCCCCATACCCCCTCGCCCCGCAGCACGAGCATGAACTCGGGGTAGGTGTGGGTATGCAGGTGGCGCCGCGACCAGGCGACCCGCGCGGGTGTGGCCGAGAGGGCGGGCTCCAGATCGGTCTGGGTCTGGCTCGCCGCCAGCCGCCAGCGAGCCGGCTGGGCCAGCAGCGACAGGGCCTCCGGCGTAAAGTGGCGGTTGTCCATGGCCCCATCATATCGCAAGAATGGCAAATCCACAGCAAGAATGGGCGCTTGGTGCGGTGCTGCTGGCGAGGGTAAACTGCACCTGGAAGCATTGGCAAGAGCAAGGATGAAGGTGCGCCAGGAGCCAGGGCCGCGTCCTCGCCGTCGGGTCACGCACGAGACGCTCTGATGAAAGGCAGCCCATGTACGAGATCGGCCAGGAAGAGATCGACGCCGTTGCCCGTGTGATTCAATCGGGCCGGCTGTTCCGCTACCAGGAGCCCAGTGAGTGCGCCCGCTTCGAGCAGCGATGGGCCGAGCATTTGGGTGTGGGCCACGCCCGCCTGACCGCCAGCGGCACCAATGCCCTGACGGTGGCCGTAATGGCCGCCGGGATCGGTCCGGGCGACGAGGTGATCGTGCCGGCCTGCACGTACATGGCCTCGGCGGTGGCGGTGCTGGCGGCGGGGGCCATCCCCGTGATCGTCGAGATCGACGAGACCACCACGCTCGACCCCCAGGCCCTGGCCGATGCGATCGGCCCGCGTACTCGCGCGGTCATGCCCGTGCACATGTGGGGCGTCAGCTGCGACATGGACGCGATCATGCGCATCGCGAGTGATCGCGGCCTGATCGTCATCGAGGACGCATGCCAGGCC
>JAWLCG010000296.1:0-6411 GCA_041687295.1 Phycisphaerae bacterium | reverse complement strand
CGTCCTCGATGCCCTGCTCGACCTGGCCCTGCCGCTGGAGGTACTGGGCCACCAGCCAGCACAGCAGCGCCCAGGCCAGGCCCGCCGACCAGCCGGCCAGCACGTCGGTGGGGTAGTGCACGCCCACGTACATTCGGCTGATGCCGACCAGCAGCGACAGGATCAGCGCGACCATCAGGAAGTACGCCCTCAGCCGCCAGGACTTGACCAGCTGCGCCAGCAGCACGCCGAGGGTCAGGTAGACGGTGGCCGAGAGCATCGAATGGCCGCTGGGGAACGACTGGGTGTAGACATCGCTGAGGTGCGGCACGACGCTGGGGCGGGGGCGGTCGAAGAAGCTCTTCAGGGCCAGGTTTACCAGCCCCCCGCCCACCGAGGCCGCCAGCACCAGCCACATCGCGCCGAACTTGCGCTGCATCAGCAGCAGCACGGCGACGGCCAGCACCAGCAGCGCCAGCACGGCCACGCCGCCCAGGGCCGTGATGTCGCGCCCCACCTCCTGCAGCCAGACCGGCCCGATGGGCACGCCGGGGTCCTCGTCGCTGCGCAGGGCCAGCAGGACCTGCTCGTCGAAGGCCTGGACCTCGCCCTCCATCACCTCGTCGGCGATCTCGGCGAAAAACCACAGCGCCCCCACCACCAGCATCACAGCCACCAGCACGCGCAGCTGGTGCTGGCCGATCCAGTCCATCAGGCCACTGAATCGGCCAGAGCCGGCCTGCAGCGCGCGGCCCACGGGGCCACGGTGCCTGGGCGTCTTGTGCGTCTGGGCCATGGGTCCACTCCGATCCGCGGGTCGTCGGGCTCTGCCGCATTATAGGGCGCCCTACGTTCCCTGCTGGATCAGCGTGCCGAAGCGCTGGCTGATGGCCAGGGCCGGGTCGAGCGGCACGTCGACGGGCGCCCCAGTAGGGCGGGCACTGCCCGCCGCGATGGCGCCCGACGTTTCCGCGGCGGGCAATGCCCGCCCTACGTGCGGGCCGGGGCTTCGACGCCCAGAAGCTCTCGCAGGCTGCAGGCGTAGTGGCAGAAGTTCTCCCACGACACGTCGTCGGGGATCAGGTGGTCCAGCTCGGGGATGTATCGGCCCGTCTGGATGGCCGGGGCGATGCGGGCGAGCTCGGCGTCGATGGCGGCGGGGCCATGGGCCAGGGCCCGCTTGTCGATGCCGCCCATCACCGCCAGCTGCGGCCAGCGGCGGCGGTAGTCGTTCACGTCCACGCCGGCGGCGACCTCCAGCGGGAACAGGTAATTCACCCCCGCCTCCATCATGGGCTCGACGATCAGGTCGGGCTTGCCGTCGGTGTCCACCGAGATCACCGGGATCCCGTGGTCGTCGGCGAAGGCCTTGATCCGCCGGTAGCAGGGCCCCATGAACTGCCGCCAGTGGTCCGGGCCGATCAGCGGGCCCTGCCGGCCGCACATGTCCTCCCAGATGTGGATGATGTCCACACGCACCTCGCGGCAGACCTGCTCGAAGACCGCCAGGTACACGTCGGTCATGTGGTCCATGATCTCGTGGACCAGGTCCGGCTCGGCCAGGAAGGCGATGAGGCACTCCTCGTCGCCCAGCGGCCAGCGCAGGCTGCCGAAGATGCCCACGTCCGGGTAGTAGCCCAGCTGGATGGCCTGGCCGTACTCGATGGCCGAGCGGGCGTGCTCGCGCCACGGGCCCTCGAGGCGGCGCGGGTCGTCGGGCACCAGGCGCTCGTCGCGGAACCGCTCCCAGTCGGCCCGGCCCTTGACGGGGAACTCCAGGAACTCCGACATGGACTCCCGGCCCTTGAGGTTGCGCCGGCGGATGCCCCAGCTGTCGGTGAAGACCACCGAATCGGCCGTCTCTTCCAGCACCGTGTGTGGGAGCCTTGGGCAGGGCCCGCAGTTGACGGCCACGCCGTGGGTCACCCACTCGCCGCCGAACATCGCCCGCACCTGCCCGAAGTCGCCGATGGGCTCGGGCATGCCCTCGCGGCGCCACCGCTGCCACGTCGTGCCCCAGGGCCCCCAGTGCAGCCAGTACGGCGGCCGATCCACCGGCTCGCCCAGCACCGTCGCCAGGAAACGCTCGCGGTGGGTCATGGTGCATCTCCCACGTAGTTCGCATTGACGGTCTGTTCATTTGAGCCGTTCATACCAAGCATGCCTCTTTTCCCAGAAAAAGATTCGATCAAAGCCCGTCTCAGCCGCAGCCTCCAACACTGCCCTTTGACGCACATGCTTCGAACTCATATATCCCGGGCCCGCGCTGTCATGGGGGACTTCCACCCCGGCACAGACAAGCAGCCAAAGCTCACCAATTCCGCAACGGTTGTAGTTCTTCTTTGCTTTCTTGGCAAGAATGCCCGCCAGTACTTCCGCGTCGAAACCAACATAGGCCGCGTTGTGGTAGTTGCCGCCAAAAGGACCAACCCCTCCGAAGTTGCATGCTGAGAGCTTCTGAAAGTGCCTCTGCAGAAGCGGGTACCCGCTGAAGTCTCCCTCGTCCCAAGGGTATCGGCCCCTGCGACAGAATGTGTGCCCCACCTTGGAGATCAAGCTTCGATGCGCCCTCAAGAAGGAAACCAGTTCATCCGCAATGTCTTCAGCAGCTCTCTTTGGCGGTCGAGACTTCCAGTCGAAGAACATCATGATCTCGGTGTTCTTCAGAAACTCATCCGCAGCCAGTCTTGGGCGCAGAAACGAACCTATCCTCTCCCACTCAGCTTGCATTACCCTACCCAGCTGCTCATTCTGGTACTCCACTACCTCAATCCCGACACGCATTGATCGTCCGTCCAATAGGCATGTCACCTTCACATCAGGCGCAGGGGGCTTCTCACTGCGCATGCTCTCCAACACATAGTGAATGCGGGCCTCTTCCAGAAACTCCTGGGCCAGCAGCCTCTCCCGTCGTTCCTTACACAGACGAGACAAGTCACGCATCCCCCATCGGCTCGGCGGGCCCGAGGTTGCGGTAGAGGAACAGGCCGCCCTTGCCCGGGGCGACGATGTCGAGCCGCCCGTCGCCGTCGATGTCGGTGACGACGAAGTGGATGCCGCACCCGCTGGCCCCGCGGGGGCTGCCGAAGTCGATGACCTGCTTGGCGAAGCCCTCGCCGGTCCACTTGAAGTAGTACAGGCCCACCGCGTCGTAGCCGCCGGGGTCCTTGCCGTTGTGGGCGCGGTAGCGCTTGCCGGTGACCAGCTCGGGCTGCCCGTCGCCGTCGATGTCGACCCAGAACAGGTCATGGTACTGGCTGTTGAATGGGTCGATGGGGTGCTTGATCCAGCTCCGCTTGCCGCCCTGGACGCGCTGCTCCCACCAGTCCAGGCCGTAGGCGTGGCTCTGGCCGACGATCAGGTCGTTCAGGCCGTCGCCGTTGACGTCGACGACCAGGATGGGCACGCTGGCCGAGCCGAGGTTGAACTCGGGGTGGAAGGTCCACTTCTCGCCGCCCAGCGGGTTGGCCGGGGCCTTGAGAAACCCGTTGGCCAGGATGATCTCGCCGCGCCCACAGCCGTCGACGTCGCCGAAGCCCAGCCCATGGCCACTGGCGCCGTCGCTCAGCACGTGCTCGGTGAACCGGCCCGTGCCCTTGCCGGCTGCGTCGCGCACGAGCTTGTACACGCGCTGGGGGCCCGGCGGGGTATTGGGGACGATCTCCAGCTCGCCGTCGCCGTCGACGTCCCACGCGCGGGTCGTCTCGACCGGGCCGGTCTCGGCGATGACGTGCTCGGCCCAGCCCTTGTCCGGGTCGCCGCCGGGGTTCTGGCGCCAGCGCAGCGTGTTGCCCCAGTAGCCGCCGGTGATGAAGTCGAGGTACCCGTCGCCGTCGACGTCCATGGGGATCGTCGAGAAGTCGTCGAAGTACTCGCCGATCGCCTGGATCGGCCCGATCCTGCACTTGCGGTCGTACCGCGGTCCGGGGTACCAGTAGGCCCCGCTGACGATGTCAGGGATGCCGTCGTTGTTGACGTCGAACACGCCGGCCGACTCGTACCGCTCGTCGGCGATGAGGATCTTCTGGAATCGGGTCGGGGCCATGGTCACTCTCCCATCCGCAGGCGAATGTACTCGCGGGCGATCTTGAGGTCCTCGACGGCCTCGGCGGCCTCGCAGGGCGGGGTCATCTCGCCGCGGCAGACCTTGACGAAGTTGGCCGCCTGCTGGCGCATGGCGTGCACCCAGGGCAGCGTGGGCTCGACGCGCTGGGGCAGCTGGCCGTCGCCGCCGTCGCGATAGATCTCCAGCGTGCCGGCGCGGTTGCTGGCCAGCGGGGCCGGCAGGGTCACGCGGATGTAGCCCTTGGCGAAGGCGATCAGGGCCTCCTCCTGCCAGTCGATGGTGGTCTGGTAGGGGCTCATCTCGATGACGCCCGGCAGGCCGTTGTCGCCCTGGACGGCCAGCACCACGCCGGTGGGGTCGGCGTAGGTGACCTTGTAGGGGCTGCCCAGCAGGTGGCGCATCAGGTTGACCTGGTGGATGTAGTAGTTGACGAACGCAACGTACGCCCCGTGGGCCGAGTCGCCCAGGCCGGTCTCGCTCTTGGCCTCGCGGTCGAGGCCGGGGTAGGGGTCGCCGCCGTCGACTCGGCCCGTGAAGCCCTGGGCGATCCAGTCACCGGCGGGCATGAGGATGCGGACGTACTTCAGCGGGCCCATCTCGCCGCTGGCGAGCCACTCGGCCATGACGGCCTTGGCCTGGATGGTGGCGGGGTCCGACCGCTTGTGGTAGCCGACCATGTGGATGCAGCCCGCCTGCTTCGCCGCCGCGGCCAGCCGCTCGCCGGCCGAGATGGACACCGACAGGGGCTTCTCGGTGAAGACGTGCTTGACCGCCCCGTACAGCTCCGGCAGAAGCACCGCGTGGCGGTCGAAGGGCTGCGAGGCCACCACGCCGTCGAGCTGCTCGTTCTCGAGCATCGCGCGGTGATCCGGGTAGACCTTGGCGATGCCGTAGCGGCAGGCGACGGCCTGGGCCGTCTTGGGCCGAATCTCCGCGATGGCCACCACCTCACACTCCTCCTGCGTCACGTAGTTCCGCAGGTGGGCCATCTGGCCCATGCCGCCGACGCCGACGAATCCGATGCGAACCTTGCTCATCTGAGACCTCCCTGTCCCGGCCCACGAGGCGGGGCAATGCCGTTGTGCCCGCCATCCTACCCCTCCCCCGACCGCCCGCCATTGCCGCCCTTGCCCTTCTTTTGTCGATTCTTGCTGTCCGGCCCTCTTCGGCGCCGCCCGGATCGGCCTTGCGGAGGACCAATGCAAGGCTATACTGGCGGCCGATGGCCCCCTCGCGCCAACGGGTGGGCTTTGGCGTGGGTTGCGGACAGGAGAGGGCGCATGGCCCAGGCGAGCGGAGCATCCCTGCGGGACGTCGGGCGGGTCAGCCAGGCCGGCTGGTCGCTGCCGGCCCACCGCCACGAGCGCTGGCACGAGCTGATCCTCGTGCTGGCTGGGCGGATCGAGACGGCCATCGCCGGCCAGACGCTCCTGGGCGCCCCCGGCGACATGCTGTTCTACCCCCTCGGCCAGGCCCATGCCGAGCGGGCCCTGGGCGACGAGCCGCTCGAGACGCTGTTCATCGCGTGGCACGAGGGCGATCCGCCGGGCGACTGGCCCCTGCTCAGCCACGACCGCGACGGGCGCGTGCAGTACCTGCTGCGCTGGCTGGCCGAGCGGCAGGGGGCCCCCCGGCCCGACCGGGCCATGCTCAACAGCCTGCTGGACGCCCTGCTGCACGAGTGGGCCCGCCTGTTGCGCGACGAGGAGGACCCTTGGGTCCGCCAGGTCACCCGCCACATGCAGGCCCGCCTGGCCGAGCCGCTGCGCCTGGACGACCTGGCCGAGCAGGCCGGCCTGAGCCGGTTCCACTTCGCCCGCCGATTCGCCGCCGCCACAGGCCAGCCGCCCATGCGCTACCTCCGCGCCCTGCGCGTGCAGGCCGCCCGCACGCTGCTGCTGAACACCCCCCTGCCTCTCAAGGCCATCGCCCCCATGGTCGGCTTCGCCGACGAGTACCACCTCTCCAAGGTCTTCCGCCGACACACCGGCACGCCCCCCGGCGCCGCCCGCGGGCCCGCGCCCCCCGCGCCCTGACCCTCTGCGCGTGCGGGGCCCACGGCTCCGGGTGCCGTGGCTACGCCGTTTGTAGCCACGTCTTTGCCCCCCCCGGTGGACTCATCCTCCACGGACAAGGGATCAACACGAATGGCACGAATGGCACGAATGGAGAAGGATTTCACGAATGGAAGATCCGTTCTGGCTTTGTCTGATCTTCCATTCGTGCCATTCGTGTCCATCGCCCTGCCGACCCCGGCCGGACCGGCCTGGGTGTCCCCGCGCGATAGGCGGACCGCGCTTTTGGAGTGCGGCGGCTTGACGCCGCTTTGGATCGCACACGACAGAGCCAGCCAAAGCGGCGTCAAG
>JAWLCG010000295.1:0-6437 GCA_041687295.1 Phycisphaerae bacterium | reverse complement strand
AACAGCCGATGGCACGAATGGAAGATAAGACAGAGTCACAACGAATCTTCCATTCGTGAAATCGTCCTCCATTCGTGCCATTCGTGTCGAAGCCACGGACCCGCCCCGTAGGCCGGACGCAGTCCGGCTGGGGCGAAGCGCGAACCGGGGCGCCTCTGCCCAGCCGGACTGCGTCCGGCCTACGGGATGGGACCCGCTCCAACCAATCAACCAATCAACCCATTAACCAGTTAACCCATGGACCCGTTAACCAGTCCCCCTCTACTCCGCCCTCGCCGGCGTGCCGAGCAGCTGGCGTTTGCGCTCGTGGTAGTAGCAGAGGTCCTCGAAGGTGACGCCGTTGGGCACGCCGTGGTCGATCGAGGGGATGTAGCCGCCCTCCTGCACGACCGGGGCGATGCGGTCGAGCTCGCGGTCGATGGCCTCTTTGCCCCCGAGCAGGGCGTATTTGTTGATGCCGCCGCGCATGCTGAAGGCCTGGCCGTACTGCCGCCGCAGGGCGACCACGTCCATGCCGGCGTTGACCTCCATGGGCCAGAAGTGGTTCACCCCGCCCCGCAGCCAGCCGGGGATCAGCAGGCGGATATCGCCGTCGGAGTCGACCGAGACGATCTCCCCGCCGCAGCTCCGCCAGAAGTCGCTGAGTCGCTTGTACCGCGGCACGGCCAGCTCCTCGAACAGCGCGGGCGATAGGATCGGGCCGTTGTTGAAGGCGATGTCCTCCCAGAAGTGCAAGACGTCGAAGTCCACCTCGGTAAACGCCCGGCCCAGGATGTCCAGGGCCAGCTGCGTGCGGACCTCCATGACCTCCTCGACCAGCGGCCGATCCTCGTAGAGGGCGATGGCGAAGTTCTCGAAGCCGAAGACCTCCTTGATCTCGCCGACCATGCTGGGGCCACGCTGCACGAGCGGGTAGTCGCGCCGGGCCCAACGGGCCTTCTTCTGGGCCCAGTTGTCCTCGTCCCAGTGGTCGGGGTAGCGCTTGGGCTCGTCGGCGCGGAAGTGGCCGCGGAGCCGCTGCCAGTCGGCGCGGTCGCGGATGCCGTCGCGGATCACGTGCCGCGCCCCGTCGGCCATGCCCCGGCCAGCCTTGGGCTGGGCGCTCTCCCGGCCCCAGGCGTCGCGGCGGACGATCACGTCGTCATCCTCGCGGACCACGCCGGCGTCGGGCACGCCGGGGATCGGGCCGAAGACGATCGAATGGGCGTTCTCCTCCATGCGGTCCAGGCCGAAGAACTTGCCGTAGCCCACGTCGCGGGGCATGCCCTGGGCGTACCACTGCTCCTGCAGGGCCTGGTTCATCGGCCCGAAGTCGTAGTTGGGCACGTAGTCGACCGGCTGAAACTTCAGCACGCGGAGGAATCGTTCGCGGGGGGTCATGCGAGGCTCCAGGGTAGGGGAAACGGCTTCGGCAGCCCCGTTCACGGGGCTTGGCCCGCGCAGCGGGTTCAGGCCCGGCCTTTTAGGCCGGGTACACAGGGGCCAGCAAATCCCTCTTCGCAGCCCGCTTCAGCGGGCTTCCAGACGCCCTGCGGGTAAGCCCGCTGAAGCGGGCTGAGGAGGGGCGCACAGGGACGGCCCCGGTCCCCAGGGCTATAAGCCCTGGGCTACACCCCGCTTCGCGGGGCCAAGACCGGTAAACCGGTCTGAAGATGCCATTGCGAGACATACCCAACTACCTCTTACCCGTTTGCGGCGATGTTCAGCAGGAGGCTCGACCAGGGTTTGCCCCAGCGCTGGTTGACGGGGGGGTTGACGAGCTTGAAGGGCTCGGCGAACTCGCAGCGGGCCAGCAGGCCGCGGAAGCGGTTGCGGTCGAGGACCTTCTCGACGTTGGCCTCGGTAGCGTTCTGCGAGCGGTGGCAGCGGATCAGCTCGCGCTTGGCGTCGACGACGGGCGTGATGTCGACGTAGAGGTCGGGCTCGTACATGTTGGTCTGGCCGCCGGGGCCGGACTCGCTCATGTAGATCTCCGTCTCGTGGAACCGCCCGGCCAGGTGCAGGGCCTTGGTGGCGATCGTGTAGGCGGCGATGTGGTCGGCGACGTTGATCGGCCAGAGGGTGAACAGGCCCGCCGGCTCCAGGGCCTTGAGGCGGACCGCGAGGTCCTCGCAGGCGGCGCGGTCGGCGAAGACCTCCCCGTCGATCTGACCCAGGAAGCTCAGCTCGGCGCCGAGGAGGTCGGCGGCGGCCTGCTCTTCTTTCTCGCGGATGGCGGCGGCCTCGGCGAGGCTCTTGCCCTTGATGCCCCGCTCGCCCTTGGTCAGGCAGAACACGTGCAGGCGGTAGTCGTCCTTGAGCAGCAGGGCCGTGCCGCCCATGCTGTGGGCCAGGTCGTCCGGATGGGCCACGACGAATGCGATGTTCTTCATCGGTTCACTCCCCTGCCCGGGCCCGCTGGACGGCCTGGCGCAGCGTGAGGGTCAGCAGGTACTGTCCGCGGGCGTTGTGGTGGCAGGAGTCGGTGGCCAGGTCCGCCCGCAGGCTGGCGCCGTCCTCGGCCAGGAACTGCGGGTAGTAGTCCACCAGGTGCATCCGCCGGCGGCGGACCAGCCGGGCCAGCACGTCGTTCATCGGCGGGATGCACTCCTGCTTGCGGCGGTTGTGGACGTCGTCGAGCATCGTGGGCCGAACCGGCGGGATGGTGCCGATGTAGGCCTCGAGCTTCGCTCTGGCGATCTGGTCGAGGATGGCCGTCATGTGGTTACGGTAGTCGCGGACGATCTTCGCGTTGGAGTCGTAGCCGAAGCGATGGCTGATGTCGTTGGTGCCGATCATCAGCGTGACGGCCCGGGGCCTCAGCTGCACGACGTCGGCGTCGATGCGGTGGACGAGCCACTTGGCCGAGTCGCCCCCGATACCGCGGTTGACGACGATGGGGAACAGGTCGGCCAGCAGCGGACCGGCCTGCCAGCCGGCGGTCAGCGAGTCGCCGATCATCACCAGGTCAGGCCGAACGCCCGCCATCTTCAGCAGCGCGTTGGACCGGTCGAAGCCCGGGCGGGCCTCGTCCTGCATCACCTTGACGCCCAACGGCCCGGGCGACTTGAGCCGCGGGACCGCCGGCACCTGTTCGAGCAGCCGATCCACCGATGAACGCGCCTTGGCCATGCGAGGTCTCCTCTGCCGTGTCATGCGAACCGTCGCCCGCAGGATAGGCGCACCGGGGCGGTGTTGTCCAGAACGTGCCTCCAGAAAGGCCGCCGCGGCTGCGCGTAGGCCGGGTCGAACGTAGTGAGGCCCGGCAGGCGCGGGGGGCGACGACCGGCCCAGCCAAAGCGGCGATTCTCGCCGCACTCCATATGGCCCAGGGTCGCTTTGGCGCCGGGCGCTCGGAGAGCGGCTAGGGTTTCTCGTCGGGGCGGTCGATGAGCTTGGGCTCCTCGGGGAGGGCCTGGATCCAGCGCTGGCCGCGACGGGTGAAGGCGGTGGTGGCGACGCGCTCGAAAAGCTGGCCGTTCCAGACCATCATCTCGACGCTGACGCTGTCGTGGCCGTCGATGACGATGCGGTTGTAGGCGTTCTCCTCGCCCCGCAGGCGGGTGGAGGTGGTGGTGGCCGACTGGATCACGAGCATGGAGCGGCGGACGAAGGTGTGGTGCTCGCTGACGTCGCCGCTGAAGGCCTGGTGCAGGTGCCCGGCCAGCAGCAGCTCGACGTCGAGGGCCTCGAACGCCCGCAGGGCGGCCGTGGCCCGGCCCACGACGCGGCGGTGGCGCGGCTCGGGGGCGGGCATGAAGGGGTGGTGCGTCACGACGATGCGGAACCGCCCCTGGGCCTGGGCCCGAAAGAACGACCGCGCCCGGTTGAGCTGGCGGTAGAGCAGGAATCCCTCGCCCATGTGCAGGCTCAGCACGAGAGGCCGGGCCGTGTTGAGACACTGGATGGCCAGCTCGTCATCGACGTAGCTGGGGTTGATCTCGCGTGCGATGTACCGCCGGTAGCGTCCCAGCGGCTGGGTGAAGCGCTCCAGCAGGTTCCAGCCGGGGATGTCGTGGTTGCCCGGGATCACCAGGTGGTCCACGGGCAGGCGGGCCAGGAAATCGCGGGCCTGGCGGAACTGGCTGTGCGAGGCGGTCTGGGTCAGGTCGCCGCTGACGACGACCAGGTCGGGCGCATCGGCCCGTAGCGAGGCGAGCAGGCCCTCGACGATGGCGGGGTCCACCCGCCCGAAGTGTAGGTCCGACATGTGGGCAAGGGTCCGCATGGGCCGCCGGTCACTCGGTCTGCTCGGCGCGCTTGGACTGGGGCACCAGCATCCGCAGCACGCCGGGGCGGATGCGGAAGCGCAGGGGGGTTTTCAGGTGCAGCAGCTCGCCGTCGTTGCTGACGCGGAGATGCCCGGCCAGGCTGTTGACGGTCAGCTGCGTCGCCCGCAGCACCTCCAGGTCGCGGTCGGTCTTCCAGCGGCCCAGCATCAGCGCGAGCATCAGCCAGAGCATGCCCAGACGCGAGCGGTGCTCGACGATGTACAGCGCGAGCATGCCGCTGTCGAGCGTCGCCCGCGAGGGGAACAGCCGCCCGATGACGTCCTCGTAGGCGTTGTTGGTGACGGCGAGGGCGCCGGCCTTGAACTGGCGGGGCCCCTCGCCGAGGTCGACCTCGATGGTGAGCGTGGGGTAGCGCCACATCAGGCGCACGGCCTCGCGGAGGACGCCGAAGACCACCGTCAGCGCCGCCCCGCCCCGCAGGCGCTCGCGCTGGCGGGCCAGCAGGGGCACCGGGCCGATCATCGAGTTGCACGAGTAGAGCCGCCCGTTCACCTCGGCCAGGTCCACCGGGCGGATCTCAGCGCCGACCAGCCGGGGGATCGCCTCGTCGAGCTCCAGCGGCACGTCGAGGTCGCGGGCGAGCAGGTTGAAGGTCCCCAGCGGCAGGATGCCGATCGGCTTGTCGCCGGCGACCGCCTGGGCCAGCGACGAGCTGATCGTGCCGTCGCCGCCGGCGAGGATGACCGCGTCGGCGTCGCTGGCCAGGGCCTTGTCCAGGGCCTCGCCGATGGCCGGGCCGGTGGCGACCTGGATCTCCGCCTCGGCCCCGGCCTGCCGGAAGAGCTCCTCCATGCGGGCCACCACCTCCTGCTGGCCCTGCCGCAGGATCGTGCCCGACTTGCCGTTGACGATGACTCGATACCTCACGAGCGACCTCCCCCAAGACTCACCGTCCCGGTGCCGTACCACCCACCATGCCATTATAGGCCCCTCCGGACCAAGCCCACAGAATGCCTTCCGTGGGCATCCCGGCGGGCTGTCCCCGACGCGGCCCACCGCACCCGCCCGTCGGATGGTCAGACGCTACGGAACGCCGCCGCCGGGGTCGGTTTTCGTTGCCCGCCCGAGGCGGGCATGGGAAGATGGCTCGGGGTGGACCCGCGCCGCGTCGGCGCCGGGGCCCCCGCCTGCGAAAGGGAGACGATGCTGCTGGCGGTGGTCTGGCTGGTGCTGGGGTTCGCGTTGCTGGTGGGCGGGGCGGAGTGGCTGGTGGGCGGGGCGTCGGCCATCGCGCGACGGCTGCGGGTCAGCGAGCTGCTGGTGGGCCTGACGGTGGTGGCGTTCGGCACGAGCACCCCCGAGCTGGGCGTGAGCCTCTCAGCCGCCCTGCGGGGCAGCACCGACATCGCCATCGCCAACGTCCTGGGCTCCAACACGCTCAACGTCCTGGTGATCCTGGGCATCGCCTCGCTGATCCACCCGCTGACGGTGGCCCACGGCACGGTGTGGAAGGAGATCCCCCTGAGCCTGCTGGCGGCGGTGCTGGTGGGCGTGCTGGCCAACGACGTCTGGCTCGAGGGACGCTCCGCCGATGCCCTGACCCGCATCGACGGGCTGGTGCTGCTGAGCCTCTTCGCGGTGTTCCTGTACTCCATGGTGAACCTGGCCCTGCTCGAGCGGTCGCGCGAGCCCGCCGCCGACCTGAACCCCCCGCCGCCCTGGCTGGTCAACGCGGGCAAGGTCGCCCTGGGCCTGGCCGCCCTGACGCTGGGGGCCCGCGGGGTGGTCGACGGCGCGACAACCGTGGCCCGCGGCCTGGGCGTCAGCGAGTGGGCCATCGGCCTGACCATCGTGGCCCTGGGCACCTCGCTGCCGGAGCTGGCGACCTCGGCGATGGCCGCCCGGCGGGGCAAGATCGACCTGGCCGTCGGCAACGTCGTCGGCTCGAACATCTTCAACGTCTTGTTCATCCTGGGCCTGACGGCCCTGATCCGCCCGCTGCCGTTGGCGCCGGGGGCCAACGTCGACGTCGGCATCACGATCCTGGCCAGCGTCCTGCTGTTCCTGTTCATGTTCCTGGGTCGGCCCTTCCGGGTCATGGACCGCCGCGAGGGCCTGGCCAGCCTCGCCCTGTACGCCGTCTACGTCGTCGTCCTCTTCGCCCGCGGCGGGTAGACCGCCGTCATGGCTGCGACTTCCCGTAGGCCGGACGCAGTGCCGCGTGGG
>JAWLCG010000294.1:0-6471 GCA_041687295.1 Phycisphaerae bacterium | reverse complement strand
CCGAGTCCGTCTGCACCATGTGGCAGGACCTGTCGGTGGCCCGCATTCAGAGCGTCTGCCGTTGCTCCTGGCTGCACGAGGATTAGCCGGGATGCGTATTAGACCGTTTTCCTGTCGGAGGTGGGGGTGAACTGGGCCGCCAGATCGACGGGCCAGCCACGAATGCCCACGGAAGGCATTCCGTGGGCTTGGGCCGGAGGCGCCTTGGGACCCACAGACGCAATCGGTAAATGGTCTAGGTCCCAGCCGGCGAAAAAGGCCGGGCCGCCCGCGGTGGCGGACGGCCCGGCCGATCATCTGTGCGGTGTTCGCTGCGTCTACGGCCGCCGGCGGAGGTAGCCGCCCAGGCCCGCCACGCCGGCCGACAGGGCCAGCAGCGTCAGCGGCTCGGGCACGACCGCGGGGGCCAGGGCCAGGGCGACGTCGTCGATGGCGACGTCCAACTCGTAGTCCGCCGCCTGACTGCCCAGCAGCCAGAAGCTCAGCAGCACGTCCTGTCCGACGAAGCCGCTCACGTCGAGCGTCACGGTGTCGCCGACCACGCTGACCTCGGCGGGGTCGTAGCTCTGCAGGCCCAACAGGTCCATGAAGAACAGCCCAGAGCCGGGGGCGCTGCCCGTCGGGGCCAGCATGGCCTGGAAGACATCCAGGGCCAGGGCCGTCGAGGGGATGAGGGTGATGTCGTAGGTGAAGCTCAGCGACAGCGCGTCGGCCGGCACGGTGAAGGCCTGCTCAAGCGTGGCCAGGGGGAAGTCCGGGTCCTTTTCCAGGATCGCCTGCCCGCCGCTCTCGGTGACCGGTCCGCTGACGGTCCAGCCCGTCAGGCCGGCCGAGAAGTCGCCATTGACGATCGAGACCGCCGAGGCCGGCCCGGCCAGCAGCAGCCCCACGCCCAGTACCAGCGCCCACTTTGCCCAAGACATTTCGTCCTCCCTTTCCTGCCCACCCGGTAACCTGTAGCAGCCATGAAGTGATGTGCTTGTGGCCGCCTGTCATCGGCGCCCACGACACTGCCGATTGTGTACCGCAATGCCCGATCTGTCAATGAGGGATTTGCCGTACGGCCCGGCTACCACGGCGCGGTTCGGCCCTCATTGCGGGCGGTGTCGACCAGGGCCCGCAGCTCGGCGACGATCTCGGGGCGCTCGGCCTGCAGGTTGTGCTGCTCGGCGGGGTCGGCCTGCATGTCGTAGAGCTGCACCGGCGGGTTGCCCGGAGGCACCAGGTCTTCCGGCAGGCTCCAGCCGCCCGAGCCGGCACAGAGAACCAGCTTCCATCGCCCCTGGCGGATGGCGAAGTCGCCCTTGATCGAGTGGTGCACCACGTGATCACGCACGGGCCGATCGACGCCCCGCAGCAACTCCAGCAGATTGAAGCTGTCCTCGCCGGCGCCGTCCGGCACGGGCTGGCCGATGAGGGCGGCGAAGGTTGCGAACCAGTCGCCCAGGCACACCGTCTGGTCGCACACCCGTCCCGGCTCAATGATGCCGGGCCAGCGAACCAGCAGCGGAACGCGGTGCCCGCCGTCCCAGGCGTCGGACTTCTGCCCGCGGTAGATGAAGTTGCCCCGGTGCCCGTAAAGCCGCTCGAGATCCAGCGGCCCGGTGTGGCTGCCGTTGTCACTGGTGACGATCACCAGCGTGTTCTCGGCCAGACCGTGACGGTCCAGGGCGTCCAGGATGCGCCCCACGCTCCAGTCGTGCTCGCAGACGAAGTCGCCGTAGTTGCCCGCCCCACTCTTGCCGACGAACGGCGCCCGCGGCAGGTGCGGCGTGTGCGGCGCAGTGGTCGGGAAATAGAGCAGGAACGGCTCGCCGGGCCGCTCGGCCGCGCGGGTGTCGATGAACTGCTCGGCCCGGCGGGTCAGCTCCAGCAGGACGTGTTCGTGCTCGAAGCCGCCCCCGGCCACGCCGCCACGGTAGAACGCGGGCCGATCGCTCGGCTCGACGGGGCGCAGCGGCAGGTCCGTCACGGTGCCGTTGTCGACGTAGACGTAGGGGCTCATGTCCAGCGAGCCAGGCAACACACAGGAGACGTCAAATCCCAGCGTGTGGGGCCCGTGGCGGACGGGCCCGTTGTAGTCGACAGCCTCCTCGGGATAGCCCCAGGCCGAGTCGGGCAGCGTGAACCCCTCGCGTGTGGCCCAGTCCAGCCCCAGGTGCCACTTGCCGATGCAGGCCGTGCGGTAGCCGGCGTCCTTGAGCAGGCTCGCCAGGGTCGGCCGGCCGGGCTCGATCAGCGACCGCCCCAGCCCCCCCAGAACGGCGAAGGTCATCCACGTCCGCCAGGCGTAGCGCCCGGTCAGGATGCTGTAGCGCGACGGCGTGCAGACGGCCGAACTGGAGTGAGCGTCGGTGAAGGCCATCCCCTCCGCCGCCACCCGGTCGTGGTGCGGCGTGGGGATCTTGCCCTCAGAGTTCAAGCACGACAGGTCGCCGTAGCCGAGGTCGTCGGCCACGATCAGCACGATGTTGGGCAGACGGGCGGGTGATGTAGCCATGGTGGCGACACTGTAGGCCAAGCCCCTCTCCGCGCCAAGCCGCATGTAGCCCCCGGCACACCCGGGGTCTATAGGGGCGCCCGACGGGCCTGGCGGATGGCGGCGAGGAGGTCTTCGCCGGGGCAGCCCTTGGTGAGGTAGCTGCCGGCGCCGGCGCGGAGCATCTCGCCGGCGAGGTCGGCCTCGTCGTGCATGGACAAGCCGATGACGCGGACCTCGGGCCAGCGGGCGCGGATGTGCTGGGTGGCCTCGATGCCGGTCATGCCGGGCATGGTGATGTCCATGAGGACCACGTCGGGGTGGAAGCGGCGGACGAGGTCGAGGGCCTCGGCGCCGCCGCCGGCCTGGGCGACCACCTCGAGGTCGTCTTCGTCGTTGAGGAACGAGGCGAGCCCCTCGCGGACGACGCGGTGGTCGTCGACCAGCAGCACGCGGACCCGCTGGGACGGGGGCCCGACTCTCGGCGGCCCCGCGGGGCCCTGGCGGGCGGGCAGCGAGAGGGTGAACCGGCTGCCGTGGCCGGGAGCGCTGCGGATCCGCATCCGCCCGCCCAGCAGGTCGACCCGCTCCTGGATGCTCAGCAGCCCGAACCCGCCGGCCGACCCGCCGGCGCCGCGCAGCCCGGCCGGGTCGAAGCCTGGCCCGGCGTCGGCGACCGAGACGACCACCCACTCCCGCCGCCGAGCCACCCGCACCCGCGCCCGCAGGACCCGCGCGTGCTTGACGGTGTTGAGCAGCAGCTCCTGGACGGCCTTGAACAGGAACACCCGCATGGCGTCGGTCTGGGGCTCGACCGGCTCGGGCGCCACCAGCTCGACGTGCAGGCCGTGCTTCTGCTCGACCCGCCCGGCCAGCCACTGCAGGCCCCCCACCAGGCCCCCGCGGCGCAGGGCGGGCGGGTTGAGGTCGTGGGCGAGGCTGCGGCTCTTCTGGATCGACTCGCCGAGCATGTCGTCAACCCGCCGGGCCTGCTCGGCCTGCTGTCCGCCGAGCTGGCAGCTCAGCAGGCTCAGGTGGAACTTGGCGGCCACCAGGATCTGCTGGAGGTCGTCGTGGAGCAGTTCGGCCAGTCGGCGGCGCTCGCGGTCCTCGGCCTCGGACAGCTGCTGGGTGAGGGCCTGGAGCTGCTCGACGCGGCGCTCGACCTCGGCCGTCCGCTCGGCGACACGCTGCTCGAGGGACTCGGCGAGCTGGTGCATCCGCTGGTCGGCGCGGTGGCGGTCGGTCACGTCGCGGACGGTCAGGACGTGGGCGAAGGGCTCGCCGGCGTCGTCGCGGATCGGTTCGCCGGCCAGCTCGGCCACCCAGCGCCGCCCCGTGTGGTGGTTTCGGATCCAGACGGCGGACTCGGGCACGGCCTCGCCCCGCACCAGCCGACAGAGGGGCCACTGGTCGAAGGCGATCGGCTCGCCCCGGAGGTTCGACAGGCTGAAGCGGCCCTCGATGTCGCGGATGTGAAAGCCGACCATCGCCCCCGGCCGATCGTGCATCGCCCGCACGGGCTCATTGACGTAGGCCACGCAGCCCCGGGCGTCGATGACGATCAGCCCCTCGTGGATGCTGTCCAGGAAGCGCCAGAGGCACGCCAGGCCCGTCTGTGGCCGGCCGTCGGGCAATTCCAGCGGCACGGGCAGAACGCTCTTCTCATGGATGTACTGGCCGTTGGATGCCGTCACGTCCCCGGCGGGCGACTCCGCCGCCTTCTCGCTCGCAGTGCCCATCACCCCTCCCTGTTTCTGGCGGAAACGCACGGATATGAGGGCCCGATTGTACCGGGCCCGGGCGCCGATGGAACGGGGAAAGGGGATTATGGGACGTTTTTTTGAAGCCTCTACGCCTCGGGCGGCTCGCCCGGGGCGCCCTCGGGCGGCTGGGACGGGTGCAGCCGATCGCGCTTGCGGGTCGACAGCAGCAGGATGTCGCGGAGGTGCTCGCCGGCAGACGCCTCGAGCCAGCGGCGGGTAAAGTCGTGCTCCTGGACGATGTGGGCGATGGCCATCAGCGCCCGCAGGTGGTAGTTCCGCTCGTCGGACGTGCCGATCAGGATGAAGGCGGTCTTGACCGGCTGGTCGCGCCCGGGGAACAGCACGCCCTGGCGGGCGCGGACCAGCAGCATGTCGAAGAGCCCCTCGCCCTCGACGATGATGTGCGGCACGGCCAGGCCCGGCAGCACGATGGTGGTCGACTGGGCCTCACGCTCCATCAGGCGGTTGAACAGCTCGCCGGCATCGAGCCCCAGCCGCCGGGCCAGCACGACCGACGCCTGGCGGAACATCTGGTCGGCGGTGGTCGCCTCGGGCAGGTCCAGGATGGCCGCCTGGTGGACCAGCTGGTCGAAGCGGTCGTGGATCACCTGGTCGCGCTCCAGGGCGATGTGCTTGAGCTCGTCATCGAGCTCGCTGCGGTAGATCTCCTTGCTGGCGATCTTCTTGACCAGGTAGACCAGGGCGCTCTCGCGGCTGATGCGCCCGCGGACGTACAGGCCGTACCACGCCGCCCCGGCCAGGCAGAAGCCCCCCGTCACCAGCAGCGGCAGCCAGCCCATGCCGATAATCAGCAGCACGTAGAAGCCCGAGCCGATGATCTGCATCCACGGGTAGAGCGGCGCGCGGTACTTGGGGCGGTAGTTCTGCATGCCGCTGGCCCGCATGATAATCACGGCCACGTTGGTCAGCAGGAACAGCAGCAGCATCATCGCCGAGGCCGTCTTCACCAGGTCCGCGATCGGCAGCAGCAGCGCCAGGACCATGAAGCCGCTGGTCAGCAGGATGCTCACCACCGGCGTGTGCAGCCGGGGCGAAACGCGCTCGAGCACCTCGGGCAGCAGGCCGTCACGGCTCATGGCCAGCGGCGCCCGGCTGGCCGCCAGGATGCCGCCGTTGGCCGTGGTGATGAACGCCAGCATCGCCCCGAGGCTCAGGATGACCAGCCCGGGCCGGCCCAGAAACACACCGGCCGCCTCGCTGAGCGGCGTGAGGTTGACGTAGCCCGTCGCCGGGTCGGCCAGCCGAGAGGGCGCCAGCACGCCCACCGTCACCATCACCGCCAGCACGTACAGCAGCGAGACGACCAGCGCTGCCAGGAACATGCCCGCCGGGATGTCCCGCTCGGGGTTGTGGATCTCCTCGGCGACGTTGGCGATCGTCGTCAGCCCGCCGAAGCTCACGAACACCAGCCCCGCCGTCGCCAGGATGCTCGACAGGCCCCCGGGCATGAAGTAGTCGAAGTGCGTCGGCTCGATCGCCGGCAGGCCCAGGCCCACGAAGATCAGCAGGCTTGCCAGAAGGAACACCACCAGCCATACCTGGAACCGCCCGGCGTGGCGAACGCTGACCAGGTTGACCGCCGTGAAGAACAGGCAGCCGGCGATGGCGATCGCCCGCACCGTCGGCTCGCCCATGTCCGGCCAGATCAGCCGGGCGAACGCCCCGATGCCGATCAGCGCGAAGGCCGCCTTCAACGCGATGCTGAACCAGTTGGCCAGCCCCGCCAGCATGCCGGCGAAGGCCCCGAGGCTCCGCTCGATGTGGAAGTAGGCGCCCCCGCTGCGGGGCATGGCCGTGGCCAGCTCGGCCTGGCTGAGCATGGCCGGGATCAGCAGGAACCCGCCCAGGGCATAGGCCAGCAGGATCGAGGGCCCCGCCACCGCGAAGGCCAACCCCGGCAGCACGAACAGGCCCGAGCTGATCATCGCGCCGGCCCCCAGGGCGAACACGTCCCACAGTCCCAGCTCTCGCTTCAGTGCCAAGTCTCTGCCCTTCCCTTCGCGACGGTGGTAGCCCGGCGCCTGGTTGCGCCATTATAGGATCGGCCAGCCGTCCCCGCCCCCGCCAGCGGGCGAGCCCTCTCTTGACAGGGCCCGGCCCGACGGCGACAACAGCGCACCTGGGCCGTATGGAGTGCGGCGGCAACGACGCCGCTTTGGGTGGATGGCGTCAAGACCAGCCACAGCGGCGTCCGGGCCGCCGCAC
>JAWLCG010000293.1:0-6497 GCA_041687295.1 Phycisphaerae bacterium | reverse complement strand
CGGGATTCCGCGGACGACTGAATAGCAGGTTGCGTGATCGACGCCCCACAATCTGCCCAGGCTGGCTTGACAAACGGCTACATAGCAGGGCTGCGCCCGTCGCCGCCCGCGCCCGGCCACACCCACGCGCCCCGGTCACATTTCTGGCCCTTTCGGGGCTGCGGCCCGCTCGCGTCGGGGGGCGGCGCTCACGTGGCCGGGGAGGCGGGCATTGCCCGCCCTACATGGCCCACCGTGCTGCTGGCGAACGGCGGGGCGGGGCACTTCCGTAGTATAGAGGGATGGCCGCCGGGTCGCCACCGCCGGGGCGGGGCTTTGACTTTGGCCGGGCGAGCCACTAGAGTGGACCGGAGCCCGGCCCGGTGGTCGGCATGGGAGCGACTATGCGTCTGGCGAAAGATGGTTTGGCCGTGGTGGCGGCGGCGACGCTGGTGTTGCTGGGCGCAGCGGCCGGCGCGGTGGGCCTGGCCGACTGGGCCTGGTGGGGCTGGCTGATCGCGGTGCCGCTGCTGGCGGTCTGGCTGTGGGTGCTGTGGTTCTTCCGCGACCCCCAGCGCGTCAGCCCGTCCGAGCCGGGCCTGTTCGTCAGCCCCGCCGACGGCACGATCACCGATATCACGCCGATCGGCCCGGAGAGCCCGCTGGGCTGCGAGGGCGTCAAGGTCGGCCTGTTCATGAGCATCTTCAGCGTCCACGTCAACCGCGCCCCCTGCAGCGGCACGGTGCAGAGCGTCCACCACCGCCCGGGCCGATTCGTCGACGCCCGTAAGCTCGAGTCCTCCGAGCTTAACGAGTCGGTCACGGTCCACCTCGAGCACGAGGCCCAGGGCCAGCGCTACCCGGTGGTCTACCGCCAGGTGGCCGGCCTGGTCGCCCGGCGGATCGTCTGCCGCGTCGAGCCCGGCCAGAGCCTCGAGCGAGGCCAGCGGGTCGGCATGATCCGCTTCGGCAGCCGGGCCGAGCTGCTGCTGCCGGCGAGCCTTGAGCCCGAGGTGCTCGTGCGGATCGGCCAGAGCGTCCAGGGCGGCCTGACGGTGATGGCCCGCGCGGGCGCAGGAGGCGGGGCATGATCGACGAGCTCGAGCAGACCGACGCCCCCGAGCCGCACCGCCCCCGCCACCGCACGCTGCGGGCGACCGCGGCGCTGCCGTCGCTGGCGACGCTGGGCAACGGCGTGTCGGGTTTCGCGGCCATCCACTTCGCGACGCGCCCGCTGACGCCCGCGCTGATCGCCCAGGGCCCGATGGCGATCGAGGCCTTCGTCCACCACAACCTGGTGATCGCGGCCTGGCTGGTCTTTCTGGGAATGGTCTGGGACGCCCTGGACGGCCGACTGGCCCGCATGACGCGGCAGACCAGCGACTTCGGCGGCCAGCTGGACAGCCTCTGCGACGCGATCAGCTTCGGCGTGGCCCCGGCGATTCTCATGCTGCGGGCCGTGCAGGGCGTGCTGTTCCCCGACGTCGGCGAGGTCGACATCGAGGGCGGCGCACCGCTGCTGGGCAAGACCATCTGGGTGATCGCGGCCGTGTACGTCTGCTGCACCGTGCTTCGGCTGGCGCGGTTCAACGTCGAGAACGACGCCGACGAGTCCAGCCACATGGGCTTCAAGGGCCTGCCCAGCCCGGCGGCGGCCCTGGCGGTCGTCTCGCTGGTGCTGCTGCACGAGTCGCTGGCCGTGGGCGACTGGGACGTGCCGGCCTGGCTGGCCCGGGCGGTCGTCTGGGCCATGCCCGTCGTGACCGCCCTGGCCGCCGTGCTGATGATCAGCCGCGTGCCCTACGTCCACGCCGTCAACCGCTACCTCCGCAGCCGACAGCCCATCGGACGCATCCTGCTGGTCGCCGCCGGCATCATCGCGGCCATCATCTACCTGGGTTTCCAGCGCACCCTCGCCGTCGTCGCCGTCGCCTACCTGCTCAGCGGCCCGACCCGCTGGGCCTGGGTCGTCCTGCGGGCCCGACGACGAAGAGCGTAGCCTGGGCCGTATGGAGTGCGGCGATGGAATCGCCGCTTTGGCTGGTCTTGCCGCCAGCGATCCAAAGCGGCGACTCTGTCGCCGCACTCCATAAGCGCCTGCCGCCGATCCAACACTTTCCTTCCGTCGATGCTTCCACTACAATCGGCGGTTTCTTCGGCGGCGGGCCTTCGGGGCTCGCCGGGCCAACCCGCACACCCGACTGCACGGACGGAACGTGTCCATGATCCATCGCATCGAGATCCGCTCGGCCGGCAACTTCGGCGACCCGCATGCCCAGGGCGTCCTGGCCCAGGCCCGCGAGCTGGGCGTGAGCGGCCTGCAGGCCGTCGCCTTCGCCCGCCTCTTCTTCCTGCAGGCCGACCTGAGCGACGAGCAGGTCCAGCGGATCGCCCGCGAGCTGCTGGCCGACCCGGTCACCGAGACCTTCACCGTCGGCACGGCCCCGGCCACGGGGGCGCTGATCGAGGTGCACCTCAAGGCCGGCGTGATGGACCCGGTGGCGGCCTCGACCGAAAAGGCCATCGCCGACATGGGCCTGCCCATCCAGGCCGTCACCACCGGCCGGCGGTACGAGCTGCGGGGCACCGTCAGCGACGCCCAGCGCGAGCTGATCGCCCGCCGACTGCTGGCCAACGCCGTCATCGAGGACGTGCACTTCGAGGCCTTCGCCCCCCCCGAGCAGGCCGCCGGCGCCTACACGCTGCACGTCACCACCGTGCCCATCCGCACCCTCGACCCGGCCGGCCTCGAGCGGCTCAGCCAGCAGGGCGACCTGTTCCTCAACCTCACCGAGATGCAGGCCATCCAGGACTACTTCCGCCAGCTCGACCGCGACCCGACCGATATCGAACTGGAAACCCTCGCCCAGACCTGGAGCGAGCACTGCGTCCACAAGACTTTTCGGTCAGACGTTGCACTGTATGACGAGTGTGGGACGCTGGTTCAGGAGATCCCCAACCTCATCAAGAGCACCGTCTTCGCCGCCACCAAGGAGCTCGACGTCCCCTGGTGCATCAGCGTGTTCGAGGACAACGCCGGCGTGGTCGACTTCGACGACCGCTGGGCCGTCTGCTTCAAGGTCGAGACGCACAACCACCCCTCCGCCATCGAGCCCTACGGCGGGGCCAGCACCGGCATCGGCGGGGTCATCCGCGACCCGATGGGCACGGGCCTCGGCGCCCGCCCCGTCGCCAACACCGACGTGTTCTGCTTCGGGCCCGTCGACATGCCGCTCTCCGACGTGCCCGCCGGCGTGTTGCACCCCAAACGCGTGATGCGCGGCGTCGTCAGCGGCGTCCGCGACTACGGCAACCGCATGGGCATCCCCACCGTCAACGGGGCCGTCTACTTCGACGAAAAATACCTGGGCAACCCGCTGGTGTTCTGCGGCACGCTGGGGCTCATGCCCCGCGACATGGGCCGCAAACAGCGGGCGCGGGTCGGCGACGCCATCGTCGCCGTCGGCGGGCGGACCGGGCGCGACGGCATCCACGGGGCGACCTTCAGCTCCGGCGAGCTGACCCACGCCCACGAGACGCAGTTCAGCCACGCCGTACAGATCGGCAACCCGATCACCGAGAAGAAGATGCTCGACGTCCTGCTGGCCGCCCGCGACGCGGGGCTCTACTCGGCCATCACCGACTGCGGGGCGGGCGGGTTCAGCTCGGCCGTCGGCGAGATGGGCGAGCACGTCGGCGCCGAGGTCCACCTCGACCGCGTGCCGCTCAAGTACGCCGGCCTGAGCTACGCCGAGATCTGGATCAGCGAGGCCCAGGAGCGGATGGTGCTGGCCGTGCCACAAGAGAAGGTCGACACGCTGCTGGCGCACTTCGCGGCCGAGGACGTCGAGGCCGTCGTCATCGGCACGTTCGGCACGCCGGACGCTAAGTTGCGGCTCTTCTACGGCGAAACGCCGGTCGGCGAGCTGGACATGGCCTTCCTGCACGACGGCCTGCCCCGCCCGACGAAGAAGGCGGTCTACAGCTTCACGCCCCGCCCCACGCCCACGCCGGCCGAGCGGGAGAACTACACCGACAGCCTGCTCAAGATCCTCGCCGCCCCCAACGTGGCCAGCAAGGAATGGATCATCCGCCAGTACGACCACGAGGTGCAGGGCGGCTCGGCCCTCAAGCCGCTGGTGGGCGTCACCGAGGACGGCCCCGGCGACGCCGCCGTCGTCCGCCCCGTGCTCGACAGCCCCAAGGGCGTGGTGCTGGCCGTCGGCATGAACCCGACCCTCGGCGAGCTGGACCCCTACCAGTCCGCCCTGCACGCGGTCGACGAGGCCCTGCGCAACGTCGTCGCCGTCGGCGGGCGGCTGGACCGCACGGCCATCCTCGACAACTTCTGCTGGGGCAACTGCAACAAGCCCGACCGCATGGGCTCGTTCGTCCAGGCCGCCAAGGCCTGCTACGACGCCGCCCTGGCCTACCGCACGCCCTTCATCTCGGGCAAGGACTCGCTCAACAACGAGTTCAAGACCGACACCGGCGAGACCATCGCCATCCCGCCCACGCTGCTGATCTCGGCCATGAGCGTCATCGACGACGTCGCCGGCTGCGTCAGCTCCGACGCCAAGCAGGCGGGCAACCTCGTCTTCGTGGTCGGCGCGACCGGCCCGCAGCTCGGCGGCAGCCACTACCTCCGCGTCGAGGGGCTCGCCAGCGGCAACGACGTGCCGCCCGTCGACCCCGCCGACAACCGCCGTCGCATGGCCGCCCTGGAACAGGCCATCCGCCTGGGCCTGGTGCGGGCGTGCCACGACCTCAGCGAGGGTGGCCTGGCCGTGGCCGCCGCCGAGATGGCCTTCGCCGGCGGACTGGGCCTGGAGCTGAGCCTCGAGGCCCTGCCGATCACCCGCGACGGCATCGAGGGCCTGGCCAACGTCCACACCGCCGCGATGCTCTTCGGCGAGTCGGCCGGCCGGTGGCTCGTCGAGGTCGCCCCCGAAAACCGCGACGCCTTCGCCAAGGCCCTGGCCGGCATCCCCAGCGGCCAGATCGGCACCGTGACCGACACCGACCGCCTGATCATCCGCGGCCTCAACCGCAAGCCGGTCATCGACGCGACCCTGACCGACCTAAAGGCCGCCTGGCAACGTACGTTCCAATGGTAACCGAACCGCCCGTCCTCGGCGGGACACCCCTCCCGCCCAAGCCCACGGAATGCCTTCCGTGGGCATCGCGGACGGGCTGACCGACTGACAGCACAACGGTTCATGGCGGCCCTGCCCGAGGACGTACAGAGGACGCCCCGGCAACACCGATTCGTAGGCCGGGTCGAGCGCCAGCGAGGCCCGGCCACGCAGATGCACCACCGTCCCCGAACACAGAACCCGCAGACCCAAGCGAGACATCGATGGCAACCCCCAAGGCCCTGGTCCTCCGCACCGCCGGCACCAACTGCGACCGCGAGACCGAGTACGCCCTGACGCTGGCCGGCTTCGACGCCGACCGCGTCCACATCCTCCGCGTCATCGAGCAGCCCGACGCCCTCGACGACGCCCAGCTGCTCGTCATCCCCGGCGGCTTCAGCTACGGCGACGACGTGGCCGCCGGCAAGATCCTGGCCAACCAGATGCTCCACCACCTCGCCGAGGCGCTCACCCGCTTCGTCCAGGCCGACAAGCTCGTGCTGGGCATCTGCAACGGCTTCCAGGTGCTCATCAAGAGCGGCCTGCTGCCCTGGGCCGCGACCGACCCCGCCACCGCCGCCCGCGACGCCACCCTCACCTGGAACGACTCCGGCCAATTCGTCGACCGCTGGATCCACCTGCGGGCCGACAGCGACCGCTGCGCCTTCGTCCACAAGGGCGACGTCATCGCCCTGCCCATCGCCCACGGTGAGGGCAAGTTCGTCACCCGCGACGCCCAGGTCCTCGACCGCCTCCGCAGCCAGGACCAGGTGGCCCTGCGCTACTGCGGAGCCGACGGCGGCGAGTGCACCGGTACGCTCAACCCCAACGGCAGCGTCGACGACATCGCCGGCATCTGCGACCCCACCGGCCGAATCTTCGGCCTCATGCCCCCCCCCGAACGCTTCGTCACCCCCACCCAGCACCCCACCTGGACCCGCCAGAAGCCCGAGACCTGCGACGGCCTCCAAATGTTCCGCCGCGCCCGCCAGGCCCTGTAAACCAAGATCGTCCCAACGATTGCGCCGCCCCCAGCAGCCCCTCTCTGCGCCCCCCCAACCCAAGCCCACGGAATGCCTTCCCTGGGCATTGCGCCGGGCTATCCCCAGCGCGGCACAACGCACCACCCGCCCGACAAGCAGACGCTTGCGCCCCCGCTGGACTCCCACTCCAGGTACGGGGGGATAACCACGAATTACACGAATCACAGCCGATTACACAAATACACCCTCTGCCCCCTGCACGTGCGGGCGCGCGGCTCTGGGTGCCCCGGGCAAGCCGCAGGCTCGCCCGGCCGGGACGGGGGCGGGCCACCTGAATCGACCGCCTCCGCCCTCGGCCGGGCGAGCGGTGCTGACGCCCCGCTTGCCCGGGGCACCCCCC
>JAWLCG010000292.1:0-6500 GCA_041687295.1 Phycisphaerae bacterium | reverse complement strand
CGCTCGACCCGGCCTACGACATCACCCGGCCTACGCCGTCACGGCCGCAGTTCGCGGATCAGGGCGTCGAGGTTGTCCAGGGGGACGCTGGTGGCCTTGGGTTCGCGGAGGGTGCCGGTGAGGCGGAACTCCAGCAGGCCCTGGGTGGTGGTGTTGACCAGCTCGCCCAGCAGGCGCAGGCCGGCGGGCACGCGGCGGGGCGGGCCGGAGAGGAACGTCAGGTCGATCTGCTCGCTGGCCAGGTCCAGCTCGCCTCGGCCCAGCAGCGAGAGGCTCGCGCCGGCGAGGTAGATCTCGTCGAGCTGCACGCGGTCGCCCTGGAGGCTGTAGTGCACCTGGCCGCTCTCGAAGGAGTTGTCCAGCGGCAGCTGCAGCAGGATCGGGCTGAGCAGGCCGACCAGGACCGGCAGGCGGTAGATCCGCCCCTCGGTGATCTGCAGCACGCCGGTGGCCTGTCGGCTGGCGGGTCGGCCCAGCTCGCCGGTCATTTGCAGTCGGCCGGCCAGTCGCCCCGAGCCCTTGACGCGGTCTTGCTCGTCGTCGCTCCCGGCGTTGAGCAGGTCGTCGAGGTGGATGCCCTCGACGGCCAGGCTCAGGCCGAACCGCACGGCCGGTGCGACGTGCAGCTCCAGCTCGCCGGCGGCTCGGCCCCCGTAGGCGTTGGCGGTCAGGTCGTAGATCTGCACCAGCGGCGAGGCGGGCTCCTTGCGGACGTGCCCGGCGCCCACGGTCAGCTCGCGCGGGCCCATGCGGAGGGTGTCGATGGCCAGGGCCGCCTCCACGCCCAGCGGTGCGGCCGGGCCGGCGCCCCAGAGCTGCCCGTCGAGCCGGCCGGTCACCGTCGCGCCGCCGTCGGCCAGGGCCAGCCGGGCCTCGCGCAGGGCGATCTCGCCGTCGAAGCGCCACTGCGCCGCCGGCGGCTCGGCCGGCTGCGTACTGGCCGGGGCGGTCGCGGGCGGTGTCGGCTGGTGCCAGGTCCACTGGCGGACCGTCAGGTCGCACAGCCCGCCGGGCCGAAGGGCGCCCCGCAGGCCCGCCAGCGGCTCGGGCAGGGCGGCCAGCAGCGGCTCGTCGATGGCCAGGCCCCGCGCCAGGCCCGTCATGCGGGCGCTTGTGCCGGCGGCGTCGGTGACGACCGTGCCCTCCATCCGCACCGGCGCGTCCTCATCGCCGGCCAGCAGGGGCGAAAGCTCCACGCGCCCGGGCGTCGCGTGCACCAGGCCGCGAACGCCCCGCAGCGTCACCGGCAGGGCGTCGTACGCCAGCGTCATGCCGCGGGGGCGAAGGTGCAGCTCGTAGTCGAACGGGGCCGATGCGCTGTCGCGTCGCAGCGCCAGCTGCAGGTCGGCTGGGCCCGAGGGGTTCAGGCGGTCCCACAGGCTCGCCAGCTCATCGGGCAGGGCGGCGCGGAGGGTTTCGTCGAAGCTCACCTCGGCCGCGTCGAACGCCAGGGCCAGACCCGCCCCGGCCGTCACGCCGACCGCGCCGGTGACGGTGAGCCTCGCGTCGCCCCGCCGGCCGGTGAGCCGCTCGACCCGCACCTCGCGCGGGTTGAAGTGCAGCACGCCGAAGATGTTCTCCAGCGGATAGGGGAAGCCCGCGTAGTTGGCCGAGACGTCCTTGGCCGTGGCGGAGAACTCCCAATCCAGCGGGTTCTGCCCGGGCCAGCGGAACCGCCCGGTCATGTCCCCCCGGCCCGACAGGCCGAAGGCCTCGTAGTGAGGCCGGGCCTCCTCCGGCAGCGCCGACGCCAGGGCCTCGTCAAGCGGCACGTCGGCCGCCCGCACCCGCACGTCGACGTGCGTTCGGCCCTCGACGTTGCGCACCTGCCCGCTGACCCGCACCGAGGCGGGCCCGTGCCGGCCCTGCATGTCGTCGATCTCGACGTCGCCGCCATGGAACCGCAGCCGACCGGTGATGCCTTCGACCCGGTAGGCGAAGTGGCGGAAGGTCATCGACGCCCGCCCGTCGAGGCGGACGAGCACGTCGCTGCTCCAGCCGGCCGACCAGGGCTCGCCGTCGGCGTGGCGGATGGCGGCCTCGATGTCGCCCTGGCCGCCGGGGGCGAACATGTCCCACGCCCGCTGGGCCGAGGCGGGCAGGGCGTCCCGCAGGGCGGCGTCGAAGGGCAGGGCCTGGGCGGAGAAGCTCAGCTCGGCCGAGCCGGTGCCGCCGGCCTGGCCCTCCAGTCGGCCCGACAGGCGGAGGCTCGCCCGGCCATGGCGGGCCCTCAGGTCGCGCAGCTCCACGTGGCCGTCGCGAAAGAGCACCTGCCCCCGCGCGCCCTCGAGTCGGTAGGGAAACGCCCGCGGCGTCAGGTCCAGCCCCGCCAGCGTGACCTGCCCGCTGACCTCGATCGGCCCGCCCCGCCCGCGCCGCAGCCGGGCCTCCAGGGCGGCCGCGCCGGCCGGGGCGAGCTCCTCGTCGAGCCGCGCCAGCAGCGAGCCGAGCTCCGTGCCCGGCTGGGGCTGCAGGGGGAATCGCAGGGCCCGGGTGTGCAGCGTGATCTCGAAGGGGCTCTCGGCGTCGTAGCCGTCGATGTGCCCGCCGAGCTCGAAGGCCGCCCCGTCCGCCTGGGGCAGCTGCCCGACGATCTCGTCGATGCGGATGCCCTCGGCCGTGAGGGTCAGTCGGCCCTGGATGTCGCGCAGGGCCAGGCCGCCGGCCTCGGGGGGCAGGGCCATTGAGACGCCCGAGAGGCTCACCACGTGGCGCTGCCCGCCGCGGGGGCTGCCCTCGAGCTCGACGCGGAGCTCGCCCTGGACGCCGAAGCGGTCTCGCCACTGCCGCAGGCGGTGCGAGAGGACCACGTCGAGGCTCTGGAAGGGGGTGTAGCCGTTGAGGCTCAGCTCGAGCGTGTCCATCCGCAGCGTGCCCTGGCCGACGCCGGCGGACTGGCCCTCCGGGCCGATCGACTCGATGGTCAGCTCGTAGACGGGCAGGCCGGTCTCGTCGGGCAGGGCCGAGGCGTTGATCCGCTCCTGCCCGACGGGCACCAGCAGGCCGTCGACCACGTCCACCCGCCGCACCCGCCCGTCGCGCAGCTGGATGACGGGCAGCTCGCCCACGCGGAGGTCCCCGTCCTGGGCAGGCCGTTGGGGCCCGCTGAGGCGCTGGAAGTTCCACCGCCCCGTGTCGATGTCCTCGGTGAGGGTAAGCACCGGCTCGACGCAGAGGACCCGCGTGGCCCGCAGCTTGCCCGTCCGCAGCAGGCTCAGGGGCCGATACTCCAGCCACACCTGCCGGGCGGCCAGCAGGTCGCGCTCCTGGCCGGCCTCGGTGAAGAAGATCCGCACGCCCTCCAGGCGGATGCCCTCGAAGAGGCGGAAGCGGGCACTGTGGATCCGCACCTGCCCGCCGGTGAGCCGGCAGAGGTAGGCCTCCGCCTGCCGCTCGACCCGCTGGTCGTTCGTCAGGTGCCACCACCCCCATAGCAGCACGAACAGCCCGGCGAACAGCGCCAGGCTCAGCCCGCGCCGCCGACCGCTGACGTACCGCCACGACCGCCGGCGCCGCCGCAGCAGGGCCGAGATGATTCCGCGCAATCGCGCCATGCGTCTCCTGGTCTGGCCGAAGGGCCGCCGTCGGTGCGTCACTGCGTCGATTCGTCGATTCGTCGATTCGTCAATGCGTCAATGCGTCAACGCGTCACTGCGTCACTGCGTCACTGCACCGGCCCACAAGCGACCGGGTGCCGTGGAATATACTGCGCGGGGCTGGGCGGCGAGCGCCTTTGGAGTGCGGCGATGCAATCGCCGCTTTGGCTTTGCCGCCAACCAGCGGGTGCCGTGGCTACGGCGTTTGTCAGCCTATCCGACAATTCCCTTGCCATGCATTCTCGGGCCGTTCGCGCAAGTCGTTGGATCTCGGGCCCCCGGCTGCTGGGCGTCGGGCGCAGCCCTGGAAGGGCGGCAGTTTTTAGCCGGGGGCGTCAGCCCCCGGACCCGCGTGCCCAAGGCCCCGAGCCCCGAAGGGGCGGCAGTGCGGCACGGTACGGCACTGCCGCCCCTTCGGGGCTCTACGCGTAAGCTTCGCTATTCCGGGGGCTTACGCCCCCGGCCAAAAACTGGCGCCCCTTCGGGGCTCCGAACCGGCCGGGCCGGGCTTGGTCTGCTCGGCCGGTTTGCCGTGGCCCTGAATTATCGGATAGGCTCACGGCGTCTGTAGCCACGCCCGCCACCCGAGCCGAAGACGTGGCTACAAACACCGTAGCCACGGCACCCGTCAAGGGGCGTTACGTGCCGGCGGGGTCCTGGGCTTTCTTGCGTCCGCGGGGCTTGGGGGCGCGGAGCTTGAGGTCCTCGGCGGCGGCCTCGATGGCCTCGGCCAGCTGGGCCGGGCCGGCGACGTCGCGGCGGGCCAGGATCAGCCCCCGCTTGGCCGGGGCGGCGAACAGGTAGCTGGTGACCAGCCCGAGCCGCTGCAGGTCGACGACGGTCAGGTCGCGGTGCTGGGCCGCCAGGGCGTCGCTGCCGGCCAGCAGGGCCGAGAGCGGCTGGGCCTGGGGCGGGTAGTCCAGCAGGGGCCCTGGCTGGATCGCCCCGCGGTCGCACAGGAACGAGCAGGCCTGGCTGGCCCGCGGGCCCGACTGGACGATGACGTACCGCGCCTGCCGGGCCGGGCCGACGTGGGCGTACTTGGGGGCCTCCAGGTCCGCCAGCCGCTCCAGCCTCGCCTTGATACCGGCCGCGTGCTCGAAGGCCATCGCCTTGGCGGCCGATCGCATCTCGGCGTCGAGCTCGCGGCGAAGGCCCTCGCGGTCGCCGGCGGCGTACCTGGCCGCCTGCAGCAGGGCGTCGCGGTAGTCGGCCAGCGAGCCGGTGCCGTCGCAGGGGGCGCCGCATCGGCCCATCTGCTTGTAGGGGCAGGCCGAGCCCCGCGGCGCCTGCCGAAGGATCTGCACGCAGCGGCACAGGTCGAACGCGTCGGTCAGGGCCTCGATGAACTTCTCCGTGCCCGAGCGGTCGGGGAAGGGGCCCAGGCTCCGCTCGGCCAGGGCGGCGTCGAGCGCCTGCGTCCGGCCCAGCTCGGGGATGGCTGCGTCCGCCTCGACCGTGAGAAACCACGCCGGTCGGCTGCTGAGCAGCTCGGTGTACGTCCGCGGCCAGATGGCGCGGGCCAGCTCGAGGAACTGCCAGTCCGTCTCGAACGCGCTGTGCGTCAGCCGCCAGGCGATGCGGGCCGTGATCGCCCGCAGGTCCGCCCGGCGGCTCGGGCCGTCCTCCTGCGGCTCAGTCAGCCGGAAGCGCAGCCGGCTGCGCATGTCGGCCGCCGTCGTCAGAAGGATCGGCCGACCCTCCGCCGACACCAGCAGGAACACGCCCCGCTTGGCCGGGATCGCCGCCAGGGCCTCCTCGCCCAGCGGCGGCGCCACCGCCACCGAGTCCGGCCCGAACAGCCTGTCCACGTCCAACCTCTCGTCCATGCCCCACAGCTTACCCGAACACCCCGCCGAGCCCAAGCCCCTCGCCCGGCCAATGACGCCCGCGGCCCCCCGCGCTTCCTACCCAAGCCCACCGAATGCCTTCCGTGGGCATCGGGGCGGGCTGTCCCCCTCGCAACCCCACGCCCCGACACGTCCGACAGTCAAGCGCCCCAGCCCGCCCTCGAGCCAAAGCGGCGTCAAGCCGCCGCACTCCATACTGCGTTCGCACGGCCCCACGCATTTTTGCACCCATCCACGAATTCCACATTGACAGCATACGCAATGGGTGTATGATACACAACGTACTTGATTCGTGCCTGGGCCGAGGCGTGTCGTCGTCGTGATAGCGCCTCGACTGGATCGGCCGGCCTAGGCGGCCCCCACGGGCGGTCGCGAAGCTGGCCGGGGCACGGCGGTCGAGCCTTAGCACAGATCCCCCAATGGGTGACTGGCCAGCACGCCGGGGGACAGGGGCGAAGGACCTGCGGCTGTCCGGTTGGCTCCGGCTTCGCGACGCGATGCGGCCTGTGGGTGTATCCAGCTCTTTTTAGGCGGGAACCGCCACCCGTAGGGCGGGCACGGCCCGCCGTCGATGACGGATCACCGCGCAGCCTCGTAGGGCGGGCACGGCCCGCCGCCGATGGCGGATCACCGCACGGGTGCCGCAACTGCGCCGTCCGCCGCCACGCCTTTTCGAGCGTCCCCCCACGACAGGCGATCCGCCTGCGCGTGGGTCTTGTCCTGCGCAGCCCGTAGGGCGGGCACGGCCCGCCGCCGATGGCGGATCACCGCACGGGTTCCGCAGCTGCGCCGTCCGCCGCCACGTCTTTTCGAGCGTCCCCCCACGACAGGCAATCCGCCTGCGCGTGGGGCTTGTCCTGCGCAGTATGGAGTGCGGCGAGGAACTCGCCGCTTTGGATCGAGGCGGGCTGGGGCCGATGGGCGTTGGGTTGCGATGGGCACAGCCCGCCCCGATGCCCACGGAATGCCGGGCCTGTTGCCCAATTATTCGTTTTTGGGGCCAATGAATGCGCGCATTGTATCGGGCCATCCGGTATACCGGAAGCTCCCAAGG
>JAWLCG010000291.1:3480-6530 GCA_041687295.1 Phycisphaerae bacterium | reverse complement strand
CCGTCGGTTGCCGGGCCTCGCTACGCTCGACCCGGCCTACGATCCACCAGTCAACCAGTCAACCAATCAACCAATCAACCAGTTAACCAATCAACCGCCTGGTTCCTAGTACATGTCGTCCATGCCACCGCCGGCGGGGGCGGCGGCCTTCTTCTCGGGGATCTCCGAGACGATCGCGTCGGTGGTCAGCAGCAGGCCTGAGACGCTGGCGGCGTTCTGCAGGGCGGTCCGCTCGACCTTGGTCGGCACGATGACGCCGTCGGCGAGCATGTCGACGTACTTGCCGGTCAGGGCGTTGAAGCCGAAATTCGGCTGGTCGTTCTCCATGACCTTGGCGGCCACGATCGCGCCGTCCAGGCCGGTGTTGGCCGCGATCTGCTTGATCGGGGCCGGCAGGGCCCGGCGGACGATGTCCACGCCGATCTTCTCGTCGCCGGTGGCCTTGAGCTTGTCCAGGACCTTCATGGCCCGCAGCACAGCCACGCCGCCGCCGGGCAGAACGCCCTCCTCGACGGCCGCCCGGCAGGC
The DNA here is from genome assembly GCA_041687295.1 of Phycisphaerae bacterium. Taxonomy (GTDB): domain Bacteria; phylum Planctomycetota; class Phycisphaerae; order SM23-33; family FEN-1343; genus JAWLCG01. The sequence goes on along the minus strand of JAWLCG010000291.1, from coordinate 6,002 downwards.
ATGCAGGGCGTCCTCGACGCGGGCCTTCTTCTCCTTCATCTCGACCTCGGTGGCCGCGCCCACGTTGATCTGGGCGACGCCGCCGGCGAGTTTGGCCAGGCGCTCCTCGAGCTTCTCGCGGTCGTAGTCGCTGGTGGTCGCGTCGATCTCGTGGCGGATCTGCTCGATACGGCCCTTGATGTCCTTATCGGTGCCGGCGCCCTCGATGATCGTGGTGTTGTCCTTGTCGACGCGGACCTTCTTGGCCTGGCCCAGGTCGCCCACCTGGATGTTCTCCAGGGTGACGCCCATGTCTTCCATGATGGCCCGGCCGCCGGTGACGATGGCGATGTCGCGGAGCATTTCCTTGCGGCGGTCGCCAAAGCCGGGGGCCTTGACGGCGGCGCACTGGAACGTGCCGCGCAGCTTGTTGACCACCAGGGTCGCCAGGGCCTCGCCCTCGACGTCCTCGGCGACGATCAGCAGGGGCCGGCCGGACTGCGCGATCCGCTCCAGCAGCGGCACGAGGTCCTTGATGGCGGAGACCTTCTTCTCGTGGATGAGGATGTAGGGGTTGTCCAGGTCGACTTCCATCGTCTCCATGCGGTTGACGAAGTGGGGGCTGATGTAGCCCTTGTCGAACTGCATGCCCTCGACGAGGTCGACGTTGGTCTCCAGGCCCTTGCCTTCCTCGACGGTGATGACGCCGTCCTTGCCGACCTTGTCCATGGCCTCGGCGATCATCTTGCCGATCTCCGAGTCCTGGTTGGCCGCGCAGGTGCCGACCTGGGCGATCTCCTTGGTCGTCTGGATCTGCTTGCTCATCGCGTGCAGCTCTTTGACGATGGCGTCGACGGCCAGGTCGATGCCGCGGCGCAGGCTCATGGCGTTGGCGCCGGCGACGACGTTCTTGAGGCCCTCATCGAAGATGGCCTCAGCATAGATGGTGGCGGTGGTCGTGCCGTCGCCGGCGACGGTGGAGGTCTTGCTGGCGACCTCCTTGACCATCTGGGCGCCCATGTTCTCGTTGGCGTCCTCGAGCTCGATCTCCTTGGCGACGGTGACGCCGTCCTTGGTGACGGTCGGGGCGCCGAAGGACTTCTCGAGGACGACGACGCGCCCGGTCGGGCCGAGGGTGACCTTGACGGCGCGGGCGAGGGTCTTGACGCCGCGGCGGATGGCCTGGCGGGCATCGGTATCGAACGTGATCTTCTTTTTAGCCATAGGATGCTCTCTCCGGTTTCTCTGGTCCGCACAGCCGTCGGCCCCGGGCGGGCGGGCCGGCGGCGGGTCTGGCGCTAGTCGATGATGGCCAGGATGTCGCTTTCGTCCATGAGCATGAGCTCTTCGCCGTCGATCTTGACCTCGGTGCCGGCGTAGCTGGCGAAGAGGACCTTGTCGCCGGCCTTGACGGTGAACTCGCTGCGGGTGCCGTCCTCGAGCAGCCGGCCGTCGCCGACGGCGAGGATCTCGCCCCGCTGGGGGCGTTCCTTGGCGGTGTCGGGCAGGACGATGCCGCCCTTGGTCTTGGTCTCCGCTTCCATCCGCTTGACCAGGACCTTCTCCCCGATGGGCCGAATCTTGGCTTTGGCCATGTTGACTCCTTACTCCTTGCTAGCAGACCCGTCGGCCGAGGGGCGGGCACGGGGGCATGCCCGTCGGCCAGGGGACCCTGATTCCGTCCCGCCCGGTCGGCGGGACCTCTCCTTTGGTTATCCGTCACGCGGCGACCCGTCGTCAGCCGCGGTGGTACCGCTCAATAATCAGCCGGACCTGGATCAGCAACTCTTCCCGCTCCAGCGGCTTGTGCGCGACGCTGAACGCCGCCAGCCGAAGCGCGTCCTCCAGGAACCGCCGGCTCACCTGCTGGGCCACCAGCACCACCGGCAGGGCGGCGTTGACCCGGCGGATCATCCGCAGCGTCTGGAGCGACTCGCGGTCATCGGCCTCGCTGTCGACGACGGCCGCGTCGGCCTGGCCGAAGCGGACCACCTCGAGCAGGTCGCCCTGGTTGGCGACGTTGTACATCCGCAGCACGCGGGGGCCCAGAAGCGTGCGCAAGGCGTCCTCGTGGCGGCGGGCCTCGCCGAACAGCACCAGGCCCAACGGGGCGTTGCGTCGATGTTCCGTAGCGGCGGCCATCTGTTGCACTCCGCGTACACGATGCGTCCTACCGAAAGCAAACCCGGTGCCAGATACCGTAACCGACGCTTCCTGCTACAGGTAGGCATCGACGGGTTCGCCGGCCCGCTGCCAAAACCGGCGCCACCGCCCCCTGCGGCAGGTGTCGGCCTGCACTTCTGGCAGGCGGCCGGGCGGGCATCGTCGGCGCGTAGGCTGGGACAGAGCGGCGAAGCCGCGGCGTCCCACCTTCGGCGGCGGGGTGCCAGCGTTCGGGTGCCGTGGCTACGGCGTTCGTAGCCACGTCTTGAGGCGATGGCTCGTCAGTCGTACCGGCCAATGTAAGCGCAGCGCGCGAGCGCGGTATGGAGTGCGGCGGCCTTGACGCCGCTTTGGCTGGCTCTGGCGTCAGCGATCCAAAG
>JAWLCG010000291.1:0-3470 GCA_041687295.1 Phycisphaerae bacterium | reverse complement strand
GCGGTCGCGGGGGACTGCGAACAACCGCGGTGACACGCCCGCCGCACTCCATATTGCCCAGGCGGCGCTGGGCGCCGCCGCTGCCGGGCCTCGCTGCGCTCGACCCGGCCTACGGGGCCCCGGCCTACGAGGACCCGGCCTACGGGCAATCGGCCTGCGGGGCGGGGGGCAGATTGCGGCACAATCTTCTTGACGCCGCGCGAGGGGTTTGCATAAGCTACTCTGCTCGGAACTGTGGACCGGCTTTGGGGGCAGAGCTGCCCGGCCGGCCACGCCGTGGGTTTTTTTCTCATCGCAGCGGCGAAGGCGCGGAAGCCTGATTCCGTGCCGCGGGCAGGGCCCGGGCCGCTGGGAGGTGCACATTGAGTACCACACTCGTCCGCGACCTGATCGACTCGGGCATTCATTTCGGCCATCAGTCCAGCCGCTGGAACCCGAAGATGGCTCCGTACATCTTCGGCAAGCGCAACCTCATTCACATCATTGACGTGCGTGAGACGGTCAAGGGTCTGCTCCTGGCCAAGCGATTCATCAGCCAGATCGTCGCCGGCGGCAAGGACGTGCTGTTCGTAGGCACCAAGCGGCAGGCCCGCAAGATCCTCGAGGACGTCTGCGCCGAGACCGGCATGCACTACGTCAATGACCGCTGGCTGGGCGGCACGCTGACGAACTTCCGCATCGTCCGCAGCCGGATCGCCCGCCTGGAGGAGCTGGAAAAGGCCGAGGCCGCCGGCACCATGGGCACCAGCAAGAAGGAGGCGGCCTCGCACCGCCGCGAGCTCCGCAAGATCACCCGCAACCTCGGCGGCATCCGGAACATGGACCGCCTGCCCGGCGTGCTGTTCGTGGTCGACCAGCGGCGTGAGATCATCGCCATCAAAGAGGCCCAGAAGCTGGGCATCCCGACGGTGTGCCTGCTGGACACCGACAGCGACCCGGACATGGTCGAGGTGGCCATCCCCGGCAACGACGATTCGATGCGGGCCATCGAGCTGGTCGTCCAGCAGATGGGCGCCGCCATCGCCGAGGGCAAGGCCAACCGCGCCGGCAAGGGCGACATTGGAGAGATGGTCCGCCCCCGCAGCCGACGCCCCGCCGCGGGCCGGGCGCAGGAGCCCACCGAGGCCACGGAGGCCGGCGAGCCGGGCCTCACCGAGCGGGCTGAGCAGGCCGAGCAGCCCGTCGACCAGACCGAGGTCCAGATCACCCGGCCCGATACGAACAAGACCGACCAGGCCCCGCTCGACACCGCCGAGATGCCGACCGACACCCGCGAGCCCGGTGCCTAGTCAAAGCCTGCCCGTACGCGAATAATCCGAGAGTCCCACAGCCGACCCGGAGTAACACCGGGTCGGCGTCTAGATGGAGCGAGTTCGATGGCAGAGATCACCGCAGCGATGGTCAAGGCCCTCCGCGAGGAGACTGGCCAGGGAATGATGGAGTGCAAGAAGGCCCTGCAGGAGACCAACGGCGACATCGAGGCCGCCAAGGACCTCCTCCGCGCGCGCGGGCAGGTCAAGGCCGAGAAGAAGGCCGCCCGCACCACCAGCGAGGGCCTCGTCGGCGTGGCCGTCGCTGAGGACGGCAAGAGCGTCACGATGGTCGAGGTGGTCTGCGAGACCGACTTCTGTGCCCGCAGCGACGTCTTCCGCACCATGATCGACGACGTGACGAAGCTCGCCGGCCAGGCCCCCGCCGGCGAGGTGCCCGCCACGCCCGCCATCAACCAGAGCGTCCAGGACGCCCTGAACAAGATCGGCGAGAACATGCGCTACGTCCGCGGCATCAAGCTCGCCGGCGACCAGGTCGGCGCCTACCGCCACTTCAACGGCAAGGTCGGCGTCGTCATCGCCGTCGCCGGCTCGGTCGACCCGGAGATCCTCTCGCAGGTCTGCATGCACATCGCCTTCCACAACCCGATGGGCATCACCAGCGAGGACATCGGCGACGACGTCGTCAAGCGCGAGCGGGCCGTCGCCAAGCAGCAGGCCATCGAGCAGGGCAAGCCCGAGCAGATCGCCGAGAAGATGGTCGAGGGCAAGATCCGCAAGTTCTTCCAGGACAACTGCCTGATCGAGCAGCCCTTCGTCAAGGACGAGACCAAGACCGTCGGCGAGGTCCTCGGCTCGGCCAAGGTCAAGGCCTTCGCCCGCTACGAGGTCGGCGCGACGGTCGAGGCCGGCGAGTCGGCCCAGTAGGTCCGCCCTGACCATGAGCGAACCCAAGTACAGACGCGTCCTGCTGAAACTCTCCGGCGAAGCCCTCAGCGGCGCCGGGGAGTTCGGCGTGGACGCCGAGGCCATCCGCTTCGTCGTCGGCGAGTTGGCCCCGCTGGTGGGGCGCCGCGTCGAGGTCGGCGTGGTGATCGGCGGGGGCAACTTCCTACGGGGCCGGCAGCTGCGGGCCCTGCCCGCCGTCGAGCGGACCACCGCCGATACGATGGGCATGCTGGCGACGACGATGAACGCCCTGGCCCTGCGCGACGCGCTGAACGCCGCCGACGTGCCCGCCGTCGCCATGGGCACGATCACGCGCCAGGCCGTCTGCGAACCCTTCGTCCGCCGACACGCCCTGACGCACCTGCGGGCCGGGCGGGTGGTGATCCTGGCCGGCGGCACCGGCTCGCCGTTCTTCACCACCGACACCTGCGCCGCCCTGCGGGCTGCCGAGCTGGACGCCGAGGTCCTGCTCAAGGCCACCAAGGTCAACGGGGTCTTCACGGCCGACCCAGCCACCGACCCCGACGCCCGGCGGCTCGAGCGGCTGGACTTCAACGAGATGCTGGCCGGTCAGTACGGCGTGATGGACATGACGGCCGTCTCGCTGTGCATGGAGTCGCGAATCCCGGTGGTGGTCTTCCAATTCGATCAGCCGGGCAATATCCTGAAGGTCGTCGCCGGCGAGAGCGTCGGGACGACCATTGGTTTCTGACGCGGGAGGGCTGACCATGCCGATGGACGAGATCCTGTTGGAGTGCGAGGAGAAGATGGAGTCGGCCCTGGGGTACCTGCGGGACGAGCTCCGCGGCATCCGCACGGGCCGGGCGTCGGCCGGGCTGGTCGAGCACATCAAGGTGGAGTACTACGGCTCGCCGACGGACCTGCGGCAGCTGGCGAGCATCGCTGTGCCCGAGGGCTCGATGATCGTCATCAAGCCCTTCGACCCGTCGGTGACCAAGGACATCGAGCGGGCGATCCAGGCCGCCAACATCGGCATCACGCCGCAGACCGACGGCAAGATGATCCGCCTGCCGGTGCCGCCGCTGTCGGGCGAGCGGCGCGACATGCTGGCCAACCAGGTCCGCAAGATGGCCGAGGGCACCCGCATCGCCGTCCGCAACGCCCGCCGCGACGCCAACAAAGAGGCCGACCGCGAGCAGAAGGACAGCCTTCTGACCGAAGACGAGGCCACCAAGACCAAGGACCAGATCCAGGAGCTGACCAAGAAATACGAGGGCAAGGTCGGCGAGC
>JAWLCG010000290.1:0-6532 GCA_041687295.1 Phycisphaerae bacterium | reverse complement strand
CGTCAGGCGCCGTCGACGGCGGGCCTTGCCCGCCCTACGGCAGACGATCAACCGCACGAAGACCCCGGGCATGGCCGGGGCCGAGCCGGGCCTCGCTGGGCTCGAAGAGCGCCTGAAGACTACTTCTTGGGCTTCCAGCCCTTGAAGAAGTCTCGGAAGGGGTTGTTGCTCAGGTCGGGCTCGGCGCGGCGGCTCGGGGGCGGGGAGCTCTTGGTCTTGCCTCTGCCCTGAGGCCGGCTGGGGGCCCGCTCGGCCTGGGGGGCCGGCGGCTCGGTGCGGTCGGCGCGGCGGGGGCTACCGGGGTTCGTCTTCATCGACAGGGCGATGCGGCTGCGATCCAGGTCGACTTCCAGGACGGTGACGGTGACCTTCTGGTGCACCTTGACGACGTCGCCGGGCTTTTCGACGAACCGGTCGGCCAGCTCGCTGATGTGCACCAGCCCGTCCTGGTGGACGCCGACGTCGACGAAGGCCCCGAAGGCCGTCACGTTCGTCACCACGCCGGGCAGCTTCATGCCGGGCTTGAGGTCGCCGATCGCGTGAACGTCGTCGGCGTAGGCGAACAGCTCGAAGGGTTCGCGGGGGTCGCGCCCCGGCTTGGCCAGCTCGCTGAGGATGTCCCGCAGCGTCGGCAGGCCGACCGTCTCGGTGACGTACTTCTCCAGGGCGATCTTCGCCCGCAGCTCGGCCCGGGCGACCAGGTCGGGCACGGTGCAGCCCAGGTCGCCGGCCATGGCCTCGACGACGCCGTAGCTCTCGGGGTGAACGGCCGAGGCGTCCAGGGGGTTGGCGGCGCCGCGGATCCGCAGGAAGCCGGCCGACTGCTCGAAGGTCTTGGGCCCCAGGCCCGCCACCTCCAGCAGCTGGCGGCGCGAGCGGAAGGGCCCGTTCTCGTTGCGCCAGGTGACGATGGAGCCTGCCAGCCGATCGCTCAGGCCGCTGACGTAGCTGAGCAGCTGCTTGCTGGCGGTGTTGACCTCGACGCCGACGGCGTTGACGCAGCTGACGACGGTGTCGTCCAGGGAGGTCTTGAGGGCCTTGGGCTCGACGTCGTGCTGGTACTGGCCGACGCCGATGCTCTTGGGGTCGATCTTGACCAGCTCGGCCAGCGGGTCCATGAGGCGCCGGCCGATGGAGACGGCCCCGCGGACGGTGAGGTCCTGCTCGGGGAACTCCTCGCGGGCGGCCTGGCTGGCCGAGTAGACCGACGCACCGCTCTCGTTGACCATGACGACGGGGACCGTTCGGCCCAGGTCGGCGTCGCGGCAGAAGGCGTGGGCCTCGCGCCCGCCGGTGCCGTTGCCCACGGCGATGGCCTCGATGGCGTACTGCTGGACGAGGGCCTTGAGGGTGGCGGCGGCCTGCTCGGTGCGGCGCTGCGGCTCGAGCGGGTAGATCGTGTCGTTGTGCAGCAGCCTGCCCTGGGCGTCCAGACACACCAGCTTGCAGCCCGTGCGGAAACCCGGGTCCAGCGCCAGCACCCGCATCTGGCCCAGCGGCGAGGCCAGCAGCAGCTCGCGGAGGTTCTCGGCGAAGACGCGGATGGCCTCCTCGTCGGCCCGCTTCTTGCTGGCCAGGCGGGCCTCGGTCTCCATCGACAGCGACAGCAGGCGCTTGTAGGCGTCCTGCAGGGCCAGGGCCACCTGGTCGCTGGCCGGGCCGGTGGAGGTGAGGAACCGTCGGCGGAGGATCTCCAGGGCCGTCTGCTCGTCGGGCTGGATGTGGAAGCTGAGCATGCCCTCGGCCGCCCCGCGCCGCACGGCCAGGATGCGGTGCGAGGGGGCACTGGCCACCGGCTCGGACCAGTCGAAGTAGTCCTTGTACTTGGAGGCCTCGGCCTCCTTGGTCTTGATGAGCTTGCTGGAGAGGATGCCCTTGGTCAGGAACAGCTCGCGCAGGGCGGCGCGGATCTCGGCGTCCTCGTTGATCCACTCGGCGATGATGTCGCGGGCGCCCGCCAGGGCATCCTCGGCCGTGGGGACCTCCTGGGCCGGGTCGACGAATCGGGCGGCCTCCGCCTGCACGTCGAGCCGGGGCGACTGGGCGAACAGGGCCGTCGCCAGCGGCTCCAGGCCCCGCTCCTTGGCGATCGTCCCCCGCGTCCGCCGCTTAGGCCGATAGGGCAGGTAGAGGTCCTCCAGCACGGCCATGGTGGCCGCGGCCTGCACGGCCTGCTTCAGCGCGTCGGTGAGCTGGCCCTGCTCCTGGAGGCTGGCCAGGATCGTCTCGCGGCGGGCGTCGAGCTCGCGGAGCTGCCCGAGGCGGTCGCGGATGGCGATGACGGCCACCTCGTCGAGGTTGCCGGTGGCCTCCTTGCGGTAGCGGGCGATGAACGGCACGGTGGCGTCGGCGTCCAGCAGCTGGGCCGTCGCCTCCACCTGCCGGGCGTTGACGTTGAGCTCTTCGGCGATCTGCGTCAGGTGCGTCTGCGACATCGGCGGGCGAATCCTTTCGCTACGGGTAGGCGGATCTCCAATCCAGGCCCGGCATTGTACCGGCCACCCCCGCCCCCGCGAAGCCCCTGGCCGCCGAAAGCGCCGGCCCAGATCAGGAGGTAGGGTGTGCAGGTTCTGCACACGGGCGGTGGCGTCGGGCGTTGCCTGCTCGCCCAGCCACCCGCGTCCCGTGTGCAGAACCGCTGCGCTGACGCTCCGCGAACCTGCACACCCTACGGCCGGAGCGGCTCGGCCGGATGCCACGCCCCGCATCTGGCCGTGGGACCCGGGCCAGCCCCGGGCCGAACGGCCCAACCGATTGGCCACGCCGGACAGCGGGCGGCGCGGGTTGCCTTGGGGCTCTGGCGGGGGATAATGAGGAAAGTAGTCGAAGTCCATACCCAGGGGGAGCCACAGAAACAGCCCGATCGGCCCGATCGGCCAGATACCGGCCGACCCGGCCCCTGCGCCCCCGCTTGTACAGGGAGGATTGCCACCCATGATCCGCCTGCCCCACACGTCGCCATGCGCTGAGTCGATGGCTCTGTTCGGGTGTCTGGAGTCGCTCGAGCCGCGCCTGCTGCTGGCGGCGACGCCGATCTTCCGCGTCAACGTCGGCGGGCCGGAGCTGGCCGGTTCGCCCGCCTGGCAGGCCGACAGCGCCGCGAGCCCCTCGCCCTACCGCGTCAGCTCGGCACGCACCTACAGCACCGACCTGGCCATCGACCTGTCCCACGCCTCCCTGCCGCCCGGCGTGCCCGAGGTCCTGTTCCAAACCGAGCGATGGGACCCGGCCGGCGGGGCCGAGATGCAGTGGAGCTTCCCCGTCCAGCCGGGCCAGTACGAGGTGAGGCTGTACTTCGCCGAGATCTTCGACGGGGCCCAGGCCGAGGGCGCCCGCCTGTTCGACGTGTCCATCGAGGGCCAGCTCGTCCTGGACGACTACGACGTCTACGCCATGGCCGGGGGGTACGCGGGGGTGATGGAGTCCTTCACCGTCACCGCCGACGGCACGCTGGACATCGACTTCGCCCACGTGGCCGACAACCCGGCCCTGAAGGGCATCGAGATCCTCGGCGACTCCGACGAGCCGCCTCCGGACATGCCGGTCGGCTTCGGAAAGAGCTACCTCGCCGGCGCCGGCGCCGAAAACCCCACCTCCATCCAGATGGGGCCCGACGGGCGGCTCTACGTGGCCCAGCAGAACGGGCTCATCCTCGCCTACAGCCTGCTTCGCCACGGGCCCAACGACTACGAGGCCGCCGCCACCGAGACGATCGGCCTGCTGCAGAGCATCCCCAACCACGACGACGACGGCACGCCCAATCCCGGCCTGACCACCCGCCTGGTCACCGGCATCCTGGTGACCGGCACCGCGGCCAACCCGGTGATCTACGCCGTCAGCAGCGACCCGCGGATCGGGGCTGGGCCCAGCGGCGACGACCTGAACCTCGATACCAACTCCGGCGTGCTGAGCCGGCTGAGCTGGACCGGCAGCGAGTGGGTCAAGCTCGACCTGGTCCGCGGCCTGCCCCGCTCGGAGGAGAACCACACCGCCAACGGCCTGGCCCTGGACGCCGAGGCGGGGGTCCTCTACATCGCCCAGGGCGGCAACACGAACATGGGCGCGCCGTCGAACAACTTCGCCCGCCTGCCGGAGTACGCCCTGTCGGCGGCGATCCTGTCGGTCGACCTGACCGCCATCGGCGAGAGCACCTACGACCTGCCCACCCTCGACGACGAGGACCGCCCGGGCACGGACGACGCCAACGACCCCTTCGGCGGCAACGACGGCAAGAACCAGGCCAGGCTCGTCTCCGGCGGGCCCGTGCAGGTCTACTCGCCCGGCTACCGTAACCCCTACGACCTGGTGCTGACCGCCGATGGCCGGCTCTACACGATCGACAACGGCTCCAACGCCGGCTGGGGCGGCCCGCCGATCTACAACGACCAGGGCTTGCCCACCAACCAGCTCAGCGAGCCCGGCGTGACCGACCCGGACAGCCTGCACCTGGTGGCCGGGCCGGGCTTCTACGCGGGCCATCCCAACCCCACGCGAGCCTGGACGGGCAACACCTTCAACCCGTCCAATCCCCAGTCGCCCGTGCCGCAGGACAACCTCATCGAGGGTGAGTACCTCGAACCGGGCAACGGCAACGGGGCGCTGTGGACCTTCGGCGACTCGACCAATGGCCTGACGGAGTACACGGCCGGCAACTTCAACGGCAAGATGACCGGCGACCTGCTGGCGGCCAGCTGGAACGACAACGTCTACCGCATCCAGCTGAGCGCCGACGGGCAGAGCGTCGAGAACGTCTCGGTGCTGTTCAGCAACGCCGCCGGCCTGCCGCTGGACCTCTGGGCCGTCGGCGACGCCGGACCCTACCCCGGCACGGTGTGGGTTACCGACTGGTTGAAAGACGGCGTGGTGGTCTTCGAGCCCAACGACTACGACGGCACCGTCCCGGTCGGCACGGGTGAGTACGACTGGGACCTCGATGACGACGGCGACGGCTACAGCAACGCCGACGAGATCGACAACGGCACCGACCCGCTCAGCGCCGCCGACGTGCCACCCGACTACGACGGCGACTTCCTGAGCAACCTCAACGACCCCGACGACGACAACGACGGCCTGGACGACATGGACGACCCGTTCGCCATCGACTTCCACAACGGCCGGGCCACCCCTCTGCCGGTGCGCTACAACTGGGACAGCGACGCCCCCCCGGCCGGAGGGCTGCTGAACATGGGCTTCACCGGCCTGATGATGAACGGCGTGGATTACTACGAGGACCTCTTCGACCCGACGGCCATGACCGCCGGCGGGGCCGCCGGCGTGCTGACCGTCGACGCCGTGCCGGCCGGCGACGCCATGGGCAGCCTCAACAGCCAGCAGTACGGCCTGCAGTTCGGCATCGACGTGACGCTGGCGAGCGGGGCCTTCACGATCCACACCCGCGTGAGCGACCCCTTCGCCGGCTCGACGCCGATCGACTCGCAGTCGATGGGGGTGTTCTTCGGCAGCGGCGACCAGGACAACTACGTCAAGGTCGTCGTCGACGCCAACGGGGGGGCGGGTGGCTTCGCCGTCGCCGGCGAGTTCGGGGGCGACTACAGCCTCTACGCCACGGCCCCCGGCGCCCTGGCCGGGGAAGACAGCTTCGACCTCTACCTCAGCGTCGACCCCGGCGCCGGCACGGCCCAGGCGTACTACTCGGCCGTCGGCGGCGAGCGGATCGCCCTGGGCCCGGCCATCCCCATTCCCGAGGCGTGGTTCATCGGCGCGCTCGCGCCGGCGGTCGGCATCCTCGCCACCAGCCGCGGCTCGGACACGCCGTTCGCGGCGACGTGGCACTTCATCGAGGTGACCGCAGACGACCCCGCCACGCTGGCCGAGATCGTCATCGACGCCGGCGGCAGCCTGGCCCGATCCAGCACCTACACCAAAGGCTCGTTCCGGGTCAGCAACGCCTCCGCCGACGCCCGCATCACCCGCATGAGCCTGGACCTGCGCACGGCGATCCTGCCCGATATGGTGTTCGACCCCTACGGCACCGCCGGCGACCTGGTGGCCAAGGGCTTCACCCTGGACGCCGAGGGCGGCACGGGCGTCACGGGCCACGCCTTCAGCAGCGCCCGCGACGGCGGCTACGACGTGCTGACGATCGACTTTGGCGACTTCGACCCCGGCGAGACGATGAGCTTCTCGGTCGACGTGGACCCCACGAGCATCCAGGGCGTCTCGGCCCCGGGGCCCGAGGACAGCGGCAGCGTCTCGGGCCTGGAGCTGGCCGGGGCAACGGTGACGGTGGAGTTCAGCGACGGCACCATCCTGACCAGCCGAACCTTCCCACCCGAGGGCAGCCTCACCGGCTCGCAGGCCACGCTGAGCCCCGACGCGCCCGCGGCGCCCACGCTGGCGATTCCAGGCGTGACGGCCCCGCTGACGGTGGCCGTCCCGCAGCAGAGCCTCCGCGTCACCGGCCCGGCCGGCGCGGCGGTGTCGCTGCTTCGGCTGGAGGGGGCGCTCTACCTGGCCGGCGTGCCGGGCGGCGGGTACGACATCGACCCCTACGAGGCCAACACCGCCGTCG
>JAWLCG010000289.1:1519-6564 GCA_041687295.1 Phycisphaerae bacterium | reverse complement strand
CCGCACGGGATTCCGCGGACGACTGAATAGCAGGTTGCGTGATCGACGCCCCACAATCTGCCCAGGCTGGCTTGACAAACGGCTACATAGCAGGGCTCATCGCTCACAAGGCACGCTTTTCCGGAGGCTTGCGCCCCCGGCTACATTCTTCCGCCCCTCCGGGGCTCCGCGCAGGGCGTCCGGACGGTCGGCTGCGACGGCGGGAAGTCCTGGGCGGCCGGGGCGCCGGGATGTCTGACGGGAATGCGATGCCGGGACGTCCCGGCCTTGCACACCCGCCGCGTCTGCAGTCCTGGCAAAGGCCCCGTGACTGGCCACCAGCGATCCTGCCAGCCTGTCAATGTACTACGGGCTGTCCAGGCCTACGCGCTCACCACCCCGCCGCGCGGTAGACCTTGTGGAGGATCTGGAGGTTCTTGTAGGCCAGATCGAGGGGCATGGGCGGCGGGCCGCCGGCCAGGACGGCGTCGACGAAGGCCCGGCCCATGTAGTGCATGTCCGGCTGGCGGTTGCGCAGGTTGACGCGGAGGGTTCGCTGGCGGGCCTTGCCCCGGCCGGCGCGGTCGACGTAGTAGTGCACGATCTGGGGGGAGTCCCACGTGCAGAAACCAAATCGCAACCCACCTTTGGTGCCGTAGATGCGCGTCTCGTTGCCGACGAGGCTGTGGGCGTTGGTCGCCCGCTCCCAGTAGTACTTCAGGCCGCCTTCGAACTCCATCAGCGCCCCGCCGTGCTCCTCGACCGTGAACACCGGCGTGCCGGGGTCGACGCGGTCGAGCCCGTTGACGCAGAACCCGCCGGCCGCTCGGAGGAACCGCGGCTCGCCCAGCACGCCGAGGTGGAACGACAGGTCGTAGACGCCCCAGTCGTACATCGGCCCGCCGCCGGCGATGGCGCGGTCGAGGAACCACTTGGCCGGCGGGTTGTACTCCAGGCCGCCCCGGCCCTGGCGGTTGACCGAGTTGTGGTGGATGAAGTACACGTCGCCCAATACGCCCGATTCGATGATCTGCTTGACCTTGGCGAACTTGGGGTTCAGCCGGGCGTGACGGCACGAGCAGTCGGTGATGAGCAGATCAGGGCGGCGATTCGCCTCGGCCAGGACGCGGCGGGCCTCGCTCAGCGTGGGGGCCATCGGCTTTTCCAGCATCACGTGCTTGCCAGCCCGCAGGGAATCGATGGCCTGGCGGGTGTGCTCGCTGGGCGGCGTGGCCACGACCACTGCGTCGACGGCCGGGTCGGCCAGCAGTTCGCGGTAGTCGTTCGTTAGGTGCTTGGGGCCGAAGTGGCTGGCTGCGTAGTCGAGGGCGGCCGGGTCGATGTCCGCCACCCAGAGCACCCGCGTACGGCGGTCGCCGACGAAGTTCGCCAGGTGCTGCTTGCCGATCATCCCCGCGCCGATCACGCCGATGCCCAGTGTGGCCATACCGTAAGCTCCTTCAGAAAAGAACGATACAAGGGGGGTGCCATGGCCGCTCGCGGCCATGCTGCGCCTGCGCCGCCCTCGCCGCCGGGCCTCGCTGGCGCTCGACCCGGCCTACGGGCCTGCGCCGGGCCTCGCTGTCGCTCGCAGAGAGTGTAACGGTCCGCTCAGGCCTCGATACGGACCAGCCAGTCCTGCTCGTCGGGGGCCTGCAGGCGGGGCTGGACGGTCTTGCTGCCGGACCACTTGCCCGTGCGGGGGTTGAACCAGCGGATGGTGCGGAAGCCGCGGATATCCGCCAGGGCCATCTCACCGCCGCGGGGCAGGTAGAGGGCGGCCTCGCGGCGTTCGACGGTGCGGGCGGCGGCGATGAACCGCGACGGGTCGTCGAGCCCCGGCTGCTCGGCCAGCAGCTCCGGACTGGGCCGCAGGCGGGTCCACTCCAGGGCCTCGAAAAAGGCCCGCACGTGGCCCATCTGCTCGCCGCCGGGCAGCTTGAGGCCCTCGGACCACTCGGGCGTCAGGCCGGCCTTGTCGATGGTGCCATGGCCGATGGCCTTGCCCTTGCCCTTGGGCGGCCAGATCCAAATCGGATTGCAGCCATAGGTTACGCCGGCCGGCGGCATCACCAGCAGCGACCAGCACACCGCCCGGCGGACCTCGTAGGCCCCCAGCATCTCGCCGCTGCCGTAGGCGGGCATGGCCTCGTAGTTGGGCTCGAGGTTCACGCTCGGCTTGACCGGCTCGTCCCGCCACTCCGTCGCCGGCGGGCCCTGCACGAGCCACCGCAACTCCGCCTCGCTGACCCCATGGCCGCTCTGGTAGCCCATGAAGTCGAACCAGCTTTCGGAGCGGAACTCGTCGGTGAAGCTCTTCTGGCCGCAGTAGTGCATCGTGGCGGGCCGATCGTGGCGGTCGGCGAAGACGGCCCGGCCTATTTTGCGCCACCGCGCGGCCGAGGGGCCGGTGTAGTCGCCGTCGCCCCCCAGCAGCCAGACCACCTCGTAGCCGCCCCAGCGGGCGACAAGGTAGCGGGCGAATCGGATGGCCTGCTCGTCCGAGAGCGTTTGGCCCGGGTCGTCCTTCGTGCAGGCCCACAGGATCACCGGGGCCGCCAGCAGGCCGTGCTCGTTGATGGCCCGGACGTACGGGTCCAGCCGGGCGAAGAATTCCGGGTTGAAGTGGGCGATCCGCCCCTCGGCCACGTCGAAGGCCACTTGGCCCAGGGTCTTGCCGTCGGCGCCCCGCCACTGGGTGGACACGAACTGAATGGCCGAGAAGCCCTGCTTCTTCCGCGCCGCCAGGTAGGTCTGCCACTGGTCGGGCCTGGCCCGCAGCGGGCCGTTCCAGGCCGTGTCGGCCAGCCAGAAGAAGGCCGTGCCGTCCGCGTGGGCGAAGTGTCGGCCATCCTCGGCGACGTGCACCGGCCCGTGCCGGCGCAGGGGGGGGCCCTTGGCCGGCGGCGGATCGCAGCTGAAGGTGCCCGCCCGGCCCTGCAGGCCGGCGTTGGTGGCGCTGGAGCAGGTGCTCGCCCAGGCCCATCGGCCCGGCCCGTCGGGATTGAAACGCGCCCGCCAGGTCCGCCCGCCGTCCCAGAAGGCCTCGACCGTCCGCGTCCGGCCAGCGGGGCTGGTAAAGCCCACCGTCACCGTCACGTCCTGGAACGGGTCCTCGTAGTCCTGGTGACTGGTCAGCTCGATCTCGAACAGACCCCATTGTGGAACGGCATCCATCTAAGCTCCTCCCGCGTCAGTTCCGCCGAATCTTGGCCCCCCGGGCCCTCCATGTCAAGCCGTCCCTTCCGCCACCCGCCCCAGCGCCCCGGCGTCGTAGCGAAGACGCCGCCCTGGCCCAGCGGCCAAATTGGGTTCGTTTCGGCAAGTCTTCCTGCTTGCCGGCAGGCGCCGGGCACGGGCCCCTGGTGGCCGGGCCGACGGGCATTGGGTTCGTTCCGTCGGCGAAGTTTCTCCACAAGGCACGGCACAAACAAGGCTTGAGCAGAGTCGAATTGGGTTCGTTTCGGCAAGTCCGCCCAACCTCGCCCGCCTGCCGCCTGCCCTGCCAGGGGCAGATTCTGGGAATTCTCTGATTGTATACAGTATGCAATTGGGTTCGTTTCGATTGGCTCCGTAAGCCTGGCCGTACGGGGTGTGGCGCGTCATCGTCGCCTTGCCGGGTTAACCCGTAGGCCGGGTCGAACGCAGTGAGGCCCGGCAGGCAAGGAGGGGGCGACGCCCGGCCCAGCCAGTCGCCCATCAGGGCCCGACACCGATGCGGAGCTCTGGGGGTGCGGCGGCGGGCCGTGCCCGCCCTACTGGACCGTCGCCCGGCCGGCGGGGTGGGGCAGGGGGGGGACGTAGGCGTATTCCGGGTCGGTCCGCTGGCGGGCGAGGGCGGAGAGCAGCTCGCGCCACGCCCCGCGCAGGCCGCGACAGGCGGGGGGCAGGTCGGGCTCGATGGTCCGGCGGAGGTCGGCCAGGCGGTGGAACGGCACGGCGGCGTACATGTGGTGCTCGACGTGGTAGTTCATCTGCCAGTACAGGAACCGCACCACCGGGTTAAGCGTCATCGTCTGGCAGCACAGGCGGAAGTCGGGCACGCTGTGCGAGAGGCCCGCGTGCTGGGGAAAGGCGCACAGGAAGTTCAGCCAGCCCGCGTAGAACGGGGCGAAGGTCACCAGCAGCAGCAGGGGCCATTGGCCCGTCGCCACGAAAACGACCGCCAGGGCGAGCTGACCCCCCAGCAGCACCCGCGCCCAGCGGGCCAGGGCGCGCCGGCCCCGGACGTTCGACTCGAGGAAGATGCGGTGCTCCCACTCGCCCTCGAGTCGGCCCCGGGCGTGCCGCACCGTCGTGGCGAGCTTCTGCCACAGGCCCCGCACGTCGACGGCCAAAAAGACCCAGTCCCGCCGGCGGAGGCTCTGGGGCAGCACCACCTCCAGGTCGCGCCCGCGGTGGACGGTCCACTGGTGGTGCCCGGCATGGCTGGCGCGGAAGTGGACGAAGTTCGTCCAGCTCAGGAATGCCACCAGGCGCAGGAAAAGCTCGTTCCAGAACCGTGTGCGGAAGACCGTGCCGTGGCACAGCTCATGGCCCGCGCCGGAGAGGCCCAGGAACGAGTAGATCGTGCCGTAGACCAGCAGGGCCGGCACCGCCAGCAGCCAGGGGCCGTTGACCAGCAGCCAGTAGGTGCCCACGCCGGCCCCCGCCGTGATCAGCAGTTGCAGGCCGATCTGTCGAAAGCCCCGCCAGTCGCTGCGGGCGGTGAGGCTGCGCAGCGTGTCGCGGTCGAGCCGGCAGCGGTACCACTGGATCGGCCTGGAATCGGGCGGGGCGTCTGACATGAAGGGCTCCTCCGCATGGCCGGGGGTTTCGGTGCGTCCATCAGGCCCCGGCCTCGTGCGGAAAGTATACGCCCCACCCGCGATGCGGGCCAACAGCGGCGGGGGCGAACAAGTCCCATGACCGGTGCCATGGCCGGTGGGCATGGCTGCGCTGTCTGCAGCCATGTCGTCCGGCCTCCGATCGTCAGTCATACCGGCCAATGGAGGCCCAGGGCGCGAGCGCAGTATGGAGTGCGGCGGCCTTGACGCCGCTTTGGCTGGCTCGGTCGTATGCGATCC
>JAWLCG010000289.1:0-1509 GCA_041687295.1 Phycisphaerae bacterium | reverse complement strand
TCACCCCCCCGGCCCCCCCCCCCCCCCGCACTCCAAAAGCGCGGTTCGACCATCGCGCAGGGACACCCAGGGGGCACTCCGGGAGTCAGGGACGCATGGGGGCCACAGATTCCACGGATAAACTGCGATGGCACAGATGGGAGAAGAAGCAGGTAGATCCTCCATCTGTGCCATCGGCCTTTATCTGTGTAATCGGTGTCAATCGTGTCTCCCTCTGGGGCCGAGGCCAGGGAGAAGGGGAAAGACGTGGCTACAGACACCGTAGCCACGGCCCGGACGCTTCTTCCTTTGCGAAGACGCTGTGGCCTTCCGTGGCTGCGGACAGTGGCTTTCTGGGGCTGGACCGTTTGCCCATTGGGCGTGCGGGTAGGTTGTGCCCCGACAGGCATGGTCCGCCGCGATGCCCACGGATGGCAATCCGTGGGCTTGGGCCGGAGGACACGGTTGGCCTGTACGCGCCTAAGGCGGGGGTCCCGCTCAGGTGGCGCGGTAGGCGACCAGGACGCGGTCGATGCCGGCGGGGTCTTTGGCGAAGCGGGGGCGCTCGTAGCGGGGGTTCTCGGTGACGAGGGCCCAGACGGCGTCGGCCTGGCCCAAGCCGATCTCCATCACCAGCAGGCCGCCGGGGGCGAGGCGGTCGGGGGCCTGCTCGAGCAGCGGGCCGATGGTGTCGAGGCCCTCGGCCCCGGCCGCCAGGGCGCCGGCGGGCTCGTGGCGGACCTCGGGGGGCAGCTCGGCCATCTGGGCCGTCGAGACGTAGGGGGGGTTGGCCGTCAGGGCGTCGAACGGCTCGGCCGCGAGGTCGGCCTGCTCGGCGGGCAGGGCCAGCAGGTCGGCCCGGGCCAGCGTGATGCGGTCGCCCAGGCCGTGGCGCTCGACATTCTGGGCCGCGACGGCCAGGGCGTCGGCGCTGATGTCGGTGGCCAGGCCCCGCCCGCCCGGCACGTGCCGGGCGACGGCCACCGCCACGCAGGCCGAGCCGGTGCAGACGTCCCAGAACCGCACCTCCGGCCGGCCCAGGCCCTGGAGGTGCTCGATGGCCAGCTGGGCCAGCAGCTCGGTTTCGGGCCTTGGGATCAGCACGGCCGGCGAGACGAGGAAGTCCAGGCTGTAGAACTCGCGATGGCCCACGAGATAGGCCAGCGGCTCGCGCTGGGCGGCCCGGCGGACCAGCTCGCGGTAGGCGTCGCGCTGGGCGGGCGTGGGCTCGTACTCGAAGCGGGTATACAGCTCCAGCCGTTTGCACCCCAGCACCTCAGCCAGCAGCCACTCGGCCGCCAGGCGGGGCTGATCGACCCCGGCGCGGGCGAGGTAGTCCCGCGTCCAGTTGATCAGCTCCAGCACGGTCCAGCGTTTGGGGGCGGTCTCGGCGCTCATGGTCCTATGGTAACGGACAGAGGTCAGGAGGGCACGTGGGTTCCGGGCGAACGGCCGCCCCTTGTAGGCCGGACGCTGTCCGGCGGGGGGGGAAGACCCCATGCAGGGCCGGGTCCCAGCCGGGCGGCGTGC
>JAWLCG010000288.1:0-6573 GCA_041687295.1 Phycisphaerae bacterium | reverse complement strand
GGCAGAAGGGCGGGCACGCCAAGCTGCCCGCGCGGAACCAGGGCTGGCACGTCGACCTGCAGGGCGTCACGCCGCGGCACGTGTGGGTGGTGGCCGAGGACGGCAGCGTCACCGAGCTGCAGCTGGCCCGCACGCCCAACTGGGACCGCTACGCCGACCCGCGCGACCCGCAGAGCCAATGGTTCGTCTGGGAGAACCCCAAGTGGTGGGAGAACGACCCCGTCCGCACCACCATCGGCGGGCGCAAGATGCACCTGGGCATCGACACGAAGAACCTCACCCGCGACGCCGACTACTACATGGACGCCCTGGTCTGGACGCAGTGGGGCAACATGATGGGCATGCCCTACGCCGCCGAGGTCGAGGCCTACGACCCGCAGCGCAAGGCCATCGCCTACCAGGGCCCCTGGCACACCGACACCGGCACGATCCGCACGGGCCATAGGTACTACCTCGAGGACAAGCCCCACTACCTCGACCAGGCCGGGGAGTTCTGGTTCGACCGCCAGGGCCGCGGCGGCCGGCTGTACGTCCGCCTGCCCGGCGACGTCGACCCCAACACGGTGACCATCGAGGTCGGCGACGTCATCAACTTCATCGAGCTGGAGAACGCCAGCCACGTCGAGATCAGCGGCCTGGCGTTCCGTTTCGGCGACGTCGCCTACGACCTGGCGGCGCGTTTCTTCGAGCACCCCGACGTCAACAGCGGGGTGGTCCGCTACAAGGGCGCCGGGCGCGACCTGGTGATCCGCCACAACGTCTTCGAGCACGTCAGCAACGCCGTGGAAATCCAGGTCGCCGACGACGGCACGCTGGACGACCTGCTGGTGGCCGACAACGACATCGCGTTCACGGACCACCACGCGATCAACTTCAGCGCCCGGACGCAGTGCCACAACATCCGCGTGATGCGCAACCGCGCCCACGAGACCGGGCGGCGGGGCATTCGGCCCAAGGACAACTTCACGATCAACCTGGTTCGGCTGCAGACGGCCGAGGTCGCCGGCAACATCGTCACCCGCGCCTACGCGGCGGGCATCAACATGACCGGCGGCCAGCCCGGCAAGGTCAGCGAGGACGGCCTGGGCTCGCCCATGGTCCGCATCCTGGTCCACCACAACAAGGTCGTCGACTCGCTGCTGAGCGCCAACGACTGGGGCGGCATCGAGACCTGGCAGTCGGGCCCGTTCTACCTCTACAACAACGTCTCGGGCAACCCGATCGGCCCGTTTAACGATGGGACTTTCGGCTTCGCCTACTACATGGACGGCGCCTTCAAGAACTACCTGTTCAACAACATCGCCTGGGGCACGATGAACGACCCGAAGCGCCCGCTGCCGAACTACGCGGCCTTCCAAGCGATCATCAGCTACCAGAACACGCTGTTCAACAACACCGCCTACCGCTTCATGTACGGCTCGCGCCGCCAGGCACCCCAGGCCGGGCGCGACAAGTACCTGGGCAACATCTTCCAGGACATCAGCGAGGAGGTCTTCCGCCACACCGACTCCAGGAACGAAGACCCCAACGCCGCCGACGCCGGGCGACAGGAGTCCGACTTCGCCTACTCCCTCAACGCCTACGCCAGCAACGTGCTGTACAACCTGGGCAACTGGATCGGCAGCTTCCACGCCCAGGGCGGCAAGTATGGGCAGATGGCCGACTATGTTGCCGCCCTGCTGGCCGTCGAGCCCCTGGCCGGCAGCGTCGGCGTGCTGGCCGACCAGGCCCCGCTGCGCGACCCGGCCAACGGCGACTTCCGCCTGAGGCCCGGCTCGGCCGCCATCGACTTCGGCGTGCGGGCCTTCGTGCCCTGGGGCCTCTACGCCGTCGTGGGCGAGTGGAACTTCACGCCCCGCCAGGACGACCCCTCGATCGTGGTGGACGAGCACTTCGTCCTGACCGGCTACCACGCGGGCCGGGGCGACTACTACAAGCGCCCCACCTACCCGCTGCAGGGACAGAACATCGCCGACGACGACTACGTCGACGGGCCCCTGGAAGACTGGACGCGCGGCGCCCTGCAGCTCAACGGCCAGGACCAGTACCTGCGCGTGGCCCACGCGACGATGAGCGAGCCCTATCGCTACACCGCCGGCAAGGAGCAGAAGGTGGCCGGGCCTGAGCAGCTCCAGACGCCCGACATCCACGAGAGCAACTTCCTGATCGAGGCCTACGTCCGCGTCGAGCCGGGCGAGTCGGGCGTGCTGGTGCAGAAGCGCGACGCCGACGCCGGTTACGTGCTGGAGGTGATCCAGGACGGCCGGCTGGTGTTCAGGCTGGGCCAGAACGGCGGCCTGGCGGCGACGCGCCTGAGCGACCGCGTGGTCAACGACGGCCAGTGGCACCACCTGGTCGCGGAGGTTGAGCGCGGCACGGAGGACGGTGTCCGCCTCTACATCGACGGGCAGCTGGCCAACGGCCCGGCCACCGGGTCGGCCCCGGGCGGCTCGCTGAGCACCACCGGCGACGTGGGGGTCGGCGGCGGGCCGGGGCTGGATGGCCTGGCCTGCACGATCGACTTCCTGCGGATCGCCCGCGGCACGCTGGAAGACTCCCGCACCAGCATCGAGGAGCTCTACACCTGGCAGTTCGCCGGCCCGGCCCTGCGGGACTTCACCGGCCGGGCCCCCACCGGCGCCCGCCGCGACGCCGGCGCCATCGAGTCCGAGTAGACACGACAGCTTCCACCCCCATGCACATCGGTGCCCCGGACGAGCGACCGCTCGCCCGGGGCACCGTGCGTTTGCGGCCCGGCGGCTGTAGGGGTATGGAGTGCGGCGACAGCGTCGCCGCTTTGGATCGTCCGCGGATCAGCCAAAGCGGCGACGCTGTCGCCGCACTCCATATTCCCCAGGCCTGCCGCGGCGTCATCGGCCGCGGGCGGTGCCCGCCCTACGTGCTCAGCACCATGCGGGCATGATCGGCCAGGAGACGGCGGAGGTCGCGGGTGTAGCTCTCCAGGATCCGCCGGGCCAGGCCGTCCGCGTCGCCGCAGCGGTACAGGGCGCGGGCCAGGACGATCTCGCGGAGGGGGCCCTCCCGGCGGCGCTTCGCGAAGGGACGGTCGCAGAGCGGCTCGGGGGCGTGCATGGCATGGCCCGTCATGCCGGGCCGGCCCAGCAGCTCGGCCAGCGGCCCGGCCGCCCGCGCATCGCCCAGCCGCTCCAGGGCCAGCGCGATCGCCCGGTGGTGCGAGAGCGTCGCGTCAGCGTCGAGCCCGGCGAGCTTGTCCAGGATGGGATCGAGCGCCCGGGCGTCCCGCGTCGTGCCCAGGGCGATCACCAGCGCGTCGACCAGCGTGGGCAGGTGGGCGTACTCGGCCATCTTGCCCTGGAGAATCTTGTCGTCCCACTCGGCCGCGCGCAGGGCGGCGACCAGCTCCGGCACCCCCCGCGCGTCGCCCAGCACGCCCAGGACCTTGGCGTAGGTGAGCTGGGCCTCGCCGGCGGCGGCCTCAAACACTTCGGCCAAGGCGGGCTCAGCCGTCGTCAGGTGCGACAGGATCACCGCCAGGGCCCGGCAGGCCGTGGGGCGATCCGGGCCGACCAGATCCTCCACCGCCTGCCAAACCACCTCGTCGTCCAGCGGATAGTTCTCCTCGTGCTCGAGCACCTCGGCCGGCAGGGCACCCATCGCCACAAGGTGCCCCTGCAGGGCGCGGACGTCCACGTCGCGGAGCCGCCCGTCGGCCTGGGCCGCCATCGCCGCCGCCACGCCGGCGGCGTAGCCCTGGTTGAGCAGGTCGTACTGCATCCGCACCATGGCTGAGGCGTCCCGCCGCATGCTGATGCCCAGGCCGGTCACCAGCAGCCCCTCGAGCCCGCGCGGCAGCAGGCAGCGGAACGGCGTGTAGCCCGCGCCGCCGGGGGCGGGGTGGTTCTGGCGGCGGGTGTGCTCGTCGTGGCCGATCAGGGCGAAGTAGGGCTCGTTGGGGTAGCCGTGCGAGTCGTAGTCGCTGGCGGACAGGACGATCGAGTCTGCGTAGGTCCGCCCGGCGATCTGGTCGAGGTAGCTCAGCACGTGCTCGCCGAGCACCCGGCGGCGCTCGCGGGTCTGCAGTTGCGGGCCGACGTCGAAGGCCCCCTCGTCCATCGCCAGGCGGGCGCCGACCAGGGCGGCCCAGGCGTCGTCGGCGTCGGCCTCGTCGACCAGCAGGTAGTCGGTGTTGACGTAGTCGCGCCCCAGCGGCCGAGCCGGCAGGCCGGCGCCCTGCAGGGCGATGTCGCCGTCCTCCGTGCCGCCCCACAGGGCCTCGGCCCCGGCGGCCAGGGCCAGGTCGGCGTTGCCGGTGGCGTCGATGAACACGCGGGCGCGGACAGTGCCCGCCCCGCTCGGCCCGGCCAGCAGGACGTGCGTCACCCAGCCGCCCTCGCACAGGGCCTCACAGCCCAGTCCGCCCAGCCAGATCTCGACCCCGGCGTCGCGGGCGGCCCGGCGGAGCCACTCCATCTTGTGCTCGGTGTTGTGCTGCTTGTCGGGGAAGGGCACCTCGGCGGCGAAGCCGACTGGCCGGCCGTGGTAGGGCTTGCCGATCAGCCCGACCGTCCCCGTGCCGCCCAGACCCTCCTGGTACTCCACCAGCAGGACCCGCGCCCCCCGCCGCCCGGCCCCGATGGCGGCCGCTGCCCCACTGGTGCCCCCGCCGATGACGACCACGTCCCAGCCGCCCCAGTCGTCCAGAGTCAGGGCCGTGACCTCGGCCGTCCCGGCGTCGGGAGCGGAGTCCCGTAGGCTGGGGCGCAAGCCCCACCTTTCGTCCCCGTTGGCGACCCGCGCCTCCTCGGCCGCCCAGGTGCCGACCTGCTCGGCGATGGCCAGCATCCCCGCCGGGCGCAGCCACTGGGCCGCGACGGCGCGCGGCACGTCGGCACAGCCGCTCAGCACGTACAGCCGCTCCACGCCGGCTGGGCGGAACGGGCCGGGGGCCGGCTGGGCGTCGCTCCACGGCTCGCCCGGCGCCTGGCCGACGATGGGGTCGGGCGGCACGAAGAACAGGCTCTCGGCCGAGCGAAGCTGACCGTCGGTGTACGTGGCGTCGCGGGCCTGCTGCTCGGCCCGCCACAGCGAGCGGGCCGAGGCGTCCGGCAGCGTCAGCGCGAGCCGGTGCGTCACCGTTTGCGGCCCGTCTTCGCCGGGCACGATCACGCTGCGCTGGAACTGCACGGGCCCCGCCGGCCAAGGCCGCCGCTGCGCCCCGGCCAGGGCAGCCGCCGCCGCCCGGTCGCCGGCGTCGATGATTGTCCGGGCCCGCACCGTCCGCGTGCCGCCGCGCCCGGCCAGCACCTGGCCCTCGAGCGCGCCGTCGGGACCGGTGAGCACCCCGGCGGGGAAGAGCCCGAAGCGGAACTCGACGCCCGCCGCCAGCAGGGCTGCGTCGAGGGTCTTCTTCACGATCAGGGGCGTAGCGCGGCCCTGGGCATCGAAGAGCCGCCGGCCCA
Source organism: Phycisphaerae bacterium (assembly GCA_041687295.1). Lineage (GTDB taxonomy): Bacteria > Planctomycetota > Phycisphaerae > SM23-33 > FEN-1343 > JAWLCG01. Next base: position 1,132 of record JAWLCG010000288.1, on the reverse strand, counting down.
GGTCCGTCTGCGGCGTCTGGCCCGGCTCCAGGGCCAGGCGGAGCGTCGCGCAGAGGTCCTCGCCGAGGTAGGTCTTCGGGGCGGCCAGGAAGACGCGGGCGCCCGCCCGCCGCGCCGCCAGGGCGGCCGAGACGGCGGCGGTCGTGCCGCCCACGATCAGGACGTCGGTGGTAAGGGTCGTGGCGGAGATGGCCTGTCCTCCGGCTGGCGGGGGTAAACCGGTCGGGCGGCGGGCATCGGCCCCGGCGCCGCCGGTGCAGCGACTATCCTACCGGCTTCACCCCAGCCAGACCAGCCTCGCCGTGCGGGGTACGGGCCGGGTCTGTGCTATACTTGAGTGCATGCCCCGGCCGGCCGGTCGGCGGGGGCGACAGTTCGGCGGTCATGATCGGCCGCTGCGTGGGCCCTGGACGCAACGGGAATCGCTATGTTCATGCTGATCTTCACCGCGGGCGTGGCTGTGCTGAGCGGATACTTCTTCTGGCGGTTCTACACCGCCTTTCGGCACCTGGGCTGGTGGCACCTGGCGGTGGGGGCGGCCCTGGTGGTGATGGCCACGGGGCGCTACTGGGCCCGCGCCCTGGGCCGGCACGGCTGGGAGGGCCTGGGCGAGATGATGCGGGTCGCCCTGGTGGTCTGGCTGATCCTGCTGTTCTGGTTCCTGACGATCGGCCTGGTGCTGCACGTGTGGAACGCCGGCGTATGGGTGGCGGGGCGTGCCAGGCCGGGCCTGCGTCGGCTGAGGGTCGGGCCGCGGGCGGGCTTCCTGGCCATGACCGTCCTGGTGCTGGCCGGAGGCGTGTGGGCCTGGTTCGAGGCCGGTGCCATCCGCGTCAACCACGTGACCGTTCCCATCGCGGGCCTGCCCGCCCACCTCGACGGCCTCCGCGTCGCCCAGGTGACCGACCTGCACGTCGGCAGCCTCCGCAGCCGGGCCCGCCTGGCCGACACCGTCCGCCTCGTCGCCGAACTCCAGCCCGACCTGCTGGTCAGCACCGGCGACCTGGTCGACGACGACTTCGACCGCATCGGCCCGATGGCGACGGCCTTCGCCGCCGTCGAGCCCCCGCTGGGCAAGTACGCGGTGCTGGGCAACCACGAGTTCTACACCAGCCTGGAGGACAGCCTGCGG
>JAWLCG010000287.1:0-6590 GCA_041687295.1 Phycisphaerae bacterium | reverse complement strand
GCTCTTCGCGGCTAAGGGGGTCTTCGGGCAGATCGTGGGCTCGGCGGTGGTGGCGGCGGGGCTGGGCGGGATCGCGCTGGGGGTGGCCCTGGTGGCGGCGGAGGCCAAGAACTTCCTGATCACGCGGTGGGCCCTGGGGCTGGGGCCCTTCGAGCATCGGCTGGTGCGCGGGGTGGCGCTGCTGCACATCGGGCCGTTGGGTGTGCTCAACGGCGTGGTGGTGTGGGCGGCGGGCGTGGCGGCGACGCTGTCGGAGTTCTCGGCCACCTGGGGCATGAGCTGGGTGCTGGGGCTTGTCACGCCGTTTCTGCTGATCATCCTGGACGTGGTGGTGAGCCTGGCCATGGGCCGAAAGCTGGCCGAGCACGTCCTCGGGGCCAACCTGCCGCCCGCCTGCGCGACGTGCGGCTACCTGCTGGTGGGCCTGCCCGAACCGCGTTGCCCCGAGTGCGGCACGCCCTTCGACCCCGAGCACCCCCGCCCGCAGCTCGACCAGCCGGCCGAGCCGAAGCCCGACCCGCTCGACGTCTCCTGGCCCCAGCGGCGACGCTTCCGGCGGCGGTGAGCCGAACACCCCCTGGACGCCGGGCCGGCGAAGCGGTTCAATGGCCGCCTTGACGCCTTCGACGGCGGGCCGTGCCCGCCCTACTGGAGATGCCCATGCACGCGAGCGACAGACCGGTGGTGACGAGGACGGACCTGACCGAGGGCCTTCGACGGGCGGGCCTGGGCGGGGGCGAGACGGTGCTGGTGCACAGCTCGCTGAGCCGCTTCGGCTGGGTCGAGGGCGGCGCCGACGCCGTCATCGACGCCCTGCTGGAGGTGCTCGGCCCGGACGGCACGCTGGTGATGAGCGCGATCACCATCACGGCCGAGTACACCGAGGCGCAGGTCCGCGCCGCCCTGGCCGGGCGGATCGACCGCGAAACGCCGTGGTTCGACGTGGAGAACACCCCCACCTACGCGGGCCGAATCGCCGAGACCTTCCGCCGCCGCCCCGGCGTGCAGCGGTCGCAGCACCCCACGCACAGCCTCTCGGCGACGGGGCCCCGGGCCGCCGAGCTGCTGGCCGACCACCACGTGCATCCCTCCTGCGGCCTGGAGAGCCCCTACGAGCGAATCACCCGCCTGGACGAGGGGCGCATCCTGCTGCTGGGCGTCAGCCATGAGCGCAACACGACGATGCACACCTTTGAAGAGCTCGCGGCCGACCCCTACATGCTCCACGAACCGCTCTGCCGCATTCCCTTCCGCGCGGGCGGCCAGGAGCACCTCGCCGAGACCACGCTGCACCGCTGGCACATCGACCGCGAGCTGGGCCGACTCGAGAGCCGCTACATCGACGCCGGCGTCGAGACGGTGACGCTCATCGGGGCCTCGCCGGTCCGCCTGTGCGACGGGCCGGGCCTTCGGCGGGTGACGATGGAGGCCCTCTCAGCCGATCCGTTCGCCCTGGTAACCCCCCTGGGCCGACGCCAGTGGCAGACGATGCAGCAGCGCGGCAACCTGATCGACCGCGTCGAACTGTAGGGTGTGCAGGTTCTGACCGAAGCGCAGCGCCGGGCAGGTTCAGCACACGCAACGAGGGCGGCCTGGCCACCCATGGGCCGCACGGCGCCGATGTTCCGTGTGCAGAACCGCTCCGCTTCGCTTCGCGAACCTGCACACCCTACGCGCTCGGCCCGGCCCTGCCGGGGCGGCGGGCGTATAATGATGTAGAGCGAACCCTCTATGACGATAGGAACGCCATGGCATCGACCGACCCGCAACCGATTCTCGACGACCACTCGCGCCAATGGCGTGACAACCTGTACGTCTACCCCGTCGTCAGCCGGCGGGCGCGGGGGATGAGCATCGGCATCAACCTCAACCCCGACGCCTCGTGCAACTACGACTGCGTCTACTGCCAGGTCAACCGCGCCCTGCCCCCCGGCGAGCGCATGGTGGACATGCGCCGCCTGCGGCAGGAGCTCGAGGGCACCGTCGGGCTGGCCGCCAGCGGGCACATCTGGAAGGACCCGCGCTTCGCCGACGTGCCGCTGCCGCACCGGCGGATCAACGACATCGCCTTCAGCGGCAACGGCGAGCCGACGACCTTCCGCAACTTCGACGCCGCCGTGCAGCTGGCGGCCGAGGTGCGGGCCAGCTATCGGCTCGACGACGTCAAGATCGTCGTGATCTCCAACGCGTCGGCCTTCCACGCCGAGCCGTTCCAGCGGGCCCTGCCGCTGCTGCAGGCCAACCACGGCGAAGTCTGGGCCAAGCTCGACGCGGGCAGCGAGGCCCACTACCGGCGGATCAACCGCTCGCACGTGAGCTTCCAGCAGGTGCTGGACAACATCGAACGGCTCGCCCGGACGATGCCCATCGTGATCCAGACGCTGCTGCTTCGCTACGGCGGCGAGGGCCCCGGCGCGGCCGAGATCGACGCCTACATCGGTCGGCTGCGGCACATCATCGACACCGGCGGGCAGATTCGGCTGGTGCAGGTGCACACCGTCGCCCGCGAGCCGGCCGAGCCGGAGGCCGAGCCGCTGGCCGAGGCCGAGCTGCAGACCATCGCCGCCCGCATCCGCCAGGCCCTGCCCGAGGCCCCCGTCGAGGTCTACCCCGGCACGCGGGCATAGACTGACCTTGCTTTACCTCTTCCTTGGGGGAATAATGCCCCAGGATTCTTCTTCGCGCCGCCGGCGTTCGTGGACCGGTCGGTGACAAATGTCTTGCACCCCCTGGGGAGACTCCATGGAACTGCCGTGCCGTGCCAAAGGCGACCAGCTGCTGCCGCCGGGCGAACTGGTGGACATCCGCCGGCGCCTGCGTTTGCGCGCAGATCAGCATGATCTGACGAGCGTCGTGGTCGGGGCCTTCGAGCACCGCACCCGGATGATGCCGTTCAACCTGGCCCCGATGTGGATGGTGCCCGCCGGCGCCCGGGCGATCGGCTCGGCCCTGCTCGACAGCGGGCTGACCAAGACCCGCATCGTCCTGCAGCAGTGGAGCCGGCGCTTTCGGCCGTCGCTGGCCAGACTGGACGGGCGGGTGCCCGACCTGCTGCTCATCAGCAGCATGAAGGTGCACTGGGGCCCCGCCCGAGCGCTGCTCCGCGACGCCTGCACGCTGCCGCCCGACGCCCGCCCGCTGATCCTCGCCGGCGGGCCCAAGATGTTCTACGAGCCCTGGGACGCCTTCGCCACGCCCGAGGACCCCGCCTCGGCCGACGTGGCGGTGACGGGCGAGGAGTACGTCCTGCTGGCCCTGCTCGAACGCCTGATGGAGTTGCGGGCTGACCGAGAGCCGCTCCGCCAAACCTTCCTGCGCGCCCGCGACGGCGGGCTGCTGGACGACGTGCCGGGGCTGGTCTACGCCCTGGGCGACGGGCCCGTGCCCGACGAGCTGGTCGACACGGGCATCCAGCGCCTCGTGGGCGACCTGGACGAGCAGCCCTACAGCGGCCTGGGCTACTCGATCCTTGAACCGCCCAGCGGCCGAGAGACGCTGGCATCGGCGCCCCTGCCGCGCGAGCGGGTCGGCCGGCACAGCAAGCTCGTGCCGCTGGTGCTGACGCTGGGCTGCCACTTCGGCTGCCCGTACTGCCCCATCCCCGCCTACAACCAGCGCCAGTGCCGCACCAAGAGCGGCGGGCGAATCGCCGAGGAGATGGGCCGAATCATCGACGAGTACGGCACACGCCACTTCTTCGGCGCCGACGACAACCTCTTCAACGACCGCGACCGCGCCGTGGAACTGGGCGAGACGCTGGCCCGCACCGAGTTCGCCGGCGGCAGGCCGCACAGTCGGCCCCGCTGGGCCACCGAGGCCACCGTCCACGACACCTGGACCATGCGCGACCACCTGCGCCTGTTCCACAAGGCAGGTCTGCGGGCGCTGTGGATCGGCGTCGAGGACATCACCGCCACGCTTGTCCGCAAGGGCCAGAGCGTCGATCGCACCACCGAGACCTTCCGCCTGCTCCGCGACGCGGGCATCCTGCCCATGCCCATGCTGATGCACCACGAGAGCCAGCCGCTCTACACGCGGGGCCAGCCCTACGGCCTGCTCAACCAGATCCGCCTGCTCCGCCAGGCCGGGTCCATGAGCGTCCAGGTGCTCATGATCACGCCGGCGCCGGGCTCGAAGATCTACGAGCAGACCTACACCAGCGGGCAGGCCTTCACCCACGTCGCCGGCCGGCCGGTCGAGGAGCACATGGTCGACGGCAACTACGTCATCGCCGCCGAGTCCGACCGCATCTGGCGCAAGCAGCTCAACCTCATGGTCGCCTACCTGTACTTCTTCAACCCCCTTCGGCTGCTGGTCTCGCTGGTCCGCCCGGGCAGCCGAATGTACGGCGCCAATTTCGGCTTCCAGGCCACCGGCATAATCGCCCTGGCCAAGACGATCTACCGCACGACGGGCTGGATGCTGGGCCTGCGCCGCGGGCCCATCGCCCGCGCCAGCCAGCCGCCCCTCAGCCAGCTGCCCATGCGCAACCCCGCCGGCGACGTCGCCGCCCACGCCATCCCCGGCACCGGCCAGGCCGCCACGCCCGCCGAACAGCCCCGCGACGTCTACGACGCCGCCGGGTAGCGCGGAGGCCGATCGAATCTGCGGGTAGCCCGGGCCCCGGGCAAAGGTGGGGCTGCGCTGACGCTGCGCCCCAGCCTACGAAGACGCCCTGCGCGGTAGGCTGGGGCGCAGCCCCACCTTCTCGCCTCGCCGACTACGCCGGGCCCACACGTCCGATAGGCAGATGGTCCAGCGCGGGGACCCTATTCCACGCGGATCAGCGAGTGGATCGATCGGCCGGGGAACTTGTCCCGGCCGTTGAGGAAGTCCAGCTCGATGACGAAGCTGATGCCGACGATCTCGCCGCCGAGCTTCTCGACGAGCTCGCAGCAGGCCCCCATCGTGCCCCCGGTGGCCAGCAGGTCGTCGACCATCAGCACCCGCTGGCCGGGGCGGATGGCGTCGGTGTGGATCTCCAGGCGATCCGTGCCGTACTCCAGCTCGTAGGAGGCGCTGAGGGTTTCGCACGGCAGCTTGCCGGGCTTGCGGATGGGCACGAAGCCCACGCCCAGCGCGACGGCACAGGCCGTGCCGAAGATGAACCCCCGGCTCTCGGTGCCGCAGACGACGTCGATGCGGGCCTGCCGGAAGGGCTCGATGAGTTGGGCGATGGTCTGGCTGAGGCCCTCGGGGCTGGCCAGCAGGGGCGTGATGTCCTTGAAGACGATGCCCGGCTTGGGGAAGTCCGGCACGTCGCGGATCAGGGTCTTCAGGTCGATCATCGAGAGCTCTTCCATGGGCGGTCCCTCCGGGCGGCCCGCCTCGGTGGCGGAGGCCGGATTCTGTTCGGTTTTCCCTTGTGAGGCTGCGCCTCCAGGGCTACACTTGTAAGATTATGGTGGCGGTTTCCCGTCACTGGGGCGAGCCGGACGGTCCGGCCGCCGGGGTGCCGTCGCCAGTGGGGCGGCGGGTGAGGCCCCGGTTTGCCCGCTTCGCAGGCATCTAACTAGGTACGGTATGGTAGATCAGACACTATTTCAATCCCTGGGCATCAACGACGAAGACCTGGACAACGAGATCAGCCAGATCATGGGGGGCCAGAGCACCCAGGACGCCCTGGCGGACATGATCAACACGAGCCTGACGCAGTTCCAGCCAGGCACCATCCTCAAGGGCCGAATTATCAACGTCCTGGGGAATGACGTGGTGGTCGAGGTCGGCCTCAAGAGCGAGGGCCTGGTCGACGTCAGCGAATTCGACGACCCCAGCGAGATCGAGATCGGCGACGAGGTGGAAGTTCTGCTCGAGGGCGTCGAGGGCGACGGCGGGCAGGTGGTCCTCTCCAAGCGCAAGGCCGACCGGATCCGCGGCTGGGAGCGGATCATCCACAACAACAAGGAAGGCGACACCGTCGAGGGTGTCGTGATGCGGAAGATCAAGGGCGGCCTGCTGGTCGACATCGGCGTGCCGGTGTTCCTGCCGGCCAGCCAGGTCGACATCCGCCGCCCGAGCGATATCGGCGAGTACATCGGCAACAAGATCGAGGCCAAGATCCTCAAGATCGACGAGGAACGCCGCAACATCGTCGTCAGCCGCCGCAGGCTGATCGAGGAGCGTCGCGCCGAGGCCAAGGCCAACCTGATGTCCGAGATCAAGGAAGGCGAGGTCCGCCGCGGCGTGGTCAAGAACATCGCCGACTTCGGCGCGTTCGTGGACCTGGGCGGCATCGACGGCCTGCTGCACATCACCGACATGAGCTGGGGCCGGGTGAGCCATCCCTCCAAGGTCGTGCACATCGACGAGGAGATCGAGGTCGTCGTGCTCAACGTCGACCACGAGAAGGAAAAGATCGCCCTGGGCCTCAAGCAGAAGAGCCCCAGCCCGTGGGCCAATGTCGAGGAGAAGTACCCCGTCGGCAGCCGCATCCACGGCGAGGTGGTCAACATCATGTCCTACGGCGCCTTCGTCAAGCTCGAGGAGGGCATCGAGGGCATGGTCCACATCTCCGAGATGAGCTGGACCCGCCGGATCAACCACCCCAGCGAGCTGCTCAACGTCGCCGACGAGATCGACGTGGTCGTCCT
>JAWLCG010000286.1:0-6593 GCA_041687295.1 Phycisphaerae bacterium | reverse complement strand
CGTGGCCAGGGCCAGCAGGAACTTGCGGCTGCTGATGCGCTCCAGGAATCCTCTCACGGCTTGGCTCCTTCCTTGAGGCCCGCCTCGACGGCCGCCCAGCAGGCGTCGGCCTGCCCTGAGCGAGGCCGTCCTGCTATGGCGTGACGAATGCCGGGCGAAGGGGATGCCCCTGCGTGGGAAACACTACCCACAGATCGCAGGTTCGGTGAGCGGCCCCCGAAACGCCGGCACGGTCAGGGGCACGGCCAACCGCGCCAAACAGCCGTCGCGGCAGGCCGTGGCACCCGTCAACGGATTCTCTCGACCATGCCACCGGCCCCCAGCCTGTCCCAGCCGTGGGTGGTGGCGTGGTACGTGCTGGCCGTCTGCATGGTGGCTGTGTCGCTGGGGTGGGTGTTCCTGCGTGGCGGGGCGAAGGCCATCGCCGACCACCCTGTCCCGGGCTTCCTGCCGCTGACCACTCCGCGACGGGTCAAGCTGGCGGCGGTCGGCGGCGCCGTGTCGGTAGCGGTGGGCATGGGCCTGGCAATGAAGGGAGGCGCCCCGCTGCCGTACTGGGCGACCCGGACCGGCGATGGGTACAGGACGGTCTTCGTCGTCTACGACGGCTTCTGGCGGACAGTGGGGCTGGGCCTGCTGTTCCTGTCGGTCGGCGTGGCGGCGCTGGTCGTGGCCATCACCTGGATCCGCCGCCTCCGCATTCCACGGTGGTGGAACAGCCGCCAGGCAGGCAAGCCGAGCTTCCTGCTGGTCTGGAGCGTCATCTGGCTGCTGGGGACGGCGATTGGCTTCTCGCTGAACTTCGCCAAGTCGTACGCCCTCCTGCGGACGTACAGTGACGGTACGGCACAGGTCGTCGAAGGCACGGTGCACGTTCTCCGCGAGCAGCCGGCCGAGGGGCACGCCCCCGGCGACCTGGTGGAGGTCAACGGCACAGAGCTCGAGGTTGACCGCTTCGTTGTAACGCCGGCCTATACGCGAACGATCGCCTACGGCGGAGCCCTGCGGGAGGGCGCGAGGGTCCGCGTGTGGCACCACGAGGGTAAGGTCCTGCGCGTGGACATTCCACCTGAGGGCAGGCCGGGCCCGGACACAGCGGGCAGCCCCTGACCGGGCTATGGCAGTCGGTAGGGCCGGCAACTGTGTTGCCGGCGAAACGGCGCGTCGGGGACTTCCGCCGGCAACGAGGTGCCGGCCCACGAACTACACCCGACAGGACTCGAACCTGTAACCCTCGGTTCCGAAGACCGATGCTCTATCCATTGAGCTACGGGTGCAGAGTTTTCTATCGAACGTTACTCATGGAAGATCCTGTGCTCGAAGAATCTTCGCGCGTTGGGTGCCGTATCGCTCGCGTGCCACGGGGGCCGACCGGGCGTTGGCCCAACGGCCTGTAGTGTAGGGTCGGAGCAGGCCAAAGGCAAGCGGTGGTTGGCCTGTTCAGCGAGGCGCTCGGCCGGTGGGGTCGTTCGTCGGTCATCGCGGTCGCTCCATCGGGTCTGCGGGATCTACTGGCGGGCGTCGTTGATGACGACGGGTTGCACGGCGTCGTCGGGCGACCAGGCGAAGGTCACCGTGCCGGTGACGTTGCGCATCTCCAGGTGCCGGCCCAGCGGGTGGTCCTCGACCCAGCCGCCCTCGAAGGGGTCGCCCTTGATGCTCATCTCGGGGTTCAGGAGCACCTGCGTGGTGTTCTCGCAGCCGGTCTCGGGGAAGAAGCGGACCGTCGCGTCGACCAGGCCGGTGAGGTTGTGCCGCTGGCGGTAGCGCGTGTGGGTCGTGGGCACGCGGTGCAGCGAGAGGACGCCCTCGGCCTGCTCGACGAAGACGCGGCAGGGCTCGTGGAACCAGCCCTCGACGGGCACGACGGCCCGGCCCTGGGCCAGGCGCGTGTCCTTGCTCGGCAGCACCGGCGCGCCCAGGGGCGAGCGCAGCAGCAGGGAAAGGCTCGGGTCGGTGCTGGCGGCGGCGTAGACGAAGCCGTTGCGGCATCGGCTGATGCTCAGCGCGTAGGGCCGAGAGTCGGGCTCGTGCCGCAAGACGACCGCCTCCCAACCCAACGCACTCAACGCCAGGCGCAGCAGGCTCTCGGCCCCGAAGATCTCCCGGGCGTCGTGCGTTGTCAGGGCCCGGCCCGTGAGCGACTTGACCGAACTGGTGCCCCGCACCCAGGCGACGGCCCCGCCGGCGGCGTGCGGCTGAACCGTCGCGGCGGCGCGACGCGCATCCCCACGGCGGTATTCCGCCAGCGTGCGGCAGCGGTCGGTGGCCACCTCGCCTACGCCCCCGGCGCACGAGACGGGCGAGTGCATCACCTTCGTCGGGGAGGCCCCTTCGGTGAAGCGGTCGGCCTCCTCGCAGAGCACCAACTGCAGTTCCCCGTCGAGCGCCTCTGCGTGACGCACGCCCAGCATCTCCAGCCAGGCATCGCTGGCCCGCTCGGTGGTGCCGTAGCATAAGACCTTGCCGCCTGCCTCCACGTGGCGGAGCAAGGCCCGCTCCCAGCCACTGCCGGCCTCGGGAACGGGGCTGACCAGCACCGAGCCGATCAGTCGGCCCGGGTCGGCCTCCAGCAGCGCGCACAGGCCCTCCGTCGTCACCACGCAGTTGAGCGACAGCCCGCGGTTGATCGCCTCCTCCATCAGCAGGTCGCCGGCGAAGACTTCGGCGATCCGGGCGGGCTCGCCGAAGCTCCACCGGCTGTACTCGTGGAAGGGATACACCCAGAGGCTCGGGGCGGGCGCATCGGGGGCGAAGGCCAGTGCCCGCTTGAGGTGCGGCTGGACCTCGTCGGGCAGCACCTCGGGCACCTCGCCCCAGGCGGTGTCGATGCTGAGGATCTTGATCTCGTTGAACCCGCGGACCGTCCCCCGGCCGTTGAGGCGCGTGATGGCCCCCGACAGGTAGATGTCGCGGGGCGAGCGCTCGTAGCGGTCGGTCCAGGGCGTGTTCAGCCACCAGGGGTCGCTGGCGTAGAACCGCAGCGGCAGGCGGTCGCCGCGGAACGGCGCGATCTGCGACATCGTGCCCGTCAGGGCGATGCCGTGGTTGCCCGTCAGCGCCGGCCAGGGCGTGTTGGGCGGCGGGGCGATGTTGAACGCGCCCTCGTAGAGCCCCTCGTACGGCGTGGCATGGCTGACCATGTTCATGCCGGCGGTGAAGTCCGTGCCGCGGCACTCGATGGGGAACTCCGGGCACTCCTCCCGCAGCAGCTGCCAGAACTCCAGGACCGCGTCGCGGACCTCTTTCTTGCCGGCGGTCTTGAACTGCTCGCCGTCGAAGAACTCGCCCAGGCCCGCGAAGGCGTAGGGGCTGCGCCCGAAGCCGAAGCTGTTGGAGAACCAGATGTAGTCGAAGCCCAGCTCGCTCATGTACCGCTGGGCCTGCCGGCCGAGGAATCGGCCGAAGGGCGTCCCCTCCGGCACGCCATCGGGGAAGCCGGCGTAGCGGATCGCGTCGGCCTGCATGCGGGCCGTCGCGTCGATGCAGCGCATGCTCTGGCCGATGAGCAGCTCGGGGTGCTGCTGGTAGCGCCAGTGCGACTGGCAGAACTCGCAGCCCGGCTCGAAGGTGATGCCGACCTGCAGCTCTCGGCCCAGGGCGTCGCGGCAGGCCTGGCGCATGTGGCCGACGATCCGCTTCAGGTCGCCGTAGGTCAGCGAGACGGGGTCGGGCCGGTAGTGCCAGTCCATCGACAGCAGGGCCTCGCCGTTAGGGTCCCACTCCTTCTTCATCTTGAAGTGCTTGTGGGCGAAGCCCATGTACGCGCCCCACTCGATGGGGCGGTCCATGTCGGCGTCGTACTCGAGGATGTCCGTGCCGTCGCCCAGCCACCAGAGCACCGCGAGGCTCTGGGCATGCTTGGCCAGGGGGTACCACTGGCGGAAGATGTCCTGGAACAGCGCCTCGACGAACGGGCCGTCCTTGCGGAAGAGGGGCTTGGCACTGATTTCGAGCGTCAGGTTCTGCAGTCGGGTCATGGGGGTGTCCTATCGGGTGACGATGGTGGCCTGGATGCCGAGGCACTCGGCGATCTGCGCGATCGTGTCGGCGTGATGGCCGATGCCCAGGGCGAAGTGGTGCGTCGGGCCGGCGGCGACCCAGCGCTTGAGGAAGGTCCGCACGTCCGGGGGGAACTGGCCATGCGTGTTCGTGTTGCCCGTGGGGGGGATGGGTCCGCGGAGCGACTCGCCCTCGGCCAGGACGAACGTGAACCGCCCATCGGCCTTCACGCCGATGCTCAGCATGGTGATGGGGCCCGGGCGGATCTGGAACTCGACGCTCGCCCCGTGGCCAGGCTTGCCGTGGTACTTCGCCAGGCTGCGCAGCACGGGCCGACCCTCGGCGATGTTGATGTGGTGGGGCCCGTCATGGCCCACGAGCACCGAGTCGCGCCCAAAGTCGATCGGGTGGAACTCGGCGAAGCTGCCGCCGATGCCCAGGCGGTCCATGATCATCATCGCGATGCAGGTCTTGAGGTCGTACTCGCCGCACATCGGGAAGCCCGCGCCGGTCAGCAGCGAGTTGCCCACGATCAGGTTGGTCATCACGCGGCGCGTCTCGCTGCCGGGCTGGCCCTCGTAGTAGTAGGCCAGGCCGTCGAGGCCCTTCTCGTCGACAAAGGCCTCCAGCGCCACCGCCGCCCGCGCCGCCGTGTCCAGATCCGCCTCGTTCAGTCGGCTGGTCAGCGGGTCGGACTCGGGGTCGGGCACGTCGAAGAACCCGAGGATCCGCCCCTTCATCGCCTCCACGGCCGCGCCGTCGGCCGAGCGGTACTGCCGGACGATGTCGTCGGGCTCGCACATCACCACGTGGCAGCCGAACGAGGCCGTGACGGCCGTCGGGTCGGTGTGCATGTCCAGCATGGCCTCGAGGACGTGGCCCATCAGCCCCAGGCGGGCCCGCCGCAGGTCGTGCAGCACCTGGGCGATGCGGCACCACTGGGCCAGCTCGGCCTCGGCGGCGGGGTCGTCGTGCAGCGTGCCCAGGATCACCGGCGGGGCGGGCCGACCCATGCGGATGGCCACGCCGGTGAACTCCGGCACCGAGCAGAAGTCGTCGTTGCACAGTTGCATGTACGTGCTGCCGCGGGCGTAGTCCATCGCCGCCATCGGCTGCAGGGCCACCAGCACGATCGGGCAGGGCAGCTCGCGGGCCAGCACGCCGAACGTGCTGGAGGTGGCGTAGGTCACCATGTCCACCAGCAGCAGGTCCAGGTCGGCGGCCTTGAGCCTGGCCACGGCCTCGTAGGCGCTGCGGGCGTCGTCGACCATGCCGAACTCGGACACCTCCACGCCATGGGCGGCCACGCGCTGGGCCAATACGGCGAACTTGCCCATCAGCTCGTCCAGCAACCCCGGGAACTGGCCCCAGTACGTGTGATGGCCGACCGCCACCAGCCCGACGCGGGCGGTCAGCGGTCGGCGTCTCTCGACAGTCATGGTGGACTGCTCCTCTGCGGCAGGATCGGCCCCGGGCCGCCGTTTGAATGTGCTCATGCGCTTTGCTCCGCCGTGTGCGCCCGGCTGGCGAGGGCCGACTCGATCCGGGCGGCGGCCTCTGTCACCAGGGGCGGGTAGTGCTGCTCGTTGGCCTCGGCCGCCTCGCGGGCCACCCGCAGGCCCACGGCCGCCAACAGCTCGCCCTGGGCCGACCGGATCGGCACGGCGAACGACCAGGCCGTCACGTTGTTCTCGCAGCGGTTCACCGCCAGGTCGTCCCGGCGAATCCGTCGGGCCTCGGCCAGCCAGCCCCGGCGGGTGGTGATGGTATTGGGCGTGATCCTCTCCAGGGCGACCGGATCGACCCGCAGCAGGGCCGCGAACAGCTTGCCCGTCGCCGACGCGTGCACGTGAAAGAACCGCCCCAGCGAGAAGCCCGGCAGCGGCACGCCGTCGCGCGTGTCGTGGGCAAGGCTCATCGGCCTGTCGCGGTGCCACACGCACAGCGTCGCCGCCTGGCCATGCCCGGCCAGCCATCGCAGCGTCGGCCCGGCCGCCACGCGAAGCGGATGGTGGTCCGCCAGCGCCGCCGCCAGGGCGAAGACCTGCACGTCCACCGCGTACAGCCGCGAGTCCCGAGGCCGGCGCACGTACCCCAGCGCCACCAGCGTCTGCAGCAGCCGGTGGACGTGGCTCTTGGGCAGCGAGAACTCCCGCGCCAGCTCCGCGACCGAGTAGGGCCGATCGCTGCCGGCCATGAACTCCAACAGCCGCAGGCCGTTGACCAGCGTGCGGTTGGGGGCGTCGGTCCTGTCCCGGTGGCGTGCTTGCGGCGAGTCCATGCGTTCCATATACTGGAACATTCCTGCCGATGCAAGCCTCGGCCGGTGGAACCGTGACCGTTGGGTGCCACGGCTGCGCCGTGGTCGTGAGCCTATCTGATCATTCAGGGCCACGACAAACCGGCCGAGCCGACCGAGCCCGGCCCGGCCAGTTCGGAGCCCCGAAGGGGCGCCAGTTTTTAGCCGGGGGCGTAAGCCCCCGGAATGTCGCAGCTTATGCATAGAGCCCCGAAGGGGCGGCAGTGCCGTACCGTGCCGCACTGCCGCCCCTTCGGGGCTCGGGGCCTTGGGCACGCGGGTCCGGGGGCTT
>JAWLCG010000285.1:0-6651 GCA_041687295.1 Phycisphaerae bacterium | reverse complement strand
GGGCCACCTGAATCGACCGCCTCCGCCCTCGGCCGGGCGAGCGGTGCTGACGCCCCGCTTGCCCGGGGCACCCCCCACACGGTCGATCGGCAGAGGGTTTGGGCGGTTCTATCGGCCTGTGCCTTCCATTCCATTCGTGCCATCCTCCCCCCATTCGTGCCATTCGTGACCCTCCCCCTCTCCCCCCAGTCCCGGAGCCTCCCGGGGTGTACAGCCGTGATGGACGGACCGCCCTTTTGGAGTGCGGCGAGGTATCGCCGCACTCCATACGGCGCTGGCGCCCTTCGCCTCCATTGGCCGGTGCGACTGACGAGCCGCCGCCTCAAGACTTGGCTACGAACGCCGTAGCCACGGCACCCGGGCGCAGCCACGTCCAGAGGCCCTGGCCGACCCCTGGGGCTTGCGTCGACGGCGGCTTTGCCCGCTGGGGGTCTGAATCGTAGGTTCCCTGTTGGCGTTACGGGCTGCGTCCTGCGCAGCCAACGCGGACAGGAGAGGACCATCATGGAACGTAAACGGACACTCACGCTTTGCACGCTGGTGCTGGCGATCGTGGTGCTGGCGCCGACGTGCAGCCAGCTCCACTGGCCACGGGGGCGGGCGACGCAGGTGGCCTCCCCGCCGGGGCTGGTGCACTACGAGTGGAAGGATGGCCTGGGCGAGCAGGAGGAGGTGCTGACGGCCCTGGGCGATCCGCCCCAGCGAGAGCACAAGGGCAGCGGGTCGGTCGGCGGCATCGGCGAGCTGCTGCACGTGGAGGCCCTGCCGGTTGGTTCCGAGGGCTTGGCCGGTTATGGGGTCTGGGGCCTGGAGCGCGAGGTGCTCGAAGGCCTGGGCCGAATGAACGACTACCACGGCACGCCGGACGGCCAACTGGCGGTGGGCTGGCCGACGAGCCGGCTGGGGCCCGCGGGCCTGTCGGGCTACTGGCCCTCGCCGGCCGGCGGCCGGTCGGCCGGCTTCGACGGCGGCATGGGCCTGCTGACCTGGACGCCGCCGGCCGGCCCGGGGCCCTGGGGCTACACCGGCCTGCAGGGGACCGGTGGCTCGGGCGGGGGCGGGGGCTATCGGCCCGCCGCGACCCTCACGGCCGCCCCGGCGCCGATGGTGCCCGAGCCGCACGCCCTGGCCCTGCTGGGAGTGGGCAGCCTGCTGGTGCTGGCCCGCCGACGCCGCCATCGCGGCCAGGCCGCCTGAGACAACCTGAAAAAGGGCTTCGTTGACCGGGTCCCGGACACCCCACCCCGCCTGATCCCCACGTCCGGGGCCCGGTCTTTGTATTTCTAAGTTCCAGGCTGAAAATAAATTGCGCCGTTCGCATCTTTCGCGGATGAATCTTAGATTCCCCTGAGCCGGCAGGAGTGCACCGGCGTCGGCCCCCCGAACGCGGGGGGCGGGGAACATGGCACACAGGGGCGCTGCCTGTGCGGGGGCCCCAGGGAGAAACGCATGAGACTGCACAGCACTCGATGGATCCTGGTCGTGACGGTTCTGCTGACTTCGGCCGCAGGGGCCGACACGGTGTGGATGACCGTGGAGAGCCCCGGCTGGTCGGGCAGCTCGCACCTGTTCAGTTGGGACAGCCAGACGGGCCAGCTCACCGACCGCGGCGCGCTCGAGGGGCTCCACCGGCTGACCGACCTGGCCATCGACGACGCGGGCAACCTCTACGGCGTCGGCTGGGCCAACCGCCTGATGCTCGGCGAGGGCAGGCTCTACGCCCTGACGCCCGGCTCGCCGGGCGAGTCGGCGTCCTACACCCAGCTCCCGGTGGGCAAGGGGGCCCTGAGCTGGACCGTCAACGCCCTGGAGTGGCACGACGAGGCCCTCTGGGCCGCCAGCGGGACCGGCATGCTGCAGCGGCTGACCCACGACGGGCAGCAGTGGCACGTGGCCGACTCGGCCTGGATGGGCCTGTTCAGCGGCGGCGACCTCGCCTTTGCGCCCGACGGCACGCTCTACGGGGCCATGAGCGGCGGGCGGATCGCGACGATCAACGCCGACCCCGACAGCGGCCACTTCGGCCGGGCCGACCTGCTGAGCGATACAGGGTATAACCAGCTGTACGGTCTAGGCTTCGGGGCCGAAACGCTCTATGCCACCACCAGCGGCCCCGGCCACAACGGGCGCAGCTGGCTGGTGCAGGTCGACCCGCTCAGCGGGGACACGACCGAGTTGGCCTACATCGACCGCACCGTCTGGGGCATGGCCGTGCAGCCCTCGGCCGTGCCCGAGCCGACGGCCCTGGCCATGCTGGTCGGCGGCGGGGGCCTGCTGCTCGTGCGGCACCGCCGCAAGCGGGTCGCCTGATCCGGTCGTGCCCTGGCGGCACCACGCACCGGCCGGCGCCCTTCGGGGCCCGATTGGTCGGGAATAGTAACGATTCGTGCATCCGGGTGACCCCCGTCCCCGGGCCAGCGGGGGACGGGGCTGATGAAACGAACCCAATTGGTGGCATCCTAAGCACCACAAATATGGCATGTTAGCCTAGAAATGGCCCTGCCGAAACGAACCCAATTGGCCCTGGCGGCCGAGGTGGGGGACAGCGGGGGCGCAGGCTGTCCGAGGGTCGGCCAGCAGGTTGGGCATGCAGTGGCACGCGGGGGAGCCCTGCTGAAACGAACCCAATTCGGGCCCCCGCTGCGGAGGCGGCGACCTATCGCGTGCCGGTCGGTTCGGCCCACTGGCCGCGCAGGGCCAGCGGCGTGGCCGAGGCGATGCGGACGTCGGCGAGTTGGCCCACGAGGCTCGGCGGGGCGTCGAAGGCGACGATGTGGTCGCCGCGGGTGCGCCCCTGCACCTGGCGCCAGCCCGTGCGGGGCTGGTCGGGCTGCTTGGCTGAGCGGCGGCTGAGGCCCTCGACCAGCACCCGCTGGGTCGAGCCGATCAACGCCTGGTTGTGCGCGAGGCTCACCTCGTTCTGCACGGCCAGCAACTCGTTGTTGCGGCGGCTCTTGACGGCGGGGGGGACATCGTCGGCCAGGCGGCGCTCGGCGACGGTGTCGGGGCGGGGGCTGTACTTGAAGATGAAGCTGTTCTTGTAGCCCACCTGCCGGATCAGCTCGGCGGAGGCCTGGAAGTCGGCCTCGCTCTCGCCGGGGAAGCCCACGATAAAGTCGCCCGCCAGGGCCAGGTCCGGAACGATCTCGCGGGCCATCGCGACCAGCTCGAGGTACTCGGCGACGCTGTAGCGGCGGTTCATGGCCGTCAGCATGCGGTCGCTGCCGGACTGGGCGGGGATGTGGAGGTACTCGCACACCTTGGGCAGGTCGCGCATGGCCTCGAGCAGCGTGCGGTCGAACTCGGCGGGGTAGCTGGTGACGAAGCGGACGCGTTCGATGCCGGCGACCGGCTCGATCCGCTCGAGCAGGTCGGCCAGGCGGACCTCACGCCCGTCGGGGCCGGCGTGGCGGTAGCTGTTGACGGTCTGGCCCAGCAGGGTGACCTCCTGGACGCCGCCGTCGGCGAGCCGGCGGACCTCGGCGACGATGCTGTCGGGGTCGCGGCTCTGCTCGCTGCCGCGGACGTAGGGCACGACGCAGTAGGTGCAGAACTTGTCGCAGCCCCGCTGGACGCGGACGAAGGCCTGGCGGGAATGGCCCGCGTCGGGGGGGCGGGCGAGGTCGAAGGCGTCCAGGCGGCGGTTGGCGGCCTGGTCGAAGTCGCGGCTGCGCCCCGCGCGGGCCGGCGCCACGGCCAGGCCGCGGTAGCCGTCTTTGACGACGGCGGCGACCAGCTCGGCCAGCTGGTCGGCCTGGCTGGGGCCGATCACCAGGTCCAACTGCGGGTAGCGGTCCAGCAGGGCCTGGCCGGCGCGCTGGGCCATGCAGCCCATCACGCCCAGCACCACGCGCTTGCCGCTGGCCTTGCGCTGCGACTGCTGGCCGATGCGGCTGTGGACCTTGTTTTCGGCGTGCTGGCGGACACTGCACGTGTTGTACAGCACCACGTCGGCGGCCTTGGGGTCGGCCGACAGCTCGTGGCCGGCGGCGGTCAGTTGGGCCAGGGCCAGCTCGCTGTCGAGCTTGTTCATCTGACAGCCGAATGTCTCGAGGTACACCTTCACGAGGCTCTCTCCTACGAACCCGCCCGGTCTGCGTACAGGCGGACCCGCAGGATACCACATCGCCCCCCGGTGCACGAACCCCCCGCGCGCAAGAGCGGGGCCGAGCCGATGATCAGTCGGCTCGGCCCCGTCTTTTGGCGAAGGGCGTTTCGGCGGCCGGTCGAACGGGTTGAGCGTCCCGCCGGTCGGCCTGCAGAGGCCCCTGGGCCTCCAGCTAACGTATCGGCCCGGGGGGCTATCTTCTCTTGAGCTTTTCAGTCAATCAGTTACGGTTCTTGGCTCGGCCCTACACCGTGCGTCGACGCACGTACCGGCCCAGCCCCGCACTGCCCAGCACCATCGCCGTCACCGTCAGCGGCTCGGGCACCGCCGGCGGCGGCGGGGGCGGGTTGTCGCTGATGGTGTCGGGCACCAGCAGGTGCAGGTTGGCGGCGCTGTAGGGCACGTTCACGCCGTCAAAAACCGCCAGCGGCACGCCGTCGCCGTCGATGTAGCCCAGCAGTGCCGCAAAGGCCGGGTCCGCCAGGCCGATGCCGCTGTTGTAGGCGTAGACGTCGAGCCTGATTCCGTCGGGCCCCTGGCCGATCTGGTGTTTGCCGTCTTTGGCGTAGAAGTCGCCCCACATCGGCGCCCGGTCACTGTAGAACTCGATGTCGTAGACCAGCGGGCCGCCGGGGGCCTCCTGACCGCCGATGTTGAACTTGATGCCGTAGACGTCCCACAGCAGGCCCGGGTTGCTGTTGGCGTCGGGCTCGAGCGGGCCGAAATCTTTGACCTCGTAGCCCGACGGCAGCGGCGGCTTGAGGTTGGCCGCCGTGAAGGGGTCGTCCCCGCTGGAGGCCTCGAAGATGATGTGGCTCAGGCCCTTGCTGGGCACCGTGAAAGTGTACTCGTAGTGCCACCAGTCGTCGGTCGAGTCACGGCTGACCGTGTAGCCCAGTGACGTGCCGGCCTCCCACGGTGTCTGGGCCGCGCCGGTCAGCGAGTTGAAGGCGTCGTCCGTGCTGAGCGTCCCGCTGAAGCTCACGCCCAGCGCCGGCGAGGCCAGGGCCCCCAGGACCATCACACTCAAGAAGAACATCCGTATCCCACGCATGTCTTCCCCCTTTCTTTCTTACGCACAATGCCGGACAGAACCCTACTGCCCGTACTCTGGACTGTAGGTTCGCCATGGGCAACAGTCCAACGGCGCCCCCGGATTTGGGCCCAAACGGGGACTGGAGAAACGCGGGCCCTGCCCAGGCGATTGGGCCGGAGGCGGCCCTGGGGCCTTCGCTGTAGCCGACGGCCCAGTCGCGGCCAAATGGACGGCGGGAAGACCCGGGGCGGCAGGCGGAGCCGGTCACTTGGTAGATAGGAATGATTCGCATTCCGCCCCGCCTCGGCGCAGACACAGGGCCGAGCCGCAGGGGGAGCCGGCCCGGCCCTGGGAAGGGGGTCGTACGTTTGGCCGCTACAGGGCCGATCGGCGGCGGAGGTAGCGCCCCAGGCCCGCGGCGCTCAGCAGCAGCGCCGTCACCGTCAGCGGCTCGGGGATCGGCGGCGGCGGGAACACCAGCGTGTCGGGCACCAGCAGGTGGCGGCGCTGGAGCGAGCCGATCGTGTAGAGGCTGGCCATGTCAACGACCGTCAGGTCGTGCCCGGCATCCATGCCCCAGGTGAGTTTTTCCATCAGCCCCGGGTCGACGCCCGGGTTGAGCTCAGCCATGCCGGCGTTGTAGACCTGGGTCTGGCCGTTCTTGGCGTAGAAGTCGCCCCACATGGGCATGCGGTCGCTGTCGAACTGGATCACGTACACCCGCGGCGTGCCGCCGGGCTCGTAGTTGATCTCGAACTTCGCGCCGTAGAAGGTGCTCGTCAGCCCCGGCGTGCTGGGGCTGGGCCCATAGAGCTTGATGCCGTCGCTCTCCACGGCGTCGCTGGCGTTGAAGAGGTTCTCGTGGGTGAAGGGGTCGCTGCCCTCGGAGACCTCGAAGATGATGTTGCTCAGGCCATGCTGGGCCGCGGTGAAGGTGTACGTGTAGTGCCAGTACTCGTCGGTCGCCCCGCGGCTGACGCTGTAGGCCAGGCTGGTTCCGGAGCCCCAGTGCGAGCTGCCCACCAGCATACCGTCCCCGGTGCTCAACGAACCCACGAAGGTGACGGCCCAGACCGGTGTCGCGACCAGGGCAAGCGCCAGTAGAACCAAGTACATCCGACCCGGCAAACGAACCATAGCCCCCATCCTTTCTCTCAGGCCCCTCAGGCGTTTTTCCTAGGCCTGTACAATACAGTATACGCTGTCGGGCGATATCCGGCAATGGGGGTTTTGGGGGTAGTTCGGGTTCGTATGGGTGTGTTGGCCCGCACAATGGAACGCCCGACCCAATGCCCACGGAAGGCAGGGCCTGTTGCTCAATTGGTTACGTCAGCAGGCGGCGACGAACACCGGGCGGCGGGTGTGCGGGTGGGGCGGGAGGGGCTGGGGATGCCCGGCGGTGGCCGCCCGGCCGGCCGCAGACGCGCAGAGGAGGGCGGCAAGCCCGCGCAAGAGGCTCTGGGCCCCCCGCAGCGCCCCGGCCGGCCGCCGGCGCAGGGTTTTGACC
>JAWLCG010000284.1:0-6688 GCA_041687295.1 Phycisphaerae bacterium | reverse complement strand
GAACCCAAGCTGGCCGCCATGTGGCGCGACAGCATCAAGTAAGGAGACACTGAACATGGCGACCTACGTTTTGGGCATGAACGCCGGGCTGTACCAGGGCGCGGCCGGTTCGACTTCGCCGTCGACGATGAGCGAGGTGGACAACGTCCGCGACGTGACGCTCAGCATGGAAGCGGGCGAAGCGGACATCACCACGCGGGGCAACAACGGCTGGCGGGCGACCGCGCCGACGCTCCGCGAATGCACCGTCGAGTTCCAGATGGTCTGGAAGCCGGGCGACACGGGCTTCACCCGAGAGATGTATCTAGGGTTCGCGTGGGACCGAGGGGGAATACGAGAGCATGGTGAGCATCATCGTACCGTGTGAGCCTGCAGCAATGGCGTCACGCGCGTCAACCAAGAGCGGATGACAGCAAGGTACGCCTTCGTCTTCTGCGGACCTCCCCCGCTAGCTGCACCGTCCACTCAGTTCGACGAGTCACCCAGCTGCCCAGACACCAGTCTATCTATAAGATCCGCACGAAAGCCGCGCAGCTCAAGCTCGCCCTTTATGTCGCCAAACGAAAGGAACTCGATCCTCTTCTTGACGATTCCGAATTCAACAGCGTAGTACATCTGTCCGTCTTGGCGTGTGGTAACGGGTGCCAGAAGGAATTCTCCGTGCAACATGTACTCGCGTTGGAAATGCATCAGCATGGGCTCATCGCTATCGCAGAACTCCATCTTCTGAGCCCTGAATAGGCTGCTATAAGACTCAACACAGTAGGCACTGCCATTCGCACGTGTGTGGCTACTACATGCCTCTGGGTCCGGACACAGATGCACGATGTACCCTGGCGGCCCGTCAAGCCTTGGGCATTCCAGTATAACTATCCGGAGTTCATCATACGGGTCTCGGTTCCCAGCCAAGGCTATCCACTGGCCGAAGACATCCCGGCCAGCCACTGGGTTGTCGAAAACTAAACCCATTACTGGAGGGGCTTCGCTTGTTGGGTGCCACTTGAAAGTGGTCCCGATCCAGTGTGCGATGCTCCAGTCCTTGCTGGCTAACAATTGAATGACCGGAAGGTTGGGGTTGTCTTTGTGCTCATCCATCCCTGTGACCTCTATATCACCTTCGTCCATGACCATCGGCATTCTTTCGGAGCTTAGTGTTAATCACCAGAATGTTGACGACATCTCCAAGGATGAAAGCTACCTGAAGCGCAAGTAACGACAGCACGATCCATGCCGGCAGACGTAATGTAACATGTAGCAGCCAAAGTACGATTGCCTCCACGATGAGCAGCGTCACATACACGCGCAACGCGGCCGCCGACTTGGCTCGGTTCTTCTTCAGTTGTGCTACTTCTTCATCCATGGTGCGTTGTGGCATGTGGTCAATACGTTCCAGCCACGTTCAGCTCCTCCTCTAGCGCGCGCCCCGCATCATCCTGTAGCTGCCGCTCTTGTTCCGGCGATAGCTGCAGAGGAGTGGCTGTGCCACCCCCTAACAAATCAACGGCCGCCTCTGCCAACTCACTGCCCAACCAAGCACCTGTGTGATAAGTGGCCACAGCAGTCACAGGGATCAGTACTTTGATGCCATTCTCGACAACCATCGCAACAATGAGGCGTCGGCCACCCCAGCGGATCGCCAATCCCATCCACTGGTTCAGCCCCAATGAGCCCGGTAGTAGCTTGGGCATCCGCAGTAGGTTGAAACCTGCATTGCGGACCCCCTGGGGAATCCAAGACCACCGCTGCGGAATGAGCCAGTGGTGCAGACTGCGGCCAGTTGCAGGCCCAAAGTGCTGCCAGTACTGCTTTGAAATGGTTGTGAATGCCCTCGGGTTATAGAAAAACCGCTGGAGGCCACCGGACGCTGCGCTTGAGACACCGGCCCAGAGCATATATAGGCTCGCCCCCGCAACAGCGCCTAGTCCAGCACCAACCAAAGCACCCTTCCAGATGCTTTGGTTGGTGATGTGCGCGTAAGTTCCGCCAGCAATTCCTCCAAGTGCTGCGCCAATGCCAGTCGATATCGCAAGGTGTGTCAGGCTGAAGTTGCCGCTTGGGTCGACGCGGTTGATGGGGTCGTTGTTGCAGTAGACGTACTTGTGCAGTGACAGCGGTTCCGAGAGGACGCCGGGAAAGCCGTCCATCCGCGTGAAACGCCCGACGTTCGGGTCATAGTGGCGAGGCCGAGGGTAGGCCATGTGGCTTCCCTGGTCGCTTTCGGGTCCTGTGCTGTAAGTCGTGTTCTTTGCAGTGCCTGTAACCATGGTATCCCCTTTCAGCCTCTCTGCTGTCGAATGGCGGCCGCCGGCTGCAGGAGCCCTTGCCGGGCGGCTTCCTGCACGACGGCCCGGCCAGCCGTCTGCTCGCACGGCAGCGACGGGAAGTCGCGCTCCGGGTAACGGGCTTTCGTGACGAGATGGTTCATCCAGACGCCGTTGCGATGCGACGGCCAGAGGCGATGGGCCACCTGCATGGTGCTGGCGGCCTCGTGTCGCCGGCCGCCGACGTAGTCCAGGCTCTGGGCCCGCAAGGTAGCGCACAGGGCCAACTCCTGCCGCGGCGTCAGCGAGATCAGGTACGTCGGGTGCCGTCGCTCCTGCTCGAGGAGGGCCGGCGGCCAAGGCTGGGGCCACTGGCGGTAGTGCTCATCGGGCAGGCAATTCATGCCCTGCTCGTGGTATTCGACGTTGAACCGCCGGCCCGGCTCGTCCCAGCGGTAGAACAGGTGCCCCGGCGCCTCCACCAGCTTGAGCGGGTAGCCCAGCCGGCGGCCCAGGGCCGTGAACAGCACCGGCAGGGAGGCGCAGGTGCCCATGCGACGCGGGCCGAGGATGCCGTGGATGAAGGTGTCGGCCGGGTCGCTGAAGTTGTCCGGATCGGCCATCCGCTCGGGATTGTAGCGGACGCCGAACTCGCGGGTGACGACGTGGATCATCGAGCCGACCTGGTACTCGGCCAGCGACTCGAAGCCCAGGCGGCCCGACTCGAACAGCGGGCGGTTCTGCCGGGTGAACACGGCCACGCGGCTGGCCCAAGTGTCGAGCAGCCGCAGCATGGCCCCCATGTCCATGTCCTCGGTGCCGGGCAGGCCGAAGGCGCAGATGAGGTTCATCTCGGCCAGGTCGTAGCGGGGGATGGCCTCCGGCGGGCCGTTGAACAGGTGCATGATGGCCAGCGGGCCGTGCTGGTGCAGGTGTTCGTAGACGGGCGGCTGCGCGGCTGTCGAGCCGTCGTTGCCCGTACGCGTTGCGCTGTCGTCGCCCATCGGAACCCCAGCATTGACTGGCTTTTGGCCCGCGCCGCGAACTGGACGTACAACCCCACCTGCGGGCCGATGGGCAGAGGGTAACACGGGCCGACAGCGGCGTCAATCGAGCTTTCCGGGGATTCCGGCGGGACACATTCGGGCGTCTTGCGGAAGTAACAGGTTGAGGAGGATTCGCCGGTGCGCCCGGCTGCGGACGGCATAGGTAACCAATGAAGGGCCCCCGCAGAGCAGAAAGTTCCACATCTGGAACTTTCTTCGCCGGGCCCCCGGATTCCCCGCTAAATCCGGAGGGGGTGCGGCAATAAGCATAGTGGGCGGAATTCCTGTAACGAAACCGCCCCTGCCGCAGAAAAAGAACAGTAGAGGGACCCTCCGGAAGTTTTTCTGACGAATTCCCAACTTCGTCCCCGATCCGGAGCCCTCTGCGGCAAATAACCCTATGCCGGGCAGAATTCCGGCGGATTTACCGGAGCGCTGGGCTGCGGACGGCATAGGTAACTAATGACGGGGGCAGTGCGGGTGAGGCCGTAGCGGCCGAGGGTACAGATACGGAACGTTCGGCCCGGCCTTTCTTTTTTGGCCACGGTATACCGCATATGCGGTGCTATCATAGGCGTACATGCGGCATGGCCGCGGGAAGGAGGTTGCGATGACGGAGCAGCGGGATCGGCCCACGGTGGGCCGGGAGGACCTGGAGGCCGGGGCGTACTTCGGCGGGCCCGGCGGGGCCAGGGACTGGCTGGAGATCGGCCGGCGGCGGATGCGGCACCAGATCGAGCGGTACGTGGAGGCGATCCGCCGGCGCTCGGGCGGGCGGTACGAGTACGCCTTCCCCCTGGAGACGGAGGCGGCCTTCCGGATGCTGGCGGGGCTGGGCTACCGCGCCACGCGCAAGCACTTCGACTACTGCATTCGGCATGGGCACATGGATATGCCCGACAAGGAGGGCAACCGGCTGGTATGGGAAGTGCAGAGGGTGATCGACTTCGGCATGCAGCTCGAGCGGATGCGGTACTGGCTGCCCGGGCGGCACGACGAGAAGAAGACCGTCTGGGAGCTGCAGGCCGAGGTGGACGCGGCCGGGCGGCGGTGGGATCTGGACGAGCGGGCCCGGCGCCTGCTGGATGGGCTGGACGCCGACGCGACGATGGATCGCCTGGCCGAGACGCGGGAGGGGCCGCTGCGGGCGGCGATGGCCGACTACCTGCCCATCCGGCTCTACGAGCGGGGCCAGGTGATGGACGAGGTGGCCGAGGCCCTGCTGGAGCAGCTCGTGGACGAGTCGCGCCGGGCCCAGCGCAAGGCCCTGGTGACGGCGATGCGGACGCACTTCGAGAAGCGCGACAAGGAGCAGCATTGATGACGGACGTGCAGGTGATGGAGGGTCTTCGGCTCGAGGCGGCCGTGGACATGCGCAGGCTGCCCTCGGTGGCCATCGTGGCCTATACGGGCGGGATCATGCGGGTGCCGGGCTGGGGGGATGTGGTGATCGATTTGGCCGGGCTGGACGCCTCGGGCGGCGTGGCGATCCTCTCGGACCACGACTCCAGCCGCCGGGGCGTCGTGGGCCACGGGCAGGCCGAGGTGCGGGAGCACCGGCTGGTGGTGACCGGCTCGATCTCGGCCACCACGGCGGCGGCGCGGGAGATCGTGGACGCCTCGAAGAACGGCTTTCCTTGGCAGGCCAGCGTGGGCGTGGAGGTGCTTGAGCGGCGGGCCCTGCGGGCGGGCCAGCGGGCGGCGGTGAACGGACGGGAGATCGAGGCCCCGGCGGGCGGGCTGGTGCTCGTCACGAAGGGCCGACTGCGGGAAGTGTCGGTGGTGGGCATCGGCTGCGACGGCGGCACGGCCGTCTCCATCGCGGCCTCAAGGAACAAGGAGGAGACTGTGGAAGCTCAGGTGCAGGACGTTCAGGGGCGGGAGCAGACGGACGAGGGGCGGCGCGTGGCGAACATCGCGGCCATCTGCGGGGAGCGGCACCCGCAGATCCAGGCCCGCGCCATCGAGGAGGGCTGGGACGAGAACCGCACGGAGCTCGAGGTGCTGCGGGCCGGCAGGCCGAAGCCGCCGGTGACCTGGCGTAGCGAGCCGGCCGTCGCCACGGGCAGCGTCCTCGAAGCCGCGCTGCTGACGCACATGGGTCACATCGGTCTGGGCGAGCGGGCGCTGGGCCCGATGGCGATGGAGCAGGCCGAGCGGCTGGGCGCGACCAGCATGATCGACCTGTGCCGGGCCGCCCTGCAGATGGACGGGCGGGAGGCGCCCACGAGCCGGATGGAGCTG
Source organism: Phycisphaerae bacterium (assembly GCA_041687295.1). Classification (GTDB taxonomy): domain Bacteria; phylum Planctomycetota; class Phycisphaerae; order SM23-33; family FEN-1343; genus JAWLCG01. The sequence continues at coordinate 1,137 of JAWLCG010000284.1, read as the reverse complement.
GTGAAGGCGGCGCTGTCCACGATGTCGCTGCCGACGGCCTTGGGCAACGCGGCCAACAAGGTGCTGCTGGACAGCTACAACGAGACGCCGGCCTCGTGGCGGGCGTTCTGCGCGATCCGCAGCACGAACGACTTCAAGCCCAACACCGCCATTCGGCCGACGTGGACCGGGCAGTTGGAGCAGGTGGCCCCGGGCGGTGAGCTTCGCCACGGCGGCGCGGGCGAGGCGCTGGTGTCGTACGCGGTGGACACCTTCGGCAAGATGCTCAGCATCGACAGGCGGGACCTCGTCAACGACGACCTGTCGGTGTTCGAGGAGGCCGCCGCCAGCTACGGCCGCATGGCGATGCGGAAGGTGTCCGACCTGGCCTACGAGGTGCTGCTGGACAACGCGGGCGGGTTCTTCAGCGTCGGCAACGGCAACTACATGGACGGGGCCGACAGCGCGCTGACCATCGAGGCGCTGGCGCGGGCCATCGCTCTGATGCGGACGCAGCGCGACGAGGAGGGCAACGACCTGGACCTGCGGCCAGCGACGCTGCTGGTGACGCCGGAGCTGGAGCCGACCGCCCGGATGCTGCTGGAGTCGGAGTACGTCCAGCGGGCCGAGGACGTGCCGACGGGCAACAGCGTGCGGAGGGCGGTGAACCTGGAGGTGGAGCCGCGGCTGAGCAACGCCGTCAAGTTCGGCTCGGCCGCCAGCAGCAGGCACTGGTACCTGTTCACCAAGCCCACCGCGGTGCCGATGATCGTGGCGTTCCTGCACGGCAAGCAGACGCCAACGGTGGAGTTCTTCGGGCTCGATCAGTCCGTGGAACGCCTGGCAGTGGCCTGGCGGGTGTACCACGACTTCGGGGCCGCCCTGGCCGACCCGCGGGCGGCGGTGCGCAGCAAGGGCCAGGCGTAGGGCTGACGGCGGCGGTGAAGGGCCCGGCGCGGGCATCGTCCCGCGCCGGGCCCGCCCGGGCATCTCTCAAGGAGGATCTCTGGATGGTGGCACTGCCTGAGGCGCCCGAGCGGGTGGGCGATTGGGAGTTCGACGTGGCCGTGGAGGACAAGCCCGAGATGGACCGCCGGCGGCGCAGCGAGGCCCTGGCGGCCTGGTTGCTGGCCGAGTGGAAGCGCGAGCGGCGGCAGC
>JAWLCG010000283.1:0-6801 GCA_041687295.1 Phycisphaerae bacterium | reverse complement strand
CGGCGCTCGCCGGCGCCCGCGCCCACGCGGTGGCGCCCGGCCGCCACCGCGACGTGCTGATCAGCACCATCGCGGCCGTCATGGGCATGGCTATCTCCTACCTGTCGTACATGTTCATCTTCTTCGGCGGGCGCGACAGCACCCGCAATCCGCTCGGCGCGCTTCTGATGTTGATCATGGCCCCGATCGCCGCCGGGCTGATCCGCATGGCCATCAGCCGCTCGCGCGAGTTCGAGGCCGACCGCTACGGCGCCGAGCTGGTCGGCTCGCCGCGCGGCCTGGCGCGGGCCCTGGAGAAGCTCCACCACGGCAGCAGCCGAATCCCCCTGGCCGTGCCCGACGCACAGAGTGGCCTGTTCATCGTGCAGCCTTTCACCGGCCGCCACATGGCCAAGCTGTTCATGACCCACCCGCCCGTGGAAGCGCGCGTCGCCCGGCTGATGGCCATGGAGCGGTGACAAAACGTTGGCACCTTGGGCCGGTATCCTGGGTACAGGTCGAGCGAAAGGGTGACGCCAGTTCAATCGGTGAACCCTTGGGCCGCAAGTATTTTCGGGCCCGCCACGGCATTTCTTTCGCCTGGCGGGCCCGAAGTGTCTTCCCATTTGCGAAAGTCGCGGTAGAATAAGAATTGACGGAGGGGGTGGGGGGTTTCATTTCGGGGCGGTGCAAGGAGAGTCAGCCTTGGCCACAGGTGATTTTTTTGATGCCCTGGGGGCAGAGATCCACACCCTCCGCGCCCGGGTGGCCGAATTGGCCCAGCAGGCCGAGGAGGGCCGTCATGCGTTGGCGGCGCTTCGGCGGGCATCCCAATGGTATCAGGGGGTGGTCGATTCCCGGATCGAGCTGGTCCTGCGCTTCAGCCATCGCCTTGAGGTCACCTTCGCCAACGAGGCCTGCTGTCGGCTGTTCGGCAAGGCGCGCGATGAGCTGGTCGGGGCCGCCCTGGCGCCGCTGTTTCATCACGAAGACTGGCACCAGGCGCAGCGGACGATCGACGCCTTGGGCAACCCCCCGCACCGGGCCGTGCTGAGCGTCCGCAGCCAGACGCCGCAGGGGTGGCGCTGGCTGGAGTGGGAGGACTACGCCCTGCTGGGCCCCGACGGGCAGGTCGAGGAGATCCAGGCCATCGGGCACGACGTGACGGAGCTGCGCCAGGTGAAGGACGAGCTTCGCCGCGCCCACCAGAAGCTGCTGGAGGCCCGCGAGGAGGAGCGCCGCCGCGTCGCCCGCGACCTGCACGACTCGGTCGCTCAGGAGCTGGTCGTGCTGAGCCTGACGCTCCAGCGGCTGGTGAGCGAGCAGCAGCAGGCCAGCCAGCCCGAACGGCTGAGCCGGGCCGTGCGGCAGGTCGACGCCATTCTGCGTGAGATCCGCGACATCTGCTACGACCTCTACCCGCCCGCGCTGGAGCGGATGGGTCTGCCGGCCGCCCTGGTCGGGCTCGAGCGGCACATCCGCGAGGCGGGCCTGGACGGGCAGATCCTCTGCGACCCGCCGCTGTGCCAGCAGCGGCTCAGCGAGCACGTGGAGGTCGCCCTGTTTCGCATCGCCCAGGAGGCCGTCAGCAACGCCGTGCGGCACGGGCAGGCCCGGCGGATCGACGTGCACCTCTCGCTGGTCGGCCCGCGGCAGGTCGCCCTGACGGTCTGCGACGACGGGCAGGGCTTCGACCCGGTCACGACCGACGGCGGGCTGGGCCTTCGTAACATGCACGAGCGCGTCCAGGCCGTCGGCGGCCGACTGGAGATCCACTCCCAGCCCGGCCAGACCCAGATCGGCGCCCACGTGCCCCTCCCCGGCGAGCAACTCCTATAGCTCTCGGCCCAGGGCACGAGCGCAGTATGGAGTGCGGCGGCCTTGACGCCGCTTTGGCTTACTCTGCGCCCAGGTGCCGTGGCTACGGCGTTTGTGAGCCTATCCGACAATTCGACCGCGTGGATTTTTGCCTTCTCTCGGCGGACTCGAGCGCCGCACCTGGACCGCGGACCAAGCCAAAGCGGCGAATTCTTCGCCGCACTCCATAGCGCGCCGTCGCGTGCGGCCTGTCGCGGGGGAACTTTCGCATCGTCTGGAACGTCGGAGGGTTGGGGCCGAACGCTGGATTCGTCGGCCCCTGGGTCGTATGATGGCGTTTGGGCCCCGCCCGCCCTGGCCGGTGGAGCCGGGCCGGTTTGGACGGCGCCGCCCGGGGCGCTCTGGACGTACCTTCCCGCACGAGGCGAAACGCATGGCCCGCAGGGCACGAGCATGGAGGCTGTCGCTGTGGCTCGCCCTGGCCCTGCCGGCTCTGGCGGCGGCGCAGTCGGCGCCGATGCCGCTGGTGCCGGTCAACGAGGACCAGAACCACTGGCTCGCGCAGGCCGACGCCCTGCTGGCCGACGGGCAGCGGCTCGAGGCGGTCAAGGCCTACCAGATCCTCCTCGTCCAGGGCCGACAGACCCTCCAGCCCGTCGACGCGCGGCGGTACACGTCGCTGGCGCGGGTGGCCCAGGATCGCATCGCCCGGCTGGGGCCCGAGCCGCTGGCGCTCTACCGCCAGCTCTACGACCCCCAGGCCGAGCGGCTCTACCGCCAGGGGCTCGCCGAGCTCGACGCGCCGACCCTCCGGCGGGTGGTGGCGGAGTACTTCCACAGCTCCTGGGGCGACCGGGCCCTGGACGCGCTGGCGGGGCTGGCCTTCGATGCCGGGCAGTTCGCCCAGGCGGGGCGGCTGTGGCAGCAGGCGCTGGACCGCACGACACCCGGCTCGCTGGACCGGCCGGTGTTGCTGGCGCGGGCGGCGCTGGCGTGGCACTGGGCGGGCGTGCCGGCCTCGCGCGACGCGGCGTTGGCCGAGCTGCGCGACCGGTACGCCGATGCCGTCGCCCCCCTCGCCGGCCAAGAGCAGAACGTCCTGGCCTTCGCCCGCTCGGTGACGCAGACGCCGCGCCCCGAGGCGTACGACGCCCGCCCCGTCGGGCAGGACTGGCCCGGCCTGGCGGGCAGCGCCGATGGCCAGGCCATTCAGCCCCCCGTCGCCGGGGCGCTGCTGAGCCGCTGGAGCTATCCCGCCGAGCCCGACGAGCGCCTGGCCGCCGTCGCCGCCCTGACCGGGCAGGGGTCGGCCCCGGGCGCCCGGCGTCCCCAGCCGGTGGCCCGGCCCGAGGGGCCGCCCGACTTCGAAGAGGGCTGGTACTGGGTGCAGGGCCCCCAGCCGGGCCGCGAGTCCCAGCGCCAGCTGGTGCCGCCGGTGACCCACGTCGTGCTGGCCGAGGGGCTGGCGATCTGGCGCGACGCCGAATGCATCCGCGCCCACGACGTGCTGACCGGCGAGATGGTCTGGCGCAGCCTCGAGCTGCCGCTGCACCGCGAGGGCCAGCTCGCGCAGCGGTTCGGGCCCTTCTCCGGCGGGCTGGCGACCGCGGGCGACCTGGGCCGGGCGGCCGTCTCGGCCGGGCCCGACGCGGTCTACGCGGTGGCCGGCTTCCTGCCGCCGCTGCTGCCGAGCTTCATGGGCCCCGACCAGCAGAACGTCACCCCCGGCTCGCTGCTGGTGGCGTTGAGCCTGCCGGCCCAGGGCAAGCTGCTCTGGGAACTGGGGCTGGGCCAGGGCGACGACCCGCTGCTGCGGGGCGGCACGTTCCTGGGCCCGCCGACCTGGGCCGCGGGACGGCTCTACGCCGTCGTCCGCTACACCGAGTCGTACTACCTCGCCTGCCTCGAAGCCGCCACCGGCGCGCTGCGATGGAAGGCCCTGATCGGCCAGGCCCCGCCCATCGGGCCCCAGAACGGGCCCTGGCAGCTGCTGGGGCTCGAGTGCGCCAGTCCGCCGGCGGTCTCGGCCGGGCGGGTCTTCGTGACCACCAACGCCGGCCTGGTCGCCGCCTACGCCGCCGACACCGGCCAGGCGCTCTGGGCGTACCAGTACCCCTCGACGCTGGAGGCCCCCGACCGCCGCCTCCGCCGGCCCCGGGCCGTCGCCGAGCCCGAGTCGGCCGAGTGGGGCCCGACGGCCAACCCGCTGATCGTCACGGGCACCGCCCTGATCGCCCGGCCCGCCGACAGCGAGGCCGTCCTGGCCCTGAGCACCGCCGACGGCACCGTCGAGTGGCAGCTCGACGCCCAGGGCCAGCAGCAGCTCTCGGCCCTGGACGCCGGGCGGGTGCTGCTCAGCGGGCCCGACCTGTACGTCCTGGACGCCCGCGACGGGCGCGAGCTGTGGAAGTTCACCAACGGACACGACATCCTCGGCCGACCGGCGGTGACGCCCGAGGCCATCCTCGCCCCCGGGCGCGACCGGATGGTCCGCGTGAGCCTTCGGCCCGGCGAGGCGTACGCCCTGGAGATCCGCCCCCTGGCGGCGCCGCAGGCCCTGCTGGGCCACCTGGTCAGCGCGGGCGGCAAGCTGCTGGCCGCCAACGCCGCCACGGTGTGCATGTACATGGAGTACGACGAGGCCTACCGCCTGCTGGCCGGGCGGGTGGACGCGGCCGAGCCGGCCGAGCGGGTGGTCCTGCTGCTCGAGCGGGCCGGGCTCTCGCTGGACGCCCGCCGCCTCGACCGCGCCGCCGCCGACCTGGCCGCCGCCGCCCAGGCCGCCAGCGCCGCCGACGACAAGCCCCAGGCCCAGCGGGTGCTGGCGTCGCTCTATCGGCTGCACCTGCTTCAGGGCCATGCCGCCGACGACCTCGCCGTCCGCCGGGGCCACTACGAGCAGGCCCGCCAGCTCGCCCGCACGCCAGCCGAGCGGGGCGAGATGCTCGTCCGCCTGATGCGCCTGGAGGAGCGGGCCGGCCAGCCCGCCCTGGCCGTCCGCGCCGCCCAGCAGCTGGCCGAGGCCTTCCCCGACGCCGAGGTCCGCGACGTGGCCATCGGCACCGACGCGCTGGAGTGGGTCGACGAGCGCCGCCTGACGCCCGAGCGGGGCGCCCGCCTGGGCCAGCGCCACGTCGAGCGGCTCATCGAGCTCTACGGCCCGGACGTCTACGGCGAGTTCGACGCCCTGGCCCGCAAGGCCCTGGCCGACGGGCAGGCCACCGGCAACCCCGACGCCCTGCGCCAGGCGGCCGAGCGATACCCGCACAGCCAGTGGGCCGACGACCTGCTGCTGGCCGCCGCCGAGATGCTCTACCGCCGCGCCGTCGCCGCCTCGCCCGTCCAGGCCGACCCGCTCTACGAGGCCGACCGCCTGCTGGCCGACCTCCGCAACCGCCCCGACAGCCCCCTGGCCGCCACCGCCCGGGCGGCCCAGGCCCTCATCCAGCTGCGGCTCAACCCCACCCTCGCCCGCTACGTCCACCTGCCCGAGCTCGAGGCCATGGACGCCGCCCGCCGGGTGAAGTTCGGCGACTTCGACGGCACGGTCGAGGCCCTGCGGGCGCTGATCCAGCGCGGCGGCACGGCCCCGGCCATTGAGAACGACGGGGCGGGCCTGCTCCGCCCGCCGCTGCACGAACTCTACGCAATCCGCCGCGACGGCATCGAGGTCCTCCGCGACGGCGAGGGCCAGCCCGTCCGCCTCGGCCCGCGGGTGTTCCTGCTCGAGGGCGACACGGTCCTCTGCCTCGACCTGCAGCGCGACCTGTTCGTCGAGGGCCAGGGCATCCTCTGGCGGGCCCGCACCCACCTGCAGGCCGACCGCCTGGCCAAGGGCCGAGCCCGACCCCGCCGCGGTGACTCGCTGGCGCCCAACGCCGACCGCCTCGTCGCGCAGCTCTCGACCGACCGGAGCAAGCTCATCGTGGCCGACCCGTTCGGCCTGACGGTCCTGGACGTCCGCACCGGCCAGCCCGTCCGCCAGCGGAGCTTCGCGACCTTCAGCATCGACCAGGCGGCGCTGCTGCACGGCCAGGGCGACTGGCTGGTCGTCCTGGAGGCCGGCACGGGCAAGCTGCACGGCCTGGACGCCGCCCTGGGCCGACGCGGCTGGATGATCGAGCTGGACAAGCAGGCCACCACCGACCCGGGCACCCTCCGCCTGCAGGCCGTCAACGGCCTGCTGCTGGTGCAGACCGGCCTGCACGACGGCCAGGCGGGCCCGCCGCGGACCATCCAACGCGTGCCGCACACTCAGCCGCCCCTCGTGGCCGTGTACGACATGGCCAACCGGGGTCGGCCGCTGTTTTCCACCACGCACGCCCACGCCGCCCTGACGCCCGATGGCCGACTCGTCGTGATGCAGGGCCGACGCGGAGAGGACCCCGGCGAGGCCGAGGCCGTCGAGCTGAGCCTCCACGAGCTTCGCCGTCAGGGCAACGCCCGCGTGCTGCACAAGAGCTGGGCCGTGGCCGTTCGGCCCGAGGGGGCCGGGCTGCTCGCCGTCAGCGACCGCCACGCCGCCCTGACCGCCCGCGCCAACGGCCGGGACGGCGCCAAGGCGGTCCACGCCTACGCCCTGGGCGGCCCGGCCCAGCCGGTCGCGCGGGTCGCGGTGCCCCAGCCCAGCCAGGCCACCCCGGGCCTGTCCGAGCCGGCCTGGGCCCGCTTCGCCGGCGAGACGCTCTACCTGCTCAGTCGGCCCCTGGGGGCGGTGCACGCCGGCGGCCAGGGTGGCCCCGTGATGCCCGCCCGGTCGCTGCAGGCTGTCGACCTGGCCACGGGCCGGGTGCGATGGACCACGCCGCTGGAGACCCCCCAGACGGCCCTGGCCGTGGCGGACTGCCCGCCGGTCGTGACGGCCCGCCACCTGGTGGTGCTGGTTCGCCCGGCCCTGCCGCGCCTGTCGGCGAGCGGCTGGCTCATCCAGCGCGACACCGGCCAGGTCGCCCAGCGGATTACCCTCGACGATGGCCCGGCCAGGCCCTTCCAGGCCATGCCCGG
>JAWLCG010000282.1:0-6805 GCA_041687295.1 Phycisphaerae bacterium | reverse complement strand
CGCAGTCCGGCTGGAAAGAAGCGCCGCACCGGGCCTCTTTCCCCAGCCGGACTGCGTCCGGCCTGCAGGACTGGGCCGTCCGCGGCAACACCCCAGGCATGCCCGGGACGACACCGCTTGCCCACCGGATGTATGGCGGGGTGCCCCCGGCAAGCGGGGCGTCAGCACCGCTCGCCCGGTCGAGGGCGGAGGCGGTTGCCGGGCGGCCCCCATCCCGCCCCGGCCGGGCGAGCCTGCGGCTTGCCCGGGGCACCCAGGCGCCGCCGGCACCGGCCGCGTCTTCGGCGCGCGGAAGCGGCGGGCTGTGCACCCGCCGCTGTCGCGGAATCGTGATGGCTCAGTCAGGCGTTACGCCCGGCGGACCGCTAAAGCCCGGCAGCATACCGCAGCCGAGCAAGGCCCGCAATCGCCGGATGCCGTGGCTACGGCGTTTGTAGCCACGGCGGTTCGCCCCGTCGGGGACCTCACCCTCTCCGATGCAGGGGCGGGTGCCTGGGGACAGGCATCCGCCCCGTTCCACCCTCCAAGCCTCAGAAGACGTGGCTACAAACGCCGTAGCCACGGCACCCGGACCCTTTTACGTACCGGCGAGCCCGTAGATCCGGACGGCCCTGCCGGGGCGACCTGGGCCTGCGTCCCGGTCAGCCCAGCTCGGCCTCGACGGCGACCTCGGCGCCCTCGGGGGCCGGCGGGACGAGGTTGCCCTCGATGGACTGGCCGTTGACGGTGAGGCTCGCCACGCCCTTGCACACGTGCCGCGGGTTGCGGACGGTGATGCGGTAGCTCGCCCCGCGGAAGCGGCGGGTGATCTCGAAGCCGTCCCACGCGGCCGGGATGCACGGGTCGATCCGCAGGCCCTCGTAGTCGGCGCGGATGCCCAGGATGTACTGGGTGACGGCGACGTAGCTCCACGAGGCCGTGCCCGTCAGCCAGCTGTTCCGCGCCCGCCCGAATTTGTGCGGGTGGTCCTTGCCGGTGATGAACTGGCTGTAGACGTAGGGCTCCATGGTGTAGCGGTCGGCCGAGTCGTTCTTGGCGGCCGGCAGGTAGGCCAGGTAGTACTCGAAGGCCCGCTCGCCGCGCCCGAGCATGGCCTCGGCGACGACACCCCAGGTGTTGGCGTGGCAGAAGATGCCGCCATTCTCCTTCAGCCCGCCGGGGAAGGTGGTGATGGCGCCGATCTCGGCGTCGTGCTCGGTGTAGGCCGGGTCGCACAGCACCAGGCCGTTCTCGGTCGCCAGGTGCTGGTGGACGGCGTCCATGGCCTGGCGGAGCTTTTCGGGCTCGGCGGCCTCGGCCAGGACGGCCCAGGTGTTGCAGTTGAGGAAGATCTTGGCCTGCTCGCTGGACTGGCTGCCGATGGCCCGGCCACTGTCGAGGTAGCCGCGGAGGAACCACTGCCCGTCCCAGGCGTGGGTGTCGATGGCCTGGCGGATGGCCCGGCGGTAGGGCTCGAAGTGTTCGGCGTCGCCGGCCCGGCCCCGCCGGGTGGCCAGGTCGATCATCGCGTTCAGCGCCACCAGGTACAGCTCGGTGGAGAAGAGGCTCTCGCCCTGGCCCTTGAGGTTGAGGCAGTCGTTCCAGTCGGCCGACAGACCCAGCAGCAGGCCATGCGGGCCCTTCTTGGTCCACGAGAACTCCAGGGCCTGCTTGAGGTGCTCGTAGACGGTGGCCTCGCCGCGGTCCGCATAGGGAATCTTCTCGTCTAAAAAACTCCAGTCGCCCGTCTCGCGGATGTAGGCGGGCACCGACAGCAGCATCCACAGGTGGTCGTCGCTGAAGACCGTGGCCGGCGCGGGCACGTTGTGGGGCCCCTGCGTCCACTCCAGCGGCGAGAGGTGGTGCATGGCCGAGCCGTCGGCCAGCTGGCCCCGCAGCAGTTCCACCAGCCGCTGGTGGACGCGCTTCGGTTGGGCATGGACGGCCCCGAGGGTGTCCTGGTGGCTGTCGCGGTAGCCCAGGCCGTCGCGCCCGCCGGCCTCGTTGAAGCTCGCCGACCGCGACCAGTGCAGCGTGGTCTGGCTCTGGTAGGCGTTCCAGACGTTCACCATCGAGTCGACCAGCCCCGAGGGGGTGCGGCACTGCAGCGAACTGAGCCGATCGCTCCAGACCTCACGGACGCGGGCGAACTCGCGCTCGACCTCGGCCGGGTCGGCGTAGCGCTGCCGGGCCTGCTGGCCGGCGGTCTTCGCGTCGCCGACGCCGACGATGAACAGGGCCCGCTTCGTCGCGCCCGGGGCCAGCGTGATGCGGTTCTGCAGGGCCCCGCACGGCGTGCCGCCGATGGCGAGCGTGCCGTTGCACCGCCCGGCCTCGACGGCCTGGGGCGTGCCCTCGTGGCGGTAGAGGCCGATGAACTCCTCGCGGTCGGTCTCGAAGCTCTCGACCGGCAGGACGCTGGTCATGAAGGCCTTGGGCTCGCGGAAGGGCCACAGCCGCAGCGTGTAGTCGACCGTGTCGTCGGCGAAGCCCATGCGGCAGGTGTAGAGGATGTACTGGAAGTTGGTCAGGTCCTGGCTCATCTCCCAGAAGCACCACTCGGCGTAGCTGAACAGCGACAGCTCGCGAGACCGATCCGACTCGTTGGTCAGCCAGACCTCCCAGAACTCCATCGGCTTGTCGATGGGCACGAAGACGCGATATCGGCTGGCGATGTCGCGGTAGCGGGCCTCGAAGGTCGTGTAGCCCAGGCCGTGGCGGCAGACGCTCTGGTACTGGTCCAGCGGCTTGGCCACGGGCTGCCAGCTGGCCGACCAGTAGTCGCCGTCGGCCTCGTCGCGGATGTAGATGTACCGCCCGGGCCGGTCGGTGGGCACGCTGTTGAACCGCATGCGCAGCAGTCGGCCGGTCTTGCTGGAGCGGTGGAACGCGTAGCCGGCGGCGTTGTTGCTGATCAGCCCGCAGTAGTCGTCCGAGCTGAGGTAGTTCGCCCACGAGGTGGGCGTCTGGGGGTTGTCGATGACGTACTCGCGATTCTCGTCGTCAAACCAGCCGTAGCGCATGAGGGCTCTCCATTCGGGGCGAATCCTTGACGGGCCGTGCCGATCGGAGATGATGCTCGCAGACGGAATCGAATGCAAGCCCCAGTCGCCCCCCAGGGCCCCGGGAACAGGTTGAAAGGACGCACCATGGCCCGACATATCGGCATCGTCGCCTGCAGCACCGAGGGGGCCGCCCTGTGCTACCGTACGATCTCCGCCGAGGCCGCCCCGCTCATGGGCGAGCACATGCACCCGCCCATCAGCCTGCACAGCCACCCGCTGGGCACCTACATGCCCGCCATCCGCAACGGCGACTGGGCGAACGTGGCCCGGCTGATGCTGGACTCGGCCCGGCGCCTGGCGCAGATCGGCGCCGAGCTGGCCATCTGCCCGGACAACACGATCCACCAGGCGTTCGGCCTGGTCGAGCCGGACTCGCCGATCCCCTGGCTGCACATCGGGCGGGTCGTCGCCCAGGCCGCCAGCGCCCGCGGCTTCCGGGCCGTCGGCGTGCTGGGCACGAAGTACCTCATGGAGGGCCCGGTCTACCCCGACGCGCTGGCGCCGGCTGGCGTGGAGGCGCTCACCCCCTCGGCCGACGAGCGGCAGCGGATCGACGACATCATCTTCGGCCAGCTCGTCTACGGACAGTTCCCCGAGCAGAGCCGGCTCTACTTCAATGAGGTGATCGAGGGCCTCGCCGTCCGCGGGGCCCAGGCGGCCGTGCTGGGCTGTACCGAGATCCCCCTGCTGGTCCGCCCCGACGATTGCCCCCTGCCGACGCTGGACTCCACCCGCCTGCTCGCCCGCGCGGCCCTGCACGAGGCCCTGGCGTGAGCGCAAAGGTGGGGCTCCGCTCCGCTGCGCCCCAGCCTACGGGCCGGCCGTCTTCGTAGGCTGGGGCACAGCGTCAGCGGAGCCCCACCTTCTGGGCTACCCGCCTCCGCCCGGATCGACAGTCGTAGAATGGATGAAAACGCCCAGGAAGGCCCATGCCCCAGACACTGACGGAAATTCGTGCGATGCTGGCCTCGGCCGGGCTGAGCCCGCAGAGGATGTTCGGCCAGAACTTCATGGTCGACCACAACCTGCTGGGCCGGCTGGTGGCCCTGGCCGAGCCGGGCCCGCTCCAGCGGGTGCTGGAGGTCGGCCCGGGCACCGGCACGCTAACTGAAGAGCTGCTGGCGACCGGGGCCGAGGTGCTGTCCGTGGAGATCGACCGCGGCCTGGCCGGCCTGCTGCGCGACCGCCTGGGCAACCACGAACGCTTCCACCTGCTGCACACCGACGCCCTGGCCGGCAAGCACCGCATCGCCCCGGCCGTGCTGGAGACGCTGGCGGGCCTGGGCGACGGGCCGGCCAAGCTCGTCAGCAACCTGCCCTACAACATCGCCACCTCGCTGATCGTCGAGTGCCTGCTGCTGGGTCGGCCGGGCCACGAGGACGCGCCGGTCCGCTTCGAGAGCCTCACCTTCACCGTGCAGCGGGAGGTGACCGAGCGTCTGGTGGCGGGGCCCGGCTCGGGTGCCTACGGGCCGGTGAGCGTGATGGTGGCCCTCTACGGCCAGGCGACGCTGGGCCCGCTGCTGCCGCCGGAGGCCTTCTGGCCCCGCCCGACGGTCACCAGCCGGATGATGCGGATCGACGTGCGCCTCGCCGACGCCGGGCCCGACCCGCGGGCGCTCTCGGCGGTGCTGACGGCCTGCTTCGGCCAGCGGCGCAAGCGGATCGGCTCGGTCGGCCGACGCCGGGGCAGCCCGTGGGATGACGCGACCTTCTCGGCCGCTCTGGCCTCGGTGGGCATCGACGGCGACCAGCGGCCCGAACAGGTTGCCCCCGCCCAGTTTGCCGCCCTGAGCCAGACCTTGGCACCCTGAGCGATTTTGGTGTACACTGTGCATGCTGCCCCGGCCCGGTCCCGATGTGCGGGGCCGACCGGGTGTCCTCTTGCCTCAGCCGGAGTCCGACTATGAGCGATGAACAGGCCGCCAAGAGCAAGCCCTTCTTCGACCGCGCCGCCCAGGTCGCCGAGACCGGCAACTGGGACTACGCCATCGAGATGTACCTCCAGGGCATCAACCGCGAACCCCAGGCCGTCGAGCGGGGCCACGAGAAGCTCCGCGAGGTCGCCCTGCGCCGCAAGGCCTCCGGCGGCAAGAGCGCGGGCTTCCTGGACAAGATGAAACGCAAGGGCGGCAAGACCCCCGACCTGGCCCTGCACAACGCCGAGTGGCTCATGAGCCGCGACCCCGGCGATATGAGCTACTGGCGCCTCATCGTGCAGGCCGCCAAGGCCGGCCAGTGGCCCGACGTCGCCCGCTGGGCCGGCAAGTGCCTCTACGAGCTCAACCGCGCCCTGCCCAAGCCCAGCAAGGAGGTCTACGGCTTCCTGGCCCAGACCTACACCGACATGAAGCTCTGGCCCGAGGCCGTCACCGCCTGCCAGGCCGCCCTCAACCTCGACCCGAGCAACGGCGAGCTGCAGAACATGATGCGCAACGTCTCCGCCCAGGCCACCATCGAGAAGGGCCGATACGACCAGGAGGGCTCGTTCACCAAGTCCGTCAAGGACATGGACAAGCAGATCGAGCTGCTCAAGCAGGACCAGCTCAGCGCCGACGAGGGCTTCCTCGAGGGCCAGATCCGCAAGGCCCGCGCCGCCTACGAGGCCGAGCCCACCGTCGCCGGCAAGATCACCGGCCTGGTCGACGCCCTGACCCGCATCGAGGACGAGGGCTACGAGAACGAGGCCATCGACGTGCTGACCAAGGCCCACGCCGATACCGGCGTGTACCGCTTCAAGATGCGGATCGGCGATATCCGCGAGCGACAGCTCAAGCGCCGCTACAGCAAGCTGGCCAAGGGCGAGGACAAGGCCGCCGCCCAGCAGGCCGCCAAGGAGCTGCTCGCCTTCCAGCTCACCGAGTACGCCGAACGGGCCGCCAACTACCCCACCGACCTGGGCCTGAAGTACGAGCTGGGACGCCTGCACCTGGCGGCCGGGCAGTACGACGAGGCCATCGCCGTCCTCCAGCAGGCCCGCAGAGACCCCAAGCGCCGCATCGCCGCCATGAGCTACCTCGCCCAGGCCTTCTACAAAAAGGGCTGGTTCGGCGAGGCCGCCGAGTTCTACGAGCAGGCCCTCAACAGCGAGCTCAACGAGAACCAGACCAAGGAGCTCAAATACAGCCTCGGCGTCGTCTACGAGGCCCAGGGCAAGAACGACCAGGCCCTCGAGCAGTTCAGCGAGGTCGCCCAGATCGACTTCAACTTCCGCGACGTCCGCGACCGCATCGAACGGCTCCGCCCCAGCCAGCAGGGCTGAGGCCGGGGCAGGACCGAGTAGAGAGGACAGAGTCCGGTAAGGGTGGCCCGCCCCCCCACGACGGCGCCACACGGCGCCGCATGTCCCCATATTGGGCATGCCCCGGGGGCTTCCCGACCGTCTGCCGATCGCGGTAAGGTTGACTGTGTAATCTTACCCAAGCCCACGGATTGCCATCCTGTGATAGCTATACGAGTCCTGTAGCTCCGTCAGGAGCGGACGAGTGTAGCCCCGGGTGCAGAGCGGGGAACAGCGGTCCCCATTCTGTATTGAGCCCCGAAGGGGCGGCAGTCTTTAGCCGGGGGCGTAAGCCCCCGGTAAGGCGGATTTTATGATGCAAGCCCCGAAGGGGCGGCAGTGCGCCACGGTGCGGCACTGCCGCCCCTTCGGGGCTCTCTACATTGGGGGACGCCTGTTCCGGGGGCTCACGCCCCCGGCTAAACACTGCCGCCCCTCCGGGGCTCCGATCCACGTTCCTCCGGGGCTCCAACCCGCGTCC
>JAWLCG010000281.1:0-6825 GCA_041687295.1 Phycisphaerae bacterium | reverse complement strand
GCCCGCGCAGCGAAACGGGGGACGACACCGCGTGCCGTCCCCCGTTGCCCGGTGCCGTGGCTACGGTGTTTGTAGCCACGTCTTGGCGTCAGCGAGACAAAGCGGCGTCGTTGCCGCCGCAGTCCATACGGCCCGGGTGCGCGCAGGCGCCATCGTTGCCGGGCCTCGCAGCGCTCGACCCGGCCTACGGGGACGCACAACGGGGGACGGCATCATGTGCCGTCCCCCGTTGCATCGCACTCGAAAATCAAAAATCGAAAATCAGATCACCGCCCCTGTCCGTGCAGCCACTGGTCGAGGGCGGCGGCGGCCTGTCGGCCGGCGTAGATGCCGCGGACGACCAGCGAGGCCCCGCTGGCGGTGTCGCCGGCGGCGAAGACGCCGTCCTCGTTGGTCATGTGGTCGGTGACGCTGACGTTGCCGCGCCCATCGAGCTGCAGGCCCATGCTCTCGATGAGCCCGCCGTGGGCGACGTGGACGAAGCCCATCGCCAGCAGCACCAGGTCGACCTTGAGGCTGAACTCCGTGCCCGCCCGCTCGACCATGTCGAAGCCGCCCCGGCTGCTGGGCTTCCAGTCGACCTCGACGCCGTGCATCTCGCCCACGCGGGTCTCGATGCCGGAAAAGCCCTTGGTCAGCACGCTCCAGCGGCGGTGGCAGCCCTCCTCGTGGCTGGAGCTGGTCCGCATGATCCGCGGCCAGAGGGGCCAAGGGGTCTCGGGGTTTCGCCCAGCCGGCGGCTCGGGGAGGATCTCGAACTGCCAGACCTCCTTGGCGCCCTGGCGGTTGGCGGTGCCGACGCAGTCGCTGCCGGTGTCGCCGCCGCCGATGACGGCCACGACCTTGCCGCGGGCGTCGATGCGGTCCTTGTCGGGGATCCCGTCGCCGTGGTTGACGCGGTTCTGCTGGGTCAGGAAGTCCATCGCGTAGTGGATGTTCTCCAGCCCGCGCCCAGGCACGACGAGGTTGCGGGGCTCGCCGGCGCCCATGGTCAGCAGGATCGCGCTGAACATCTTGCGGAGGTAGCGGGCGGAGATGTCCTCGCCGACGGTCACGCCGGTCTGGAACTGCACGCCCTCGGCCCGCAGTTGCTCGACGCGGCGGTCGAGGATCCGCTTGTCGAGCTTGAAGT
Organism: Phycisphaerae bacterium; assembly: GCA_041687295.1. GTDB lineage: Bacteria > Planctomycetota > Phycisphaerae > SM23-33 > FEN-1343 > JAWLCG01. The sequence goes on along the minus strand of JAWLCG010000281.1, from coordinate 5,693 downwards.
CCGGGATGCCGTAGCGGAGCAGGCCGCCGACGCGCGGGTCCTTCTCGAAGACGACCGGCGTATGGCCCGCGCGGGCCAGTTGCTGCGCCGCCGCCAGGCCGGCCGGGCCCGAGCCGATGACGGCTACGCGCAGGCCCGTCTTGCGGGCGGCCGGCTGGGGCACCACCCAGCCCTCGGCGAAGGCCCGCTCGGCGATCTGGTACTCGATATGCTTGATCGTCACCGGGTCCTGGTTGATGTTGAGGGTGCAGGACGCCTCGCAGGGGGCGGGGCAGACGCGCCCGGTGATCTCCGGGAAGTTGTTGGTGGAGTGGAGGTTCTGGGCGGCCTCCTGCCATCGGCCCCGGTAGATCAGGTCGTTGAACTCGGGGATGCGGTTGAGCACCGGGCAGCCCGAGCCGTGGCAGAAGGGGATGCCGCAGTCCATGCACCGGGCGGCCTGGTTGCGCAGGGCGGGCTCGCCCAGGGGCAGGTCGCTCTCGTGGTAGTCGCGCACGCGCTCGTTGGGGGGGCGATGGCCGATGTCCTCACGGGGGAAATCCAGGAATCCGGTCGGGCTAGCCATGGAACACCTCCTCGGTGGCGGGGGTCATCTCCTCTTCGCGCTGCTCGCGTTGGCGTTGGCGCTCCAGGGCCATGCGGTAGTCGACGGGCATGACCTTGACGAATCGTCCGATCATCTCGGGCCAGCTGTCGAGGACCTGGCGGGCGCGTTCGCTGCCGGTCCACTGCAGGTGTCGGCTGATGAGCTCGTGCAGTCGGCGGACGTCCTCCTCCTGCCAGACGGTCTCGAGCTCGACCATGTCGAGGTTGCAGACGGTGTCGAACAGCTGCAGCTCGTCGAGCACGTAGGCGATGCCGCCGCTCATGCCGGCGGCGAAGTTGCGGCCCGTCATGCCGAGCACCACCACCAGCCCGCCGGTCATGTACTCGCAGCCGTGGTCGCCGACGCCCTCGACGACGGCGATGGCGCCGCTGTTGCGGACGGCGAACCGCTCGCCGGCCAGGCCGTTGATGAAGACCTCGCCGGCCGTGGCGCCGTAGAGCAGCGTGTTGCCGACGACGATGTTCTCGTGGGGCTTGTAGCTGGCGCCGGGCGGGGTCTGCACGACGATCCGCCCGCCGGAGAGGCCCTTGCCGAGGTAGTCGTTCGCGTCGCCGATGAGCCGAAGCGTCACGCCGGGGGCCAGGAACGCCCCGAAGCTCTGGCCGGCCGAGCCGGTCAGCGTCAGGCGGATGGTGTTGTCGGGCAGGCCCTTCTCGCCGTGGGCCTTGACGATGTGGTTGCTCAGGATCGCCCCGACGGTGCGGTGGACGTTGCGGATGGGCAGCTCCATCGAGACGGTCTTGCGCTTCTTCAGGGCCGACTGGACGGTCTGGAGGATGGTCCAGTCGAGGTGGTCGCCGGTGGTGATTGACTGGTCGCGGACCCGCCGGACGGCCTGGCCGCGCGACGTGTCGGGGGCCGCGAAGATCGCCGCGAAGTCCAGCCCCCGGGCCTTCCAGTGCTCGACGGCCGGGCGGGTGTTGAGCAGATCGACGCGCCCGATCATGTCCTCGAAGCGGCGGAAGCCCAGCTGGGCCATGATCTGGCGGGCCTCCTCGGCCACGAACAGCAGGAACCGCTCGAGGTGCTCGGGCTTGCCCACGAAGCGCGACCGCAGGCGGGGGTCCTGCGTGGCCACGCCGACCGGGCAGGTGCCAAGATGGCACTTGCGCATCAGGATGCAGCCCAGCGCGACGATGGCACCCGTGCCGAAGCCGAACCGGTCGGCCCCGAGCAGGGCGCCGATCACGATGTCGCGCCCGGTCTTCATCTGCCCGTCGGCCTGGACCAGGACCCGGTCGCGCAGGCCGTTCATCACCAGCACCTGCTGCGTCTCGGCCAGGCCCAGCTCCCACGGGCAGCCGGCGTGCTTGATCGAGCTGAGCGGGCTGGCGCCGGTGCCGCCGTCATGGCCGCTGATGAGGACCTCGTCGGCGTTGCCCTTGGCCACGCCGGCGGCGATGGTGCCCACGCCGACCTCGCTGACGAGCTTGACCGACACCTGCACGCCGGGGTTGGCGCACTTGAGGTCGTAGATCAGCTGCGCCAGGTCCTCGATCGAGTAGATGTCGTGGTGGGGCGGCGGGCTGATGAGCGTCACGCCGGGCGTCGAGTGGCGCAGGCGGGCGATCTCCTCGGTGACCTTGTGGCCCGGCAGTTGGCCGCCCTCGCCGGGCTTGGCGCCCTGGGCCATCTTGATCTGCAGCATGCGGGCGTGGGCGAGGTAGTTGATCGTCACGCCGAAGCGCCCGCTGGCGACCTGCTTGATGGCGCTGTTGAGGTCGTAGCCGTCGGTGCGGGGCTCGTAGCGGACGGGGTCCTCGCCGCCCTCGCCGGTGTTGCTCATGGCCCCGAGGCGGTTCATGGCGGCGGCCATGCACTCGTGGGCCTCCTTGGAGATCGAGCCGTGGCTCATGGCCCCGGTGACGAAGCGCTTGACGATCGCGCTGGCGGGCTCGACCTCGTCGATCGGCACCGGCTGGGTGTCGGCCTTGAAGCCGAACAGGCCGCGAAGCGTGCACAGCCGGCGGGTCTGGTCGTTGATGGCGGCGGCGTACTCGGCGTAGGCCTTGGGGTCGTCCATGCGGACGGCGTGCTGGAGTCGGCTGACGGTCAGCGGGTTCCACAGGTGCTGCTCGCCGTCGTGGCGATAGTGGTACTCGCCGCCGAAGTCCAGCTCCAGCTCGCCGGGCTGGCGCTGTCGGTAGGCCTCGCGGTGGCGTCGCAGGGCCTCCTCGGCCAGGGTCGCCAGGTCCACGCCGCCGATTCGGCTGCTGACGGTGCCGAAGTAGGCGTCGACGACCGAGCGGTGCAGGCCGATCGCCTCGAACAGCTGGGCCTGGTGGTAGCTGCGGAGCGTGGAGATGCCCATCTTGGACATCGTCTTGAGGATGCCCTTCTTGGCGGCGTTGATGTAGTTGTCGATCAGCGTGCCGGTCTCGACGTCGGCGGGCAGCTCGCCGCGGCGCTGCAGCTGGCCGAGGCTCTCCAGGGCCAGGTAGGGGTTGATGGCGTTGGCGCCGAAGCCGCACAGCAGGCAGAAGTGCATCACCTCGCGGGGCTCGCCGCTCTCGACGACCAGGCCCGCCTCGCCGCGGAGGCCCTTGTTCAGCAGCCCGTGGTGCACGGCCGAGACGGCCAGCAGGCTGGGGATCGGGGCCCGGGCGGGCGTGAGGTTGCGGTCGCTCAGGACGATCAGCGAGGCGCCCTCGGCGATGGCCTGCTCGGCCTGGGCCAGCAGCGTTTCGAGTGCCTGGCGAAGGGCCTCGGCGGGGTCCTCGGCGTCGGCGTCGAACAGGGCGTCGAGCGTGGCGACGGTGAAGTCCTCGCGCTCGGCCGAGCGGAGCCGCTGCATGTCCTCCTGGGTGAGGATGGGGTGGGGCAGCTTGAGCTGGCGGCAGTGCTCGGGCGTCTCGGCCAGGAGGTTGCGCTCCCGCCCGACGAAGCTCATCAGGCTCATCACCAGCCCCTCGCGGTAGGGGTCGATGGGGGGGTTGGTGACCTGGGCGAACAGCTGCTTGAAGTAGTTGAACAGCAGCTTGGGCTTCTCGCTCAGCACGGCCAGCGGCGTGTCGGTGCCCATCGAGCCGACGGGCTCCTGGCCGGTCTGGGCCATGGGCACCAGCAGCATGGCCAGGTCCTCGCGGGTGTAGCCGAAGGTCCGCAGGCGGCGGTTGAGCTCCTCGGGCTCGGTCGCCGGGGGCTTGGAGGCGTTGAACAGGCCCCGCAGCTCGATGCGGTTCTCGTGCAGCCAGCGGCGGTAGGGCTTCTGGCGGGCGATCTTGCTCTTGATCTCGTTGTCGTTGACGATTCGGCCTTCCTCGGTGTCGACCAGGAACATGCGGCCCGGCTGAAGTCGGCCCTTGGCCTGGATTTGCTCGGGCGGGAAGTCGATCACGCCGACCTCGCTGCCCAGCACGACCAGCCCGTCGGTGGTTACGACGTAGCGGGCGGGGCGCAGGCCGTTGCGGTCGAGCGTGCCGCCGATGAGCCGCCCGTCGGTGAAGACCATGGCGGCTGGGCCGTCCCAGGGCTCCATGATCGCGGCGTGGTACTCGTAGAAGGCCCGCTTATCGGTGCTGATGTGGTAGGCCGGGCCGAAGGCCTCGGGGATCATCATCATCATCGAGTGGGGCAGGTTCCGCCCCGCGCGGACGAGCAGCTCCAGGGCGTTGTCGAACTGGGCCGAGTCGCTCGTGCCGGGCGTCAGGATGGGCTTGAGGTCCGAGAGGTCCTCGCCCAGCAGGTCGCTGACCATCTTGGGCTCGCGGGCCTGCATGCGGTTGCGGTTGCCGCTGAGGGTGTTGATCTCGCCGTTGTGGGCGACCATGCGGAAGGGCTGGGCGAGCTTCCAGTTGGGGAAGGTGTTGGTGCTGTAGCGCTGGTGGACCAGGGCCAGGGCGCTGACCATCCGCTCGTCGGAGAGGTCCGGGTAGTAGCCGAACAGCTGGGGGGCGAGGAACATGCCCTTGTAGACGATGGTCCGGCCGCTCATGGAGGCGACGTAGAAGTCGTCAGCGGCCGGGCCCCAGCGCTCGGTGACGACGCGCTCGGCCCGCTTGCGGGCGAGGTAGAGCCGCCGCTCCAGGGCCTCGGGCGCCAGGCGTCCGCCGTCGATGAAGCACTGCTTGATGGACGGCTCGCTCAGGCGGGCCAGCTCGCCGAGGCAGCGGTTGTCGCCCGGCACGTCGCGCCAGCCCAGCACCGTCAGGCCGTAGTGGCGGATGGCCTCCTCCAGGGCCATGTCGCACTGGCCGCGAAGCTTGACGTCGTCGCGCGGCCCGAAGACCATCGCCACGCCGTAGCCCAGCGGCGCCGGCAGACTGAAGCCCAGCCGGTCGGCCTCGGCGGCGAGGAACTCGTGGGGGATCTGGAAGAGGATCCCCGCCCCGTCGCCGGTGCTCTCGTCGGCGCCGGCCGCCCCGCGGTGCAGCAGGTTCATCAGGACCTGGTTGCCCCGTTCGAGGATGGCGTGCTCGCGCCGTCCGTTCATATTCACCACGGCCCCGATGCCGCAGGCGTCGTGCTCACGCCGGGCTTCGTACAGGCCCCAATCGCCGGGGGGTCTCGTCGTCATCCCGCTTCGCCTTCACAAATGGTAGGGTCGGTTCGTCCCGCCCCCGGGCCGGCTCTCCACGACCGGAACCGGGGGACCCTGTCGGCCGCCCATTATATGAGCTAATACTCTGTGGGTGATGTAAAAGATTGGCAAATGCAGTTATAGGGTCGATAAGTGGCGGTTATCCGAGTGGACGAAAGTGGAAAATCGGCCACACGGCCCACACCGCATCCATCATAGCCGCCGGGCGGCCCCGAAGCGAGGGGGCTGTCGGTTCGATGCGGGGGGCGAAGGCGGGGCAATCCCCGATGGGCGAGCCAGGGGTTTGGACTGGCGGTCGCCGTGTTGCGGGCCCGCGCGGGGCCTCGTACAATGGCTCGCCATGAACAGAATGCTGCTATGGATGCTGGGCGGGCTGGTCCTGCTGGCCGGCGGGTGCGGGACGGACATGGGCCTGCTGATTCGGCCCGTGGCCGTGCAGGAGGAACTCGATGAGACCGTCCTCCGCCGCGACAAGGGGCTCTGGGTCCGCGACAAGATCGCCATCGTCGACGTCGACGGCCTGCTGGTGAACGCCCGGGCCGACCG
>JAWLCG010000280.1:0-6852 GCA_041687295.1 Phycisphaerae bacterium | reverse complement strand
GATGGCGTAGAGGTTCTCGCGGACGCTGAGCCGCTGGAAGATGCTCGGCTCCTGGCTGAGGTAGCCCATGCCGCGGCGCGCCCGCTTGTACATCGGCATCCGCGTGACGTCCAGGCCGTCGAAGATGACGGTCCCCTCGTTAGGCATCACCATGCCGATGGTCATGCGGAAGGTGGTCGTCTTGCCCGCCCCGTTGCGCCCCAGCAGGCCGACGATCTCGCCCTGGCGGACGTGAAAGCTCACGCGGTCCACCACGGCCCGCCCGCTGTATCGCTTCACCAGGTTCTTGGTTTCCAGCAAAATCATTCGGCCATCTTACCCAATCGCCCCACCCGGAGAAAGGGGCCCCCAACCAATAGGCTCAGTCGATTGCGCCTGCCGGTCCGCAAGCTGGGCTCCGCCCAAGCCCACGGAATGCCTTCCGTGGGCATCGGGGCGGGGTGTCCCCGCGGGGGCACAACGCACCCACACGTCCTATAGACCGTTTGGCTCGCGGACCTGCGGGTGCGTTGTGCCGGGTCAGGCACGGCATGGCCACGATGCCCACGGATGGCAATCCGTGGGCTTGGGCAGAACCTTTGCTCAACCCACAGGCGCAATCGCAAGATGGTCTAGGCTCACGATCAAGCCCTTCCCCGTCCAGGGGCCAGGCGCCTCGGGGCCGGGGTCAGCGGATCATGCGCATGCGGCCGACGTCGGGGACCAGGGGGATCCGGTCGGTCAGGAGCGGGCCGCCGGCGGGCCAGTAGACGAAGAAGGCCTTGCCGATGAGGCTGTAGCGCGGCACGGTGCCGAGGCGGTAGAGCGGCTCGCCGGCTGCGTCGAACAGCTTGAGCGAACTGGCGGCGCGGGTCCAGAGTCGGCTGTCGAGGCTGTGGCTGGAGTTGTCGCCGAGCATGAAGAACTCGTCCAGTTCGGGCCGATCGTCCCACGCGCGGAGGACGATGGGGTTGTTGACCGAACCCCAGCTGGGCTGGCCGCCCCAGTCGCTCAGCTCCTGCGCCTCGGCCAGCAGGCGCGGGTAGTCGCCGGTGGCGTCGGGGGTGGCGCTGTTGAGCGGGCGGTTGGTGTAGAAGACGTCGCGGAAGACGCCGGTGTGCCAGAGCTGGAAGGCCCCCTCGATGCCGGTCAGGGCCACGCGGGGGGTGGGCAGGGCCTGCTCGTTGCCGGGCTGGCTGAGGGCGACCAGCTCGTCGAGGTCGGGGCGGTAGTCGGCCGGGCTGGTCAGCAGGGGCTTCTCGTCGATCCAGAGGGTGACCTGCCAGTCGGCATGGCTCAGGCCGATGGTGCGGGCCTGGCCGGGACGCAGGGCGCCGGTGCGGGCGGAGCCCCAGCTCTGCCAGGGCCCGACGGGTCGGCCCGCCTCGAGGCGCCGCCAGAGCAGCTCGACCTCGCCGGTGGTGGCCACGCGGGCGGCGAACAGGCGGTCCAGGGCCGACAGCTCCAGCTGAACGGTGCCGGGGGCGTCCTCGGCGACCAGGGTCGTCTGGAGCAGCAGATCCTTGGCGACGTCCTGGTAGCTGCCGTTGCCCATCTGGCTGTTGTAGCCGTTGGTGGGCCGGAACAGCTCCCGCCAGCCCGCACCGAAGCGCAGGGTGCCGCCGGCGCCCTCGAAGCCGAAAATCGTGCCGCCGTGGCCTATCCGTTGCCAGCCGCTGCCGGGCTCAGCCGTCCAGAAGGGCTCATCGTCGTCATCCAGGGCCAGGGGGCGGTAATCGGTGTCGTAGACGACCTGCCACAGGGCCTGCTGCATGTCCGCGGATTTGCGGGCGACCTGCCAGTCGAGACGGTCCCAGTCGTCGGCGGTAAATCGGCCGTCGCCGTCGAGGTCGAGGTCGCGCTCGTCGCGGACGCCGTCGCCGTTGCGGTCGACGATGGTGTGGACGAAGACGTCGCCGTGGACGATGCGGACGGCCTCGCCGGGCAGGCCGACCAGCCTCTTGATGTAATTGTCGGCGTTGGTCTGGGGGTTGTGGAAGACCACCACGTCCCAACGCTCGGGCCGGTGGAGCTGGTAGAGGTACTTCATGACCAGCACCCGGTCGCCGCCGCGGACGAAGAGGTTCTGCTCGGCGGCAATGGTCTGGCCGCAGTTGGGGCACGAGGCCCGCAGGCCGGGCACGTAGCGCGATCGGCCCTGGAGCTGGTCCATGCCGTGGGGGGCCTCGTAGCCGCAGTCGGGGCACTGCAGGCGGACGTGCTGGCCCATCAGCTGGGGCGCCATCGAGCCGGTGGGGATCAGGAAGGCCTCCAGCACGAACGCGCGGACGATCATCGCCACGACGATGCCGATCCACAAACTCTCGATCGTCTCGCGGACGCTGGCCAGGTCGTCGTGTTTCTCTTTCGCGCGCGCCATCGGGTTCCTTTCGGTCATTGAAGAACCGTACGATAGCCGCAGGCAGGCGGTTCTGGCAAGGCGCTGGCCCGGCGGGCCGCGATTGACCGGCCGGGGCCGATGTGGTATCACCCCGGGCTACGAAGGAGACCCACCGATGAGCATGACGACCGAGCAGCTGACCGCCCGCATCCGCGAGACGGCCTACCTCGAGGGCGACTTCACCCTCCGCAGCGGCGCCAAGAGCAAGTACTACCTCGACAAGTACCTCTTCGAGACCCAGCCGGACATCCTGGCCGAGCTGGGCCGGCGGTTCGCCGCCTACGCCGGCGACGTCGACGTGATCGCCGGGCCCGAGTTGGGGGCCGTCTGCCTCGCCGCCGCCGCCAGCCTGGCCAGCGGCAAGCCCTGCGTGCTCGTCCGCAACGCCAAAAAGGGCTACGGCACCGGCAACGTCATCGAGGGCAAGCTGCCCGCCGGCGCCCGCGTGCTGCTGGTCGAGGACATCATCACCAGCGGCGGGCAGGTCATCGAGGCCGGGCGGGCGCTCACCAACGCCGGCGCGAAGGTCGTCCGCATCGTCGGCACGATCGACCGCCTCCAGGGCGGCCGGGCCAACATCGAGCAGGCCGGCTTCGCCTTCGAGACCCTCCTCACCCGCGAGGACCTGGGGATCGCGGGATAGCCCCCCCCCGCGCCCCTGCGGCCCAAGCCCACGGAATGCCTTCCTGTGATATCTACACAAGTCCAAAGGGCGGGGCCTGGCAAACTCGCACGCACCCGGACCGCGCCTGACCTCTGGGCCTTGCCTGTACGATGCCAGGCATCCCCAACCGACTGGCTCAATCCCTCAGCCCCAAAGGGACGTGGATCGGAGCCCCGGAGGGGCGTGGATCGGAGCCCCGGATGGCGTGGATTGGAGCCCCGAAAGGGCGTGGATCGGAGCCCCGACGAAGAGGCGTGGATCGGAGCCCCGAAGGGGCGCCAGTGTTTAGCCGGGGGCGTGAGCCCCCGGAACAGGCGTCCCCCAATGCGCCGAGCCCCGAAGGGGCGGCAGTGCCGTAGCGTGGCGCACTGCCGCCCCTTCGGGGCTCAAATTCTAACATACGCTTAACCGGGGGCTTACGCCCCCGGCTAAAGACTACCGCCCCTTCGGGGCTCCGATCCACGCCCCTTCGGGGCTCCGATTCGGCGGCCTTAGGGGGCTCAACACACAATGGGAACCGCTGTTCCCAATTCTGCGCCCAGGGCTACATTCGTCCACCCCTGACGAAGCTACAGGACTTGTGTAGATATCACAGGATGGCAATCCGTGGGCTTGGGCTGCAGCACGTAGGCTGGGACAGAGCGAAGCGGCGTCCCACCTTCGCCGGCGCCTGAGTCTCCAAGGAAGGTGGGACGCCGCGGCTGCGCCGCTCTGTCCCAGCCTACGCGCTCTGTCCCAGCCTACGCACCGGGCTGCGTGAAGGTCGGCTGGTCCCACAGCTCCATCGGGCCCAGGCCGACCTGTCGGCCCCACTGGGCCATGTACTTGAGGTCGGCGTTCTTGCGAGCGGCGTCGCGGTTGATCCACTCGGGGTCCCAGTCGGCCAGCATCAGGGCGAGCAGCGCGTCGCGGACCGCGGCGCAGGCCGGGTCGGCGGCGCGGTTGACCTGCTCGTCGGGGTCGGCGGCGAGGTTGAACAGGTGCACCGGCTCGAGGGTGTGGTAGTAGACCAGCTTCCAGTCGCCCCGGCGGACCATGCGGATGGGCTGGAAGTCCAGCAGCTTGAGCTCGCTGAAGATCGGCCGATCGCGCCACTGGGCCTCGTCGACCGGCCCGGCCAGGATGGGCGCCAGGCTGTCGCCGTCCTGCAGCGGCGGGGTGGGTCCGCCGGCCAACTCGGCCAGCGTGGGGCACAGGTCCAGCAGGCTCACCGGCGCTTCGAAGGTCCGCCCGCCGGCGAGGCCCTCGACCGGCCCGTCGAGCGGCGCGAAGATCATCGGCACGCCCACGCTGGACTGGTAGAAGCTGCACTTGGTCATCAGGCCGTGATCGCCGGCCGACTCGCCGTGGTCGCTGACGTAGACCACCCAGGTCGGGCCGGTGAGGTGCTGGCGGGCGGACTCGAGCACGCGGGCGATGAGCTCGTCGAGGTAGCCGATCATGCCGGCGTAGTTGGCGCGGGCCTCGGCGATCTGCTCGCGGGTGAGGGTGTCCTCGTGATGCCAGGCGTACCGCTCGGCGTGCCAGGGATGCAGGGGCGTCTCGGCGTGCGGCACGGGCTCATCGCCCAGCTCGGCCAGGCGCCGGCGAGCGCGGTCGTAGTACTCCGGCGGGGCCGTGAAGGGATGGTGCGGCCCGTAGGTGCCCACCGTCAACAGCAGCGGGCGGTCATCGGTGCGGGCGGCGAGGTAGTCCACGGCGGCGGCGGTGACGGCCTGGTCGTACTCCAGCACCGCCGAGGTGCCCGGGTGGGCCTGCTGGACGGCCTTGACGCCGTTGGAGGCCGAGCCGGGCGTCCGGGAAAAGTCGGTCTGCGGCCCGCCGGCGTAGCAGCGGCAGATATCGCCGACCAGGCGGCTCTGGAAGCCGTGGCGCTGGTCGGCGTTCATGAAGTGCATCCGCCCGGCCAGGACGGTCTCGTAGCCGGCCAGGCCCAGGGCGTGGGCGAAGGTCGGCACGTCGGAGCTGAGCGTGTGCTCGTTGATGTACACGCCGTTGCGATACGGGTGCTGGCCGGTGAGCATCGACATGCGGCTCGGGCCGCACAGCGGAGCGTTGCAGCAGGCGTCGGTGAAACGCACGCCGCGGGCCGCCAGGGCGTCCAGCGTGGGCGTCTCGACGACACGGTTGCCCGCGCAGCCCATCCAGTCGCGGCGATGCTGGTCGGAGACGATCAGGACGATGTTGGGACGCGTCACGGGCGGCCTCCTGGCTGGCATGAAGACGGGGGCGGAGCCTTCACGACTCCACCCCCGCCGAAGATCCCTCGACCGGCGCCCTGCCGCCCTCGAAGACCCCGGGCAAGCCCGGGGCTATATAAGGACAGCCGCAGGCGCGCGGCGCCGGTCGTTCTGCTGCTCCGCAGGTGGCCTACGCCTTCATCTTGGCGATGATGGCGTCGGCCATCTCGGCGGTGCCGACGGCGGTGGGGTCGTCGCGGTGGGGCTTCATGTCGTAGGTGACGTCCTTGCCCTCGGCGATGACGGCGGCGACGGCCTGCTCGAGCCGGTCGGCGGCGGCCCGCTCGTTGAGGTGCCGCAGCATCAGCATGCCCGAGAGGATCAGGGCGACGGGGTTGACCTTGTTGAGCCCCTTGTACTTCGGGGCCGAGCCGTGCGTGGCCTCGAAAATCGCGCCCTCCTCGCCGATGTTGGCGCCGGGCGCCATGCCCAGGCCGCCCACCAGCCCCGCGCACAGGTCGCTGAGGATGTCGCCGTAGAGGTTCGGCAGCACCAGCACGTCGTAGAGCTCGGGCTTCTGCACCAGCTGCATGCACATGTTGTCGACGATGCGGTCCTCGAACTCGATGTCGGGGTAGCTCTGGGCGACCTCGCGCGACACCTCGAGCCACAGGCCGTCGGTGAACTTCATGATGTTGGCCTTGTGGACGCTGGTGACCTTCTTGCGTCCGTTGGCGCGGGCGTAGTCGAAGGCGAACTTGACGATCCGGCGGGTGCCCTCGACGCTGATGGGCTTGATGCTCACGCCGGTGGTGTCGCGCCCGGTGGTGATCTTCTTGCCGGTGGCCAGGCTGTTGATGGCGTCGATGACGTCAGCGGCCTGCTCGGTGCCGTGCTGGAACTCGATGCCGGCGTAGAGGTCCTCGGTGTTCTCGCGGACGACGATCAGGTCGATGTTCTCGTATCGGCTGCGGACGCCGGGGTAGCTCTTGCAGGGCCGAAGGCACGCGTAGAGGCTCAGCGCCTGGCGCAGGTGGACGTTGACGCTGCGGAAGCCCGTGCCGACCGGGGTGGTGATGGGCGCCTTGATGGTGGCGTCGGCGGCGGCGATGGCGGCGAGCGTCTCATCCGGCAGCGGCGTGCCGGCGGTCTCCATCACGTCGACGCCGGCCTCGGCCAGCGTCCAGGAAAGCGCGGTCGCGCCGGGCGTAGTGGCGACGGCGGCGTCGAGGCAGCGGCGGGTGGCCTCGGCGATCTCCGGGCCGATGCCGTCCCCGCGAATCAGGCAGATCTTGTGGGCCATGCTGGGGTCTTCCTTCTGCTGAAGAACTCGGGCGGTCTGACAGAGCCCGGCATGGTACGCCAAGGCCCCGCCCGTGGCAAGCCCCTGCCGCGGCAGCGGGAAGACGAGGATGGGCCACAGAGGCGCAGAGGACGCAGAGAAAAGACACGCAGAGGTTTCTTAGGGTAAGAGGTGAAAGAAGCGTCCGGGCCGTACCCGCGGGGCCCAACGCCCCCAATCGGCCCAAGCCCACGGAATGCCGGGCCTGTTGCCCAATTATTCGTTTTTGGGGCCAATGAATGCGCGCATTGTATCGGGCCATCCGGTATACCGGAAGCTCCCAAGG
>JAWLCG010000279.1:0-6929 GCA_041687295.1 Phycisphaerae bacterium | reverse complement strand
CCTCATAGGCCAGCCCGTTGCCGGTGTCCACCAGCACCGCCGCCTCCGCCGCCGACTCCAACCGACCTGTGATCCGGGCGATCATGGATGACGTCCTCGCACGCAATGGGTTCTCGGACCGCGGTCCGCAGAAGGATATGCTAACAAACCTATAACGATTTTTGATTTTTTGATTTTTGATTTTCGAGGGGCGGGGCGGCGCTCAGGACCTCCAGGACCCCGGGGGCGCCGCGTGGACCCCTCCTGACGACCCCCACGGATTGCATCCGTGGGCTTGGAGAAAGGGGGGGGGCGCAGGGAGCACCGCGGTTCTCCCTCGGTCTGGTGTTCCCGGGGAACCCCAAATCAAAAATCTGCAATCAAAGAGCGAAAATCAAAACGCTTGTCTCGCGGCGCACAGCGCGATGGCCAGGGCGTCGGCGACGTCGGGCGGCTCGGGCAGCGCGGGCAGGCGGCAGAGGCTCTGGATGGCGTGCTGCATCTGGCTCTTGCTGGCGTGGCCATTGCCGGTGAGGCTCTTTTTTACGCGGGTGCTGGGCAGGTCCAGCACATTGAGGCCGGCCTGGCTGGCGGCCAGCAGGATGACTCCGCGGGCATGGCCCATGAGGATGGCCGTGCGCGGGTGGGCGTAGTGGGCGTAGAGCTTCTCGACGCCGACGAGGTCGGGCTGGCCGGTGGCGATCAGGTCGGCCAACTCGGCGTGCAGCGTGAGGAGGCGCTGGCCCATGGTGGCCCGGACGGGCAGGCGGATGACGCCGGCCTCGCAGACGGCGAAGTCTCGGCCCCGGCGTTCCACCAGGCCATAGCCGGTGATGTGCAGGCCCGGGTCGATCCCAAGCACCCGCAGGTTGCCGCTGGCGGGGGGGCGGACTTCCTCGGCCGGCGCGGTGGCACGGGCCAGGGCCATCAGATCTCCTTCCGCCAGATCGTTCCGCCGGGGGTGTCCTCGATGGTGACGCCCAGCTCCTTGAGCCCGTCGCGGACGCGGTCGGCCAGGGCGAAGTTCTTCGCCTGGCGCGCCTCGGCCCGCAGGGCGATCAGCAGGTCCATCAGGCCATGTTCCAGGCCGCCGCCGGTCTGCAGGGCCGGGCGGGTCTCGAACAGGCCCAGCAGCCGGCCCAGGCTGATGAGCGATCGGCCCGCGCCGGCGACCAGTTGCTTGCCCAGGTCGGTCGGGTGGGCCTCGAGTTTGGTCGTGTCGATGTAGCGGTTGATGCCGGCGGCCGTCTCGTGCAGCACGGCGATGGCGCCGGCGGTGTTGAAGTCGTTGTCCATCGCCTCGTAGAGCTTGACGCGGGCGTCGAGGACCTCCTCGACGAAGCCGCGGTGGGGCGGCTCGGGGGCCTGTTCGTGCAGGCGGTCGAGCAGTTGGCCCGGCTCGTAGGGGTCCTCGCCGGTGAGCCGTTCGATCCGCTCGAAGAGGCGGTAGAAGTTGGCCAGGGCCTTGGCGGTGTTGTCCAGCTGCTCGTCGGAGAAGTCCAGCGGGCGGCGGTAGTGGGTGCTCAGGACGAACATGCGGATCGTCTCGCCGGAGTAGCTCTCCAGCAGCTCGCTGATGGTGCGGATGTTGCCGAGGCTCTTGGACATCTTCTCGGTGTGGAGCTCGCCGCCGGCGGCCTTGGTGCGGACGCGCGTCAGGCCATTGTGGAGCCAGTACTTGGCGTAGGGCTTGCCGGTGGCGGCGGTGCTCTGGGCAATCTCGTTTTCGTGGTGGGGGAAGATCAGGTCCATCCCGCCGCCGTGGATGTCGTAGGTCTCGCCCAGCTCGTGGATGCTCATGGCCGAGCACTCGATGTGCCAGCCGGGCCGGCCCTGGCCCCAGGGCGAGTTCCAGCCGGGCTCGCCGGGCTTGGCGGCCTTCCAGAGGGCGAAGTCGGCGGGGTGGCGGCTCTTGCTGGCCAGGTCGCGCGTGCCGTGCATCTCGTGGGCGACGTCGCGCCCCGAGAGCTTGCCGTACTCGGCGGCCCGGGCGTGGTCGAAGTAGACGTCGCCGTCGACGACGTAGGCGGCGCCCTTCTGGACCAGGCCAGCCACCATCTCCACGATGCCTCCGATGTGCTCGGTCGCCCGCGGGAAGGCGTCCACGCTGCGGACGCCCAGGGCCTCGAGGCACTCGAAGTAGTTCTGCGCGACGCGGTTGGCCACCTCGGCCATCGGCACGCCCTGGGCGGTGGCCTCATGGATGATCTTGTCGTCGACATCCGTGATGTTGACCACCAGCTTGACCTGATAGCCCTTGTGGACGAGGTAACGCTTGATCGTGTCGAAGATCACCGGCCCGATCGCGTGGCCGATGTGGCTGGGCTTGTAGACCGTCGGCCCGCACAGGTAGATGCCCACCTTGCCCGGGTGGACCGGCTCGAAACGCTCCTCGGTCTTGGTCAGCGTGTTGTAGACTCGCAGGGACATTCGTCAGCTCGCTCTCTTGTATTCGTACGCCGCCGGGCCTCGTCGAGATTTGCCCGCCAAGGGTAGGGTACGTGGGTTCTCGCCGAAGCGTCGCGCCGGCGAGGTTCCGCGTACCGCCGAGCTCCATCCAGCGCCCGGGTGCCGTGGCTACGGCGTCTGTAGCCACGTCTTCAGGTCTTGGCCCTCGGACAAGCCTGGGGCTCTATGGATCGTAGGTCGGGGATACCTCCCCGACACCGGCGGCGGACCGGGGTCCATCTGTCGGGGAGGTATCCCCGACCTACCTGCTATACCGCCATCGGTTCGAGCATCACCACGGCCAGGGCGGCCAGGCCCTCGCCTCGGCCGATGGCGCCCATTCCCTCGTTGGTCTTGGCCTTGACGGCGACGGCCGAGGGCGGCAGCTCCAGCAGCGCGGCGATGCGGTCGCGCATGGCCGGCTTGTGCGCCTTGAGGCGGGGCTGCTCGGTGATGATCGTCAGGTCGCAATTCTGCACGGCCCAGCCGGCGTCGCCGACCCTGTCCAGGGCGGCCCGCAGCAGTTCGGCCGAGTCGGCGCCGCGGTAGGCGGGGTCGGTATCGGGAAACTGCTCGCCGATGTCGCCCAGGCCGGCCGCCCCGAGCAGCGCGTCGATGACGGCGTGCAGCGCGGCGTCGGCGTCGCTATGGCCGGCCAGGCCGGCGGCGCCGGCGATCCGCACCCCGCCCAGCACCAGAGGCCGAGCGGCGTCGAATCGGTGACTGTCATAGCCCAGACCCACGCGGTACATGCCGACAAAGCCTAGCCGATGGCGCCCGCCGCGGCAAGCCCGCAGCTGCGCCTGGGCGAATGAACGGAGCTTCTCATCCCGAATCGTTGAGAAAGAGGAATGGGGGCCTGCCCCCAAGCCCCCGGGGTTTACCGCTTTCGGGCCACCAGCATGTGCGGGCATGTTCCGGGTGTCCTGACGGAGGATCGGGCAACGCTGGCGCTGAAGAGCGCCCCGAGCGCCACCAGGGGGGCCGTACAGCACGGGCGGCCCCTCTCGGAGGTGCCGCCTGCTGTGTTCTGCTGGTGGCCTCAAAGCGGTAAATCCCGGGGTCCGGGGCAGAGCCCCGGGGGAGTTTGTTCTCATCAACTATTCGGGATGAGAGCCTGAACGGTTTACTTCGCGCCGCCGGTTCGCTAGAATCGTCTGCCAAATCCGATCGGCCGGGGGGCAGGCCTCTGGCCAGGGCACCAATACCGGTGGAGGGCGCCACAATGCCGACGCCGCAAATCCAGACACTGGGCCCCTTCGAGATCGTCGGCTACGTGCACACGCCGTTCAAACGCGCCGACGACCTGCCCATCCAGGGCACCGCCGGCGACGTCCGCGGCAGCGTGGCCCTGCTGCCCGCCTACGAGCCGGCCCTGGCCGACCTGGACGGCTTCGACCGCATCTGGCTGGTCTACCAGAGCCTGCCCATCGGCGAGATCGCCACCCGCGTCATCCCCCGCCTGGACAGCGCCCCCCGCGGCGTGTTCGCCACCCGCTCGCTGCTTCGGCCCAACCGCCTCGGGCTGACCTGCGTCCGCCTGGTCCGCGTGCGGGGCTGCTCGCTGGAGGTCGAGGGCCTGGACATGCTCGACGGCTCGCCGCTGCTCGACATCAAGCCCTACGTGCCTCGCCTGGACAGCTACCCCGACGCCTGGGCTGGCTGGTTGGAGAACCGCGTCCCCCACGAGCACGCCTGGCAGCAGCGCCAACGCCCCGCGCCCATGTAGACGGGGCCCGCGGAAGAAAAAACGTGTAAGTCGCTCAAATTGTGAATATGCCTGCAGGGTAGCCATCGCATAAAGCTATGCGGTAGCTACGCGTACGGCGACGGTGGCGGGTGATTCGCTTTTCGGCAGCAAAAGGCGTACTTTCCGCTTGACCCCAGAATGGCGGAGGGGTAGAAGTTGGCCCTTGTAACGCCGCCTCAACAGCTGGCCTTACCGTGATGGCGTGTCTCCCCCCGCACGCCGCCGGTGGGCCAGCTTTTTTTTGCGCGGGCGGCGAGGGGGCGGGGGCGCCTTCGGATAGCCCGTCCGAGACCCCCACGGATTGCGGTTCGCAAGCGAACCTCCATCCGTGGGCTTGGAGAAAGGGACGCCCACGGGATCCGGCCGCGAAGACGCCCCGCGCAACGTGAATCTCCCCTCAAAAACTCTCTAAGTCTGTGTGATTCCTATCTCTGTGCCCTCTGTGCCTCTGTGGCCCCTCTTCCGTCTTCGAAGCCCCCGGGCGCATCGTTAGGGGGCGATCTGGGCCCCGTCGCGGAGGGGTTCGATGCGGAATTCCCAGTCGCTCGGCGGGCGGGGCAGGGCGAAGGTCTCGTCGGTCAGACGGGGGGCGGTGTCGATTTCGGCGAAGCGGACGACGGTGATCTTGGCGTTCTGGTCGTCGACGCTGCGGATCCGCACGGGCAGGCCACGCACGTCGATCCACATCTCCAGTTCCTTGACGGCCAGGCCGCCCTCCTCGGGCCGTTGGCGGGGCACCAGGCGGAGGTAGTCGGCGTTGGCCGGGTCGCCGGGCCGGGCCGGGCGGGTGGTGACGGTGAACTGGCGGAGCACCTCATCCTTCTGCTGGCCGAAGGGCACGGGGAAGGGCCCCTTGCCCAGCTTCAGCGCGTCGGTGGCCGGCTCGCCGGGGCGGGCGACCTGGTAGCGGACCATCTGCTTGATGCGGGGCTTTCGGCTGGTGAGCCAGTAGCCGTCGAAGACGTAATCGACCTCCTCGCGGACGCGCGGGCCCTGCAGGCCGGCCTGCACCGTATCGAAGGAGATGCGAAAGCGGTCGGGCCCGGCGGGCTGGGGGGCCTGCTGGTAGAAGACCTTTCCGGTGCGGGTCTCGCGGTCGGCGAAGGCGAGGTCCTCGACGGTGTACTCGACCTGCGAGGCCAAGGCCGGGTACTGCCGGCCCGCCTGCTCGAGGCGGTCGAGCGCCGCCAGGGCCTCGGCGCTGGCGGCCGGGGCGGTGGTGGCGGTGACGGTCATATCGGCCAAGGGTGCCGCCGGGTCGGCCGGCTGCAGGCCCAGCAGGGCGCCCAGGGCGATGGCGAGCGTTTGCAGTGCGGAGGCGAATGTCATACGATTCCTTTCACGTCAACGGCCCCACCGGCCAATCAGACCCGTGGCCAGGGCCAAGGTTATGCGCATTATACGGAGCGGGCACGCTTTTGGGGCAGCCCGCCGCAAGGAGCCCCCCCCATGGCGACGATGCGACCCCCGCGGCTTGGGCCTTGGCGGACGAAGAAAGCGCCCGGCTCGATGCCCGGGACACTGTCGATCGACCCGTCGATGCCCAAGCCGGTGATCCGGGTGATCGCCTACGGCCCCGACGCCCTGGTCGAAAAGCCCGTCGAGTCGCTTGACGAGTTGCCGGGCCTGCTGGCCGAGCACCCGGTCTGCTGGGTCAACGTCGATGGCCTGGGCGACGCGGAGGTGCTGACCGGGCTGGGGCAGATCTTCGGCCTGCACCGCCTGGCGCTGGAGGACGTGGCGACGCTCCACCAGCGGGCCAAGGCCGAGCCCTACGGCCAGCAACTGTTCATCGTCACGCGGATGGTCTTCCTCAACGAACGGCTGGAGACCGAGCAGGTGAGCCTGTTCCTGGGCGAGCGGTTCGTGCTGACCTTCCAGGAGCGTCCGGGCGACTGCTTCGAGCCGGTCCGCCAGCGGCTCCGCAAGGGCCAGGGCCGAATCCGCCAGGCCGGGCCGGACTACCTCGCCTACGCGCTGCTCGACGCCGCCATCGACCAGAACTTCCCCGTCCTGGAGGCCATGGGCGAACGGCTCGAGGCCCTGGAGAACCGCGTGATGGACCGGCCTGACCCGTCGAGCGTCTCGGCCATCTACGAGGCGCGGCGCGACCTGCTGGCGCTGCGGCGGGCGGTCTGGCCCCAGCGGGAGATGCTCAGCGCCCTGCTCCGCGAGGAGAACCCCCTGTTCGCCCCCGAGACCCGCCTGTACCTGCGCGACTGCTACGACCACATCTCCCAGATCATCGACATGGTCGAGACCGACCGCGAACTCGCCGGCGGCCTGCTCGACGTGTACCTCTCCAGCGTCTCCAACCGCATGAACGAGGTGATGAAGGTCCTGACGATCATCGCTACGATTTTCATCCCCCTGGGCTTCATCGCGGGCCTCTACGGCATGAACTTCGACACCGCCTCGCCCTGGAACCTGCCCGAGCTGGGCTGGCGCTACGGCTACCCAGCCGTCCTGACGGCGATGGCGGCCCTGGCCGGCGGTATGCTCTACTACTTCCGCCGCAAAGGCTGGCTCGGCGGCAAACGGTAAGACCCAAGAGCGGTAGGGCGGACAATGTCCGCCGCGGGGGGGCGCCTGGCGCCATCGACGGCGGCCCTGTTCATCCTGAGCCCTGAAAGGGCGGCAGAATTTAGCCGGGGGCGTGAGCCCCCGGAACAGGCGTCCCCCAATGCGCCGAGCCCCGAAGGGGCGGCCGGGCGGGGCGGGGCGGCACGGCCGCCCCGTCGGGGCGGAGGTG
>JAWLCG010000278.1:0-6966 GCA_041687295.1 Phycisphaerae bacterium | reverse complement strand
GCGAAGCCCCACCTTCTCGGGTGGCGATCCACCGGGCCGTGGGCCGGCAAGCTACACGCGGGGCGGGCCGATGCGCCAGCAGCCGGTCTCGCGCGGCACGTCGGGCAGCGGGCCGGTGGGTTCCCGGCTGGGCTGGTTGCTCGGGGCCCGGGTCGGCTGGGCCTCTTCGTCGCCGGCGATCGGCTCGTATTCGACCAGGCCGGAGGTCTCCAGCGACTCCAGCAGCCGCTCGGCGTGCGGGGCGTCGACGTGGAGCTCCTCGCGGATCACGCGGACCATCTGGTGGTGGCCCTCCTCGCGGCGGGTCTCCAGGACCCGTCCGAACCGCTTCATCAAGGGCCCCAGCACTTCCTGCGGGTTGTACGCTCTTTCAATCATGGGCATACCCCTCTCACCCAAGTATAGCGCCGGCCAAGGCCTGACCCAAACGTCCCGCGCGGATTCGCCAGCCGTTCGGCCTCAGCCCTCGTAGTCGCCGCGGGCGAGCCGGCGGGCGAGCATCTCGGCGCGGCGCCGCTGGGCGGCCGAGAGCCGTTCGACCAGCCCCGCCCCGTCGGAGGCGTCGATGCGGGCCCGCAGGTCGGCCACCTCGGCCGACAGCGCGTCCAGTGCCTTCAGCATGGCCTTGCGGTTGGACAGGAAGATGTCGCGCCACATGGCCGGGTCGCCGCCGGCGATGCGGGTGGCGTCGACAAACCCCGGCCCGGCCAGGTCCAGCTCGGCCGGCTTCTGCAGATTCACCAGCAGCGCCGCCAACGCGTGGGGCAGATGGCTCACCCGGGCCAGCGCCCGGTCGTGGGCCGCCGGGGAGAGCTGCACGGTGTGCATCCGCAGCGATCGCCACAGGGCCTCCACCCGCGCCAACGCCGCCGGGGCCGTGCGGGGCGTGGGGGTGAGGATGCAGGTGTGATTGGTGTAAAGATCGTCGCGGGAGTAGGCCACGCCGCTCCGCTCGCCACCGGCCATCGGGTGGCTGCCGACGAAGACCCCGTCCGGCAGGGCCCGCTCGGCCAGGCGGACCACCTCGGCCTTGGTCGAGCCGACGTCGGTGACCAGGGCCCCCGGCTTCAGCGCGGGCCGAACCGCCGCCAGCAGCGCCCGGAACTGCCCCACCGGGGCACACAGGACCACCAGGTCGGCCCCGGCCACCGCGGCGGAGAGGTCCAGCGTCGCCGCGTCGACCACGCCGGCAGCGAGGGCCTCGTCGACGCTCTCAGGCCGACGGACCACGCCGGTGACCCGCACGGCCGGGTCCACGGCCTTGACGGCCAGGCCCAACGAGCCGCCCAGCAGGCCCACGCCCACCACGGTGATCGATTGGAAAGGGTTTTGCCCCATAGTCTTGCGTCGCTCCATGTGCGGGCCGACCCGAGCCGCTGAGCATACCAGCCCGCCCGCCGGCCGTCAATTTTTTCTTGCTTTGGCGCCCCCCGGGCGGCTATTCAAAGGGACTGTTGACGAACCCGCAAGGACGCCACCGGGCGTCCTTCTTTGTACCGGGTCAAAGAGCGCCCGCCCGATGGGGTTCTGCCCAGACGCCTCCGCCTGACGAGGTCGCGACGCCATGGCCAAGGAAGACAACCGCCTGGACAGCTACGCCCTGCCCTTCGAGAAGCCCATCGCCCGGCTCGCCCGGCAGATCGAGGAGCTCGAGGTCGCCCAGCGCGACAGTGGCCGGGACTACTCCGCCGAGATCCGCCGCCTGCGGGTCGAGCACGTCAACCTGCTCAAGAAGACCTACAACTCGCTGACGCCCTGGGAGACCGTCCAGGTCGCCCGGCACCCCCGCCGGCCCCTGGCGGGCGACTACCTCGACGCGATCGCCCATGACTTCGTCGAGCTGCACGGCGACCGGCTCTTCGGCGACGACAAGAGCATCCGCTGCG
Organism: Phycisphaerae bacterium; assembly: GCA_041687295.1. Lineage (GTDB taxonomy): Bacteria > Planctomycetota > Phycisphaerae > SM23-33 > FEN-1343 > JAWLCG01. The sequence continues at coordinate 5,080 of JAWLCG010000278.1, read as the reverse complement.
GCTTCGGGCGCATCGGCCCGGCCAAGGTCGCCCTCATCGCCCAGCACAAGGGGCGGGACACCCGCGAGAAGATCGCCTGCAACTTCGGCTGCAGCCTGCCCGAAGGCTACCGCAAGGCCCTGCGCCTCATGCGCCTGGCCGAGAAGTACCACCTGCCCGTCGTCACCCTTATCGATACGCCCGGGGCCTTCCCCGGCGTCGAGAGCGAGGAGCGCGGCGTGGCCGAGGCCATTGCACGCAACCTCATGGAAATGAGCCGCTTGCGTACGCCGATCACCTGCCTGGTCATCGGCGAGGGCGGCAGCGGCGGCGCCCTGGGCATCGGCGTGGGCGACCACGTGGCCATGCTCGAGTACGCCTACTACTCGGTCATCAGCCCCGAGGGCTGTGCCGCCATCCTCTGGAAGAGCGGCGAGCAGGCCCAGCAGGCCGCCGAGGCCCTCAAGCTGACCGCCAGGAAACTCCGCGAGCTCGACGTCATCGACACCATCGTCCCCGAGCCCCTCGGCGGCGCCCACCGCAACCCGGCCGAGGCCTTCAGCAACGTCGAGCGGTTCATCAGCCGCACCCTCCGCGAGCTGACCCGCAAGGACACCGACGCCCTGCTCGGGGCCCGCTACGCCCGCTGGCGCCGCATGGGCCGCGTCGAAACCCTTCAACTCCAGGCCATCCAGGCCGCCGGCGACGTCCAGTAACCCCCCCCCTAGCCAATAGAGTTAAGCCAACCGGGCGCCGTGGCTACGGTGTCTGCAGCCACGTCTTGGGCTCCAGGACATTGGCTTCGTTCCACCAGGCGGCATTTCGCCTAAAGCCACTGCCCAGAACAGGTTCTCCACCCAGATTGGCTTCGTTTCGACAGAACGCCCCGCAGGCCAAAGGCGCCAAGCCGCCGGGACGCAATATGGAGTGCGGCGGCTTGACGCCGCTTTGGCTCGAACCGGGTTCCGTGGCTACGGCGTTTGTAGCCACGTCTTGGGCCCAGGAGAATTGGCTTCGTTCCAAAAAGCCAAATTCTGGGCTAACCTATAATCACACCAAGGCTTTGCTTCCGGGGAAATTGGCTTCGTTTCACCAGGCCGCCTCTGTCGGCCCGCGCCTGGAGCCTGTCCCGTCCTGGGGCGAGATCGCGGATTGTATACTGTATACAATATACAATCCATCGAAGAGTCGGGGCGGCTGGGCCGTCTGCTGACTGAACCTGCGCCCCCTTTCGTCCGGAGTCCCGAAGGGGGGGCCGTCGGTGGCCATGGGCGTAATACGCAACCTTTCGACCCTGGCCGTGGCCGCCCGGGGTGCCCCTGCGCGACAGGCGGACCGCGCTTGTGGAGTGCGGCGGCTTGACGCCGCTTTGGCTCGCATCCGACCGAGCCAGCCAAAGCGGCGTCAAGCCGCCGCACTCCATACTGCGCTCGCACCTTGGACCATCCATCAGTTGGTACGACTGACGATCGGACGGCCCAAGACGTGGCTACAGACGCCGCAGCCACGGCACCCTCTCGCGCCGCGGATCGCCGCGTCGCTGCACGTCACCGGCGGCGGAAAGTGCCCGCCTATCGACGCCGCCGGAGCCCCGGTAGTGCCAGCAGCAGCAGGGCCAGACCGGTCGGTTCGGGCACGACGACGAGTTGCCCCCCGCCGCTGGCACTGAAGGTGCCGCCGAGGTCGACCAGGTTGCGGCAGTACAGGTTGACCGTACCCAGGTCGATCGCGGAGCCGCGGTTGAGGATCAGCGTGTCCACGTAGAGGGCCCCGGTCTTGGGCCAGGCCGACCGGATGAGTTGGGCCTCGAGCATCAGCTCGATCTCGGTCGCTTCCCCGCCCACCTGCAGGGTCCCGAGCGTCTGGCCGTCGAAGCCCTCGGGGCCCAGGTCGGGGGCGTAGGGGTACAGGGTCGCCTCGGGCGATGGCGGGTAGGCCGTGACCAGATGCCAAGGCTGATCGAAGACCAGTGCCACGCCGGCCAGGTCGGCCAGGGATGCCGGCGGCGCATAGGCCCTGAAGGCGTTTAGGTGGATCTGTGTGCCCGGCACGGCCTCCAGGCGGCCGCCTTCGGAGACGAACAGGCTCTGGAGGACCAGTTCGGCGTCCGCCGAGAGGATGCGGAAGCTCGCCGGCGTCGGTCCTGTGACCGGCCCGACCAGAAGCGACTGGGCCTCCAGGCGTCCGCCGGCGAGAATGTACTCGCCAGTGCCGCCGCCGTTGCCCGTCCAGTGGCTGCCGTGGCCGACGTAGACCCTGAGGGCTTCATGCACGCCACCGGTCTGTTCGAAGGTGCCGTGGCGGTTCGGGGCGCCGATCTTCGTGTAGATGGTCTCGAGCCGACCGGCCTGAAGCTCGTAGCGGGCCGACTGGCCGTCGACGGCTCCGACGGTCAGGCTCGTGGTGCTGGAGGAGGGCGAGGTCAGCGCAACGGTGCCGTCGGCCTGGACGAATCGGCCGGTCGCGTTCTTGCCGATGTCCATCGCGTAGGCCGACAGGCTGCCGCCCTGAGTGCTCCAGTTGTCGCCCTCGACGGCCAGCGTGGCGGCGCCGAGGTCGGCCTGGCCGGCCGGGCCCACGCGGAGCCCGCCGAGCAGGTCGATCTTACGGCCGGGGGCGGCCTGGAGGCTGCCCTGGCAGTCCACGAAGTCGGTGATGGGCCCGATGCCGTTGGTGCGTATCTGGCCCTGGTAGACGTAGTAGTTGTCCGTCATGCCGACGACGGATCGGTCGGCGGGGATGCTCAGCGGCCCGCCCGCAAAGTGGACGAGGCCCTCGACGTTAAAGCCGCCGCCGAAGACGCTGCCACCGTCGAACCCCTCGGGCATCAGGACGAGCGTCTGCGGCCCGGCATGGAAGCGGGCGGCCGAGGCGTTGACCACGGAGCCGTCAGCATATTCCCGGAAGTCGATCAGGCCGCTGGGGGCTTCGACGGTGACGGCCTGGCCACCACAGTCCAGCGTGCCCGCCACGTGCAGGCCCTCGGTGACGCGAAGTTGGCCGCCGAAATACTGATAGGCCTTGCCGGTGCCGAGCTGGAGGGAGCCCACCTCGTGCGTACCGGCGTTGTGCACCACGGAAGCGGAGCTCACCGTGTCGCTGGCCAACTGCCCCCCCGACAGCTCAAGCCGACTGCTCAGCGTGCCCACCCGGGCCGAGCCGCCCTGGACGTGTAGCGTGCCGCCGGCCATCGAACCGGCCGAGAGCGAGCCGTCGGTCAGGGCGTAGGTGGCCGAGTCGTTCAGGTGGAGCTGGCCAGTGAACGCGACCGATCCGCCGGTCTGGCTGGCGGCGGTGATGTTGCCGGCACTGCCGGCCCACAACTCGCCGCCCTGGACCGTCAGGGTCCGTGAGCCCGAGGATTCCTCGCCGATTCGCCCGGCCCCGAGGTCAGCGTAGGCGCCGGGCCGGAGGGTGAAGTCCCCCTGCACCACGATCGAGGCCCCCTCGCCCGCCTCCATCCGCCCGGCCAGGTCCACGTCGTAGACCTTCAGCTCACGGCCCTCGGCCACGCGCCAGGTGCCGGTGCCCCTGACGCTCCCGACGACATGCAGATCGCGCAGCGTGCCGGTCTGGATCAGGCCGTCGTTCTGGACGTCGCCGACGAGCAGGCCGCTGCCGAGGATCGTCCGCCCGGCCGGGATCGCCAGCGCATCGCCTCGGCGGTGCACGATGCCTTCGCCCGTCACGCCCCCGCCGATCAGGGCCGAGAGGTCGTCACTGTCGTGCTGCAGCAGGGCCTGGGGCCCAAGGTGCACCGACGCCTGCGATAGGCCCCGCAGCTCGCCCACGGACAGGTCGACCAGCCCGCTGGGGGCATCCAGCGTGACCGGCTGATCTCCGCAGTCGAACACGGCACTTGGGGCCCACAGCCGGAAGCGTTCGGTCACGGTCAGGCTGCCGCCGGTGTAGGAGTAGACGCTGTCCTCGCTGACGTCGAGCGCCTTCGCGGCCACGTCGCCGCCGGTCTGGACAAGCTGGCCCGGGACGTAGTGACTGCGGTAGCCGACGTGGAGGTCGCCGGCCTCCAGGCGTCCGCCGGCCAACTCGTAGGTGCCGTTGAACTGGTCCCACGAGCCGGTGGTGCCCTTGAAGGAGATGTAGACCTCGTCCGCCCGGTGCAGTCCGCCGGTCTGGCGGAACAGGCCGGGCCGCAGAATCAGGTCGCCGCGGCCCCAGCCGCCGATGAGGGTGGCCCCCGTGATCAGCTCGCCCGTGCCGTCGAGGTTGTAGGTGCCCCCGCCGTAGGTCTTGCTGCTGCCGACGCGGGTGCCCCAGCGAAGGATCTCCGCCCGCAGGATGCCCCCCGTGTGCTGCACGGTCCCCACGCCATTGCCGCCGAGGCCCATGGTCCCGTTGACGGCGATCTCACCGCCCGATAGCAGCAGTTCGCCCGTGCTGTAATCCGTGGAGTCGCCCTGGTGGGCGAGGTACAGGCTCTTGAACGTCGCCAGGCCGCCGGTCATCTCGTAGCGGCCCTGACCGCTGTAGCCGACATACAGGTAGGGACTGGACGACAGCGTTCCGCCAGTCTGAAGCAAGCCGCCCTGAGCATCGGCCGCATGGCCGATGGAGATCGACGAAGTGGCCGCGTCGCCGCCAGCGACCTGGGCCGTGCCGGCGTTGATATACGCGTACGGCGCGAAATCCGGCAGCGGCACGCCGTTCGTCCAGTTGGCCGGGTCGAACCAGTCGCCCGTGGCGTCAACGGGCCCCTGCCAGTACGTGCTGGCCGCCCAGGCCGGCGCCCCGGCCAGCGCCAACGTCGCCAGCACAACTCCCAACGACCGCACGATGCCCCCGACGCGCCGAGTCAGAACGAACCCCATGGCAGACCTCCCTTTCATGAGCCCGGACAGCCGATACCTGCACACCGACAGGCCCTCCGGCCAGAGCAACAGAGCCAGCCGTGAGCTTTCAACATCTTAAGGGGGGGGGGGGGGGATTTGCGCCTAGTATAAAAATCGTCGTCACCGATCTGCGGGGGCGCAGCCGGCGTTCGCCCCCCCCGCAGCCAACAGCCCGGGGCTCTGCCCCGGACCCCGGGATTTGCCGCATTGAGGCCAATGGCAGACGATTCCGGCAGCCACGCCGCCGAGGG
>JAWLCG010000277.1:0-6980 GCA_041687295.1 Phycisphaerae bacterium | reverse complement strand
GGGACCGGGGCGAACCAAGGCGGCGACAAGGCCGCCGCACTCCATATTGCCCAGGCGGCCTTGGCCGCCGGCGTGCGCGCAGAGGCTGACCGGGCGGGCCCGGACGCTCTTTTCTTTCTCTGTAACGCTGTACGCCTCTGTGCTTTGTCTCTGTGCCCTCTGTGCCTCTGTGGCCAGTCTTTCTTTTTCGCTGCCGGGCCTCGCTGCGCTGGAAGAGAGCCTACGGCGTAGGGGGGGGGTCAGTAGAGCTCGGTCGGGTCGCCGGGTTGGGCGTCGGGGGTGGCGGGTTCGACGTGGACCAGGACGGTGGTGACGTTGGGGTCGGCCCGCCAGACGCGGCGGCGGACCTCGGTGGCGATGTCGTGGCCCTGGCGGACGGTGAGGTGGGGGTCGACCTGGACGTGGACGTCCATTTCGAGCTTGCCGCCGAGCTGGCGCATGCGGATGGCGTGGTACCCGCGGACGCCGCGGGTGCGGGCGACGACGGCGGCGAGGCCCTCCATGACGTGCTCGCCGGGGGCGCGGTCGATGAGCTCCTGGGCGCTGCCGACGATGAGCTTGACGCCCACGCCCAGCAGCAGGCCCGAGAGGACCAGCGTGGTGACGTGGTCGAGGAATCCCCACTCCGGCCCGCCCAGGGCCACGCCGGCGACGCCCAGCGAGCCGGCCAGGCTGGTGAAGGCGTCGCTGCGGTGGTGCCAGGCGTTGGCCATCAGCGAGGCGTCGTGGCGCCGCCGGGCGGCCCGGTGGGTCAGGTGGTAGAGGCCCTCCTTCAGGCCGGCCGAGGCCAGCAGCAGGATGAACGGTGCCCAGCCGTAGTCGGTCAGGACCCCCTCGCGCCAGCCGGCGACGGCGGACACGGCCGCCCAGGTGGCGGCGCCGAGCAGCAGCAGGCCGATGAACATGGCGGTGAGGGTCTGCACGCGGCGGTGGCCGTAGGGGTGATCGGGGTCGGCCGGGCGGGTGGAGACGCGGAGGCTGGCCAGGACGGCGGCGTCGCTGGCCAGGTCGCTGAGCGAGTGCAGGCCGTCGACGAACAGGGCCCGGCTGCCGACGGCCAGGCCCAGGGCGATCTTGGTGGCGCTGAGGGCGATGTTGAGCCCCACACCCAACCAGGTCACGGCGGCGGGGCTGAGGGTGGGTCCGGCGAGCCGGCGGCTCAGCAGGCGGACTCGACGCTGAAAGTGGCTGCGTGCCATGGTGTTAGTGCCGCACGCCGAAGCCGCGGAACTCGTTGCGGTGGGCGCTGACCTGCTGGCCGGTGTGCTGGATGACGCCGCCCATCCGCCGCTGGAGGCGTTCGAGGAAGCGGTCGATCTCTTCGTGGTCGCCCTCGGCGACCAGCTCGACCGAGCCGTCGGGCAGGTTGCGGACGTAGCCGGTGACGGCGAAGTCCTGGGCCAGCTGACGGGCCGTGAACCGGAAGCCCACCCCCTGCACCGAGCCCTGGTAGTTCACGTGTCTGCGTTGAAGGCCCATGGCGGTTCTCCCGTAATTCGCGGCGCGTCAGTCTATAATGATACAGCGGTCGGCGGGCCCGTACAGGGCCGGGCCGCAAAAAGAGGCCGGGCCGAGGATTGGCGGTTGCCACCCGCCCGCCCATCGGCGAGCATGGAGGGGCGATGGGAGGGTTGTCCATGGCGTCAGGCGGACGCGTCAGCAAGGCAGTGATTCCGGTGGCGGGGCTGGGCACGCGGCTGTTCCCGGCGACGGCGGCGGTGCCCAAGGCGCTGCTGGCGTTGACGGACGTCGACGGCGTGGCCCGGGCGCTGCTGCACATCCTGCTGCGGACCGCGCGGCAGGGGGGCATCGAGCGGTTCGGCCTGGTCGTTTCGCCGGGCCAGGAAGAGCCGTTGCGACAGTACTTTCGGCCTCACGCGCTGGCCCTGAGCGGCGCCTGGGGCGAGGATGCCGCCCGCGAGGCCCGCGAGATCGAGGCCCTGGCCGAGCGGATCACGTACATCGGGCAGCCCACGGCCGAGGGGTTTGGCCACGCGGTGTGGTGCGGGCGAGGGTTCGTCGACGGCGAGCCCTTCGTGCTGCTGCTGGGCGACCAGCTGCTGGTGAGCCGGGGCGAGGGGGCCCCCGACGGGCCCATCGGTCGGCTGCTGGCGGCCTGGGTGGCCACCGGCGGGGTCAGCGTGACGGCCGTCGAGCCCAGGCCGGCCAGCGAGTTGCGCCACCACGGCACGCTGGCCGGCGAGCCGCTGGCGGCGCCGGCCGTCGAGGGTGTCCGGCTGTGGCGGGTGCGGGATATCGTCGAGAAGCCCGACCCGCAGTTGGCCCGGCGGCGGCTGCGGTCGGCGGGGCTGGACGAGGACACGTACCTGACGCACGCCGGGGCGTACGTCTTCGGGCCCGAGGTGGTCGGGTGCCTGGACGAGCTGGTCCGCGGCGACGTGCGGGAGCGAGGCGAGATCCAGCTGACGGCCGCCCAGGCCCGCTTGGCCAGTGGCCGAGAGGATTACTTCGCCGCCCAGCTGGTCGGGTACGCGACCTGCGACGCGGGCAACCCGGCCGGCTTGGCCGATACGCAGGCTGTCCTGGCGGATTGTCGGGCGTTGGCCGGGCGCGGCGAGCCGGCGAGGCCCGGTTCGGCGAGCCCATCGGCCCGGCTCGCGTGAAACCGCTGGCCCGCTGACAGTTAGGCCCCGGCACCGGGCCGGCGGCGGACGGCCGCAGAGGAAAATGGCGGATGCGGGCCCTGGGGCGGACAAACCATGAACCCGATAGAGGTGTCTGCCGATACTACTTATGCGATTGTGGCTTTGTTGAACGATCGGCCAGCCTCCATTAGAATGAACCAGCGTTTGGAATGTAGCTCTGTGGACCCGGGCGTGCCCTGTCGGCCAAGGCCTTCAGCCGGTGCGAGTTCCCGTCCAAGCTAAGGGAGTAGACGGATGTTCGAGCGATTCACCGACCGCGCCCGAAAGGTGATGGCCCTGGCCAACCAGGAGGCGCAGCGGTTTAACCACGAGTATATCGGCACGGAGCACATCCTGCTGGGCCTGGTCAAGGAAGGCTCCGGCGTGGGCGCCAACGTGCTCAAGAACCTCGGCGCCGACCTGCACAAGGTCCGCATGGAGGTCGAGAAGCTTGTCAAGAGCGGGCCGGACATGGTCCAGATGGGCAAGCTGCCTCAGACCCCCCGGACCAAGAAGGTCATCGAGTACGCCATCGAGGAAGCCCGTGCCCTCAACCACAACTACGTCGGCACCGAGCACCTGCTGCTGGGCCTGCTCCGCGAGCAGGACGGCGTGGCCGCCACGGTCCTGATGAACCTCGGGCTCAAGCTCGAGGAGGTCCGTGAAGAGGTGCTCAATCTGCTCGGGGCCGGCATGGAGACCGACGAGCCCCAGCCCATGGGCACGCCCCGCGCCGAGCCCGGCGCCGGGCCCAAGGGCAAGAGCAAGACGCCCGCGCTGGACAGCTTCGGGCGCGACCTGACCGACCTGGCCCGCGAGGGTCAGCTCGACCCGGTCATCGGGCGCGAAAACGAAATCGAGCGGGTCATCCAGGTGCTCTGCCGCCGGACGAAGAACAACCCGGTGCTGCTGGGCGAGGCCGGCGTGGGCAAGACGGCCATCGTCGAGGGCCTGGCCCAGCTGATCGTCTCCAGCCAGGTGCCCGAGATCCTCGCCGACCGGCGGATCGTGGCGCTGGACCTGGCGATGATGGTCGCCGGCACGAAGTACCGCGGGCAGTTCGAGGAGCGGATCAAGGCCGTCATGAACGAGGTTCGGCGGGCCAAGAACGTCATCCTCTTCATTGACGAGCTGCACACGCTGGTCGGCGCCGGCGGGGCCGAGGGCGCCATCGACGCCGCCAACGTCATGAAGCCCAGCCTCTCGCGCGGCGAGATCCAGTGCATCGGCGCCACGACGATGGACGAGTACCGCAAGTACATCGAGAAGGACGGCGCCCTGGAGCGGCGGTTCCAGACGATCATCGTCGAGCCGCCGACCAAGGAGCAGGCCCTGTCGATCCTCAAGGGCCTGCGCGACCGCTACGAGGCCCACCACCGCGTGCGGATCAACGACGCGGCCCTGGTGTCGGCCGTCGAGCTGTCCAGCCGGTACATCACCGGCCGGGTGCAGCCGGACAAGGCCATCGACGTCATCGACGAGGCCGGCGCGCGCGTGCGGCTCAAGAGCATGGTCCGCCCGCCGAACCTCTCGGAGATCGAGGAGCAGGTCGAGAAGCTCCGCATGGAGAAGGAAGAGGCCGTCAAGAACGCCGACTACGAGCGGGCGGCCGAGCTGCGCGACAAGGCCGAGTCGCTGCGGATCAAGAAGGACGAGATGCAGCGCCAGTGGCGCAAGAACGTCCAGGAAGTCGACGGCATCGTCGACGAGGAAGTCGTCGCCGAGGTCGTCAGCCGCATGACCGGCGTGCCGCTGACCCGCCTGGAGAAGGAAGAGGCCCAGCGCCTGCTGGAGCTCGAGAAGGAGCTGCACAAGCGCGTCGTCAGCCAGGACGAGGCCATCAAGGCCATCTCCAAGAGCATCCGCCGCGCCCGGGCGGGCCTGAAGGACCCGCGGCGGCCGATGGGCTCGTTCATCTTCGCCGGGCCCAGCGGCGTGGGCAAGACGCTGCTGAGCAAGGCCCTGGCCGAGTTCATGTTCGGCGATGAGGAGGCCCTCATCCAGATCGACATGAGCGAGTACATGGAGAAGCACAACGTCAGCCGGCTCATCGGCGCGCCTCCCGGCTACGTCGGCTACGAAGAGGGCGGCCAGCTGACCGAACGCATCCGCCGCCGGCCCTACAGCGTCGTGCTGCTGGACGAGATCGAGAAGGCCCACCCCGACGTCTTCAACATGCTGTTGCAGATCATGGAGGAGGGCCACCTCACCGACTCCTTCGGCCGGCGGGTCGACTTCCGCAACACCGTGCTGATCCTGACGACCAACATCGGCGCCGAGCTGATCAAGAACAAGGCCGGCTTCGGCTTCGGCAAACGCACCGAGGACTCCAACTACGGCAAGATGAAGGAGCTGCTGCACAAGGAAGTCGAGCGCTACTTCCGGCCGGAGTTCCTCAACCGCCTCGACGACATCATCGTCTTCAAGAGCCTCACCCGCGAGGACCTCCAGACGATCGTCGACTACGAGCTGCGGAAGGTCCGCGAGCGGCTGCTGGAGCATGGCCTGAAGCTCGAGCTCAGCGACGACGCCAAGGAGTACCTCATCGACAAGGGCTACAACCCCGACTTCGGTGCCCGGCCGCTGCGGCGGGCCATCGAGCAGGACGTCGAGGACGTGCTCAGCGAGGAGATCCTCCGCGGCGGCTTCCACGAAGTCGACACCGTCTGCATCTCGACGCGTGAGGAGACCGACAGCGAGGGCGAGAAGAAGAAGCACCTCTACTTCGAGGGCAAGAAGTGCCAGCCCTCCAAGGAAGAGGAACTCGCCAACGTCTCCGAGGGCACCTGAAAACCCCTCAGAGTTTACCAGGCGTAGACCCCGGCGCCCCCGGCAGGAACCGTCCTGTCGGGGGCGCCGGTCGGAGGGCGCCCCCCCAGCCGGGTGCCGTGGCTGCGCGCCGTCTGCAGTCACGTCCCTCCGTTTGTTCCAGGCCTCGGCCTCAGAGGTAGACTCGGTTGACACAGATCCCACAGCGCGTAGGGAACGCAGGTTCGCGGAGCGATAGCGCAGCGGTTCTGCGTGCCGCGATGGCTGAGGAGGCACAATGCGAAGAAATGCGACCGATTGGCCGGAGGACTTCACCCTCCGTGTGCCGTTTCCCAGAGGCACGGCCGTCCTGTGCACCCAGGGCAGCTACGCGCCGGAGGGGTACTCCCACGCGGGGCCGGACTGGCTTCACGCTTTGGATTTCGCCGCGGCAGATCGGTGTGTCGTGGCCGCTGCCGGGGGCGTGGTGTCCCGAGTGGTGAGCCTGCATCGGGAGGTCGCTGTCGGGGGGTGGGGCCTGGGCCTGAGCGTGTCGGTGGACCACGGAAACGGCCTGCTGAGCTCGTACTCCCACCTCGCCGAGGTTCAGGTCCGCGAGGGACAGGTGCTGCGTGCGGGCGATTCCATCGGGCCAATGGGCGCAACCGGCGGAGCGGGCAGCCCGCATCTGCACTTCGCTCTTCATGCCGCCGATCGACCTCACGAGCCCCCGGGCGAAACGGTGTTCATTCAGCGTCTGCTGACCACTGAACTGCCCCGCGACGACATGAGCTTCGGTCTCTTCGACAGCGAACGATTCGCCGGGGTGATGGGCAGCGCCGACGCCACGCGGGGCGTGTTCGCCAGCGAGAACGCCTCCGGGCGCGAACCGCTTGTCGGCGCCTGTCCGGACGATCTGCGATCGGCCCTGGTGGAGAGCTGGTCGCGGCTGAAGGCGGCCGCGGCGACGGGAGGGTTTCCATTCGATCCTTCGGCGGGCCCTGCGGATGCCACCGTACTCAGCGAAGAGCAGAGGATCATCGACATCGAACGGGCCGCTGCCAAAGACCCGGGCAATCTCGTGACGGCGTACTGGCTGGCGGCCGTGCATCAGTTCAGACCCGGCGGCCGGGAACGGGCCCTCCAGGTTCTCCGCTCGATTGCCGACCGACAGGGACAGGCCGGCACGCCGGCTTGGATTGCCCCGTGGACCTTCCTGCGGCTTGGACAGATCCTCAACCGCGAGGGCGACAAGGCACAGGCCGACCGCATGTTCCGCAAGGCTCTGGAGGTCGCGGGCACACCGAATTTCCGTGAGATCGTCTTACGATATCTGGCCGAGTTGGAGGCGTGAGGCGCACGCTGCCCGTTTCCGGCCTGGCAGTCGCGCAGGGCAGGCCCCGGCTGGGGCGCCCGTGCCGTGGCTACGGCGTTCGTGGCCACGTCTTTGGGGCGTCTCATCGTCAGTCGCACCGCCCGATGGAGGCCCAGGGCGCGAGCGCAGTATGGAGTGCGGCGATGCAATCGCCGCTTTGGCTTGGGTCGCCATCGAGCCAAAGCGGCGATGACTCGCCGCACTCCCAAAGG
>JAWLCG010000276.1:0-7006 GCA_041687295.1 Phycisphaerae bacterium | reverse complement strand
CGACGTACTCGCCCGAGGGTGTGTACTTCTCCAGCGTGCCGTCGCGCCAGTAGGGGATCTCGTCCATCGTCAGGCCCGAGGCCAGCTTCGCCGAGATCAGCGCGATGGGAAAGCCGGTGGCCTTGCTGGCCAGGGCGCTGGATCGGCTGGTGCGGGGGTTGATCTCGATGACGACGATGCGGTCGCTGACGGGGTCGTGGGCGAACTGCACGTTCGTGCCGCCGATGACCTCGATGGCGTCGACGATGCGGTAGGCGTAGTCCTGCAGGCGCTTCTGGAGCTCTTCGCTGATGGTGAGCATCGGGGCGGTGCAGTAGCTGTCGCCGGTGTGGACGCCCATGGGGTCGACGTTCTCGATGAAGCAGACGGTGATCATCTGGCCCTTGGCGTCGCGGACGACCTCGAGCTCGAGCTCCTCCCAGCCCAGCACGCTCTCCTCGATGAGCACCTGGTGGATCATGCTGGCGGCCAGGCCGCGCGAGACGATCGTCTGGAGTTCCTCGACGTTGTAGACCAGCCCGCCGCCCCAGCCGCCCATGGTGTAGGCCGGGCGGATGACGACGGGGAAGCCCATCTCGGCGGCGATGGTCTCGGCCTCGGCGACGCTGTAGGCGGGCTGGCTGAGGGGCATCTCGACGCCGAGCCGCTCCATGGTCTTCTTGAAGGCGATGCGGTCCTCGCCGCGCTCGATGGCGTCGATGTTGACGCCGATGACCTTGACGTCGTACTTCTCCAGGACGCCGGCCTTGTTGAGCTCGCTGGCGAGGTTCAGGCCGGTCTGGCCGCCGAGGTTGGGCAGCAGGGCGTCGGGGCGCTCCTTGGCGATGATCTCGGTGATGGCCTCGACCGTCAGCGGCTCGATGTAGGTCGCGTCGGCCAGGCCCGGGTCGGTCATGATGGTCGCCGGGTTGGAGTTGACCAGCACGATCTGGTAGCCGCACTCCCGCAGGGCCTTGCAGGCCTGGGTGCCGGAGTAGTCGAACTCGCAGGCCTGGCCGATGACGATGGGCCCCGAGCCGATGATGAGTACCTTCTGGATGTCCTGACGCACGGGCATGGATGAATCCTCTCTACGAACCCTGGGCCGGGCCGCCCCCGGCGCAGCCCTCGGGCGGGGCCTTCGCAGGGAGCCGGCGCGTCGGCCGGTGACTTGGGGCCGAAGTGTACTCAGAGATGCTCAGGATCACAACTGCTGATTTGGCCTGACAAATATTTCCCGAACGAGGTAGGGCGGGCACGGCCCGCCACGGGGCGCCACGGCCCGCCACGGGGCGCCAGGCGCCATCGTCGGCGGGCCGTGCCCGCCCTACCAGCGCAGCGTCACCTCGACGGGGCCGCCGGTGGGGGCGGCGACGGTGAGCAGGCCGGTGGCGGCGTCGTGGGCGAAGCGGGCCTTTCGGCCATTGACGCGGACGGCGGCGGGGGGCTGCTGGCAGTAGAAGCCCACGCGACCCCCGTCGCGGAGGCGGGCCCAGGCGGCCCCCTCCAGCAGGCCGAACCCCGTGACGGCCGCCGGGGCGGCGAACTTGTCCAGCAGGCCCAGCACGGCAAAGCCCTTCTCGATGGGCGCCAACGTCACCAGCTCGAACTCCACGGGCCCCAGCTCGACGGCCCGGGCCTTGTCCCGGCCCAGGACGGCCAACTGCCCGGTGGTGTGGTGCCACGCGGCGAAGCGCGTCCCCGGCAGGTCGTGCACGTCGGCGGGGCGGTAGCGGTCGCGGATGCTCCCGCCGCCGGCCTGGCAGTGGAACAGCCCCAGCAGCCCGATGGGCCCGCAGCGGTTGGTGACCTTGAGCAGCTTCGCCTCGCGCCGGCAGTCGGTCAGGAGGCAGTCCTCGGCCGGCAGGGCGGGGCGGTCCGGGCGCAGGGCCCGCCCGTCGGTCGTGACGAGCTTGCGGAGCAGGTCGAAGTCCTGCTGGCCGGGATAGTCGCACACGTAGACAGGCCCGCCGCTCAGGGCCCGGGCGGCGGCGTGGTAGGCCGGGGCTGCCCCGTGCGTCTGGAACATGTCCCAGTCGGGGATGCTGAAGGTGCCCGTCCAGAAGCTGTTCATGGCGTTGAGGTGCACGTGGGCCTGCTGGGCCTCGTCGCCACGCTTGGGGAAGTAGTCCTGGCTGTTGCGCCAGCCCTGCGAGGCCGCCATGTGCAGCGCCACGTCCGAGCCGTTGCTCATGCAGTGGATGATGTTGCCGGTGAAGTGCGTCTGGGCGGCGCCCTGCAGGGCCTCCTGGAAGGTCCGCATCGTCGAGACCCGCCCGAGCCGGCCCTTCGTGAACAGCTCCAACGCGCTCTGGCCGTCGACCTTGACCATGTCGACCCCCTCGGCCCGCAGGAAGTGGTGGAACTCCTGGAAGAACCGGTGGATGTCGTCGGGGTGGACCAGGTAGAGCTTCTCGGTCTTCTCCGGCTTGATCCAGGGGCGGATGACCGCGGCGTTGTGCACCAGGCGGTAGCGCTGCGCCAGCGGGCCGGCCGGGTTGATGCCCGCCCAGTAGCCCTCGAAGCAGTGCCACGCCCCGAAGAGCCTCACGCCGAACTCACGCTTGGCCCGGCGGATCAGCGGGGCCAGGCCGTTGGGAAACTTCTCAGGGTTGGCGCGGAACTCGTTGAGGTGGTCGCCCTGCACGTCCTTCCAGCCATCGTCGAGGATGACAAAGCCCGGCTGGACGCCGCCGTCCCGGAAGCTCTTGAGCCCGGCCAGCACCTTGGCCTCGTCGACGGTGTGGTAGAAGGCGTCCCAGGTGCACCAGCCCAGCCAGTCGAGAAAGGCCGGCTCGTTCTTCTGCGTGCGGGGGCGGAAGGTCCGCAGGGCGTCGGCGACGGCGTCCATGGCCGAGGCGACCAGGGCGAAGGGGTCCGCGCCGGCCGCCGCGAAGAGCACCCGGGCCGACTCGGGCTCCTCGCCCGGTAGGGCACCTTCGAAGCTCAGGCCCAGGCCCTCCTCGCCGCCGGCGAGCGTCGCGCGGATGTCGCCGGCCACCAGCGGCACCAGCAGGCCGTACTGGCCGTCGGTGCGCCGCCAGAGCAGCATCTGCGTCTCGGCCGGCACACTCGAGGGCTCGGTGCCGAAGGCCGGGTGCATCCAGTACAGCCCCGGCCTGGTCAAGGCGAACCACTTGGCCAGCCCTGCCAGGCGCAGCCCCGCCGCCAGACCCGCCTTCAGGACCGACCGGTCGGCCAGGAGGAACTGCCCGACTCCGTTGGGGTCCTTCTGACGGCACAGGCCGGCCGGCAGCGACGACAGGAGCTTGGGACTCTTGGCAGGCATGGTCTCTCCTGGGCAAGGGGCAGCGAGGCGTTCCATTCGTCCTGTCTGTACGCGAAGCGGCCGCCGAATGCAACCGGTCGGCCTGCGCCGGGGGCTCGACCGTTTGCCTGTCGGACCTGCGGGTGCGTTGTGCCTCGCCGGCAACGGCCCGCCCCGATGCCCACGGAAGGCATTCCGTGGGCTTGGGCCGAGCCTCGCGTGCGGACCCGCAGGCGTAGTCGGCAGATGGTCTCGATCCGCCTTGCCAGCCGGGCCCGCCCCGCAGTACCATCCGCCCAGCACAAGGAGGAGCCATGGCCCTGCGAATCGAGCGGCACCCGGACAACCCCATCATCACCCCCGGCCTATACGACTGGCGAATGGCGACCGTGTTCAACCCCGGCGTGCTCTACGAGGACGGACGGACCTACCTCTACGAGCGGGCGGCGGGGCAGCTTCGGCCCTTCATCTGCCACATCGGCCTGCTGGCCAGCGACGACGGCGTCCACTTTGAGCACGTCCGCGACGAGCCGGTCTTCACGCCAGCCATGGCCGGCAGCGCGTTCGGCAGCGTGCAGGACCCCCGCGTGGTCCGCCTCGACGACGCGTACTACATGACCTACGCCTACCGCCCCTACGCCTGGAGCAGCCATCCGACCGGCACGGGCGTGCCCGAGTCGTTCCAGACGGACTTCCCCGGCTTCAGCGGCGACCCCGACGAGAACCAGACCCGCTCGGGTATCGCCGTCAGCCATGACCGCGTCAACTGGCAGCACTTCGCCTGGGCGACGGCGCGGGAGCTCGACGACCGCGATGTGATCCTCTTCCCCCAACGCATCGGCGGGCGCTACGCGATGCTGCGAAGGCCCCTGCAGTACGTCGGCAAGAAGTACGGGACGGACAAGGCGGGCATCTGGCTGAGCTACTCCGACGACCTGCACAGCTGGGACGAGCCGGTGCTCATCGCCCGCCCCGAGCAGTCGTGGGAGGACGTCCGCATTGGCGGCTCGACCCCGCCGATCCTCACCGACGCCGGCTGGCTGGTGCTCTACCACGGCGTGCAGGACATTCACCCCGCCACCCGCCGCAACGTCTACCGTGTCGGGGCCATGCTGCTGGACGCCGAGAACCCCACGCGCGTGCTGGCCCGCACGGCCGAGCCGATCATGGAGCCGCAGGCCTACTACGAGCGGTTCGGGCTCTACATCCCCAACGTGGTGTTCCCGACCGGCGCCGTCGTCGTCGACGGGCAGCTGCGGATCTACTACGGCGTGTGCGACACGGCCATCGCCCTGGCGACGGTGGGCCTGGACGAACTGGTGCGGCACGTGAAGGGGTAGCGATCCCCCCGGGCTCGCCCCGATGGGTCGGCCGATGCCAAGGCGAGGGCCGCCCCCAGGCCCAACAGCAGTTGCCGCCACGCCCGGCTACCCGCGTGATGGCCGAGCGGTGACATGGCGCGCTGATCTTTGGTCAAGTCTGGGGCGCGACCGTCCGAGTTGGGGGTTGACCGATTCCCGATGCGAGGCAGCATTCCAACTGCCCGCAGAGCGGTCATCGCTGATGAGTCGTCGCCCCGCGTTGCCGATGCGGGGGCTTCGGACGGCGGCTGACACCAAAGGGGTCTGGGCGGGCCGCTGAGGCTGCGCGCCAGACTGGTACAGGAGCGTTACATGACCTTGAAGAAGAAAGTCGTGGGCATGAGTGTTCTGGGTATCGCGGTGACGGCCCTGAGCCTGGTGGCCGTGGTGCTGCTCCTGAGCAGGCCCCTGCAGAACGACGTGGTCGAGGAGCTCAATGCACAGGCCCGCGACCAGTGCGCCAAGATCGTACAGGACATGTACATGCTGGCCCGGACGCAGCACGAGTCCTCGTTGGGCAAGCTCAAGAACGACCTGGCCGTGGCCGGCAAGCTGCTGGAGCAGGCCGGCGGCGCCCGCCTGGACAGCCAGACCATCGCCTGGCAGGCCCGCAACCAGGTCACTGGCCGGGTGGAGACGGTCCAGCTGCCACGCCTGCTGGCGGGGGATCAGTGGCTGGGCCAGAACAGCGACCCGTCGGTCCGCTCGCCCATCGTCGATGACGTCCGGGAGCTGATGGACGCCAACTGTACGATCTTCCAGCAGATGAACCCCGCCGGCGACATGCTCCGCGCATGCAGCAACCTGGTGGATGAGAATGGCCAGAGGCCGCTGGGGTCCTACGTGCCCGCCCGAGGGGCGGATGGTTCGATGAACCCGGTGGTCGAGGCCGTGCTGCAGGGCCGGACCTTCACCGGCCGGGCCAGGGTCAACGGCGAGTGGCATACGACGGCCTACGGGCCCTTGCGGGACACCTCGGGCCAGGTGATCGGCATGCTGGGCGTCAGTGTGGCCGAGGATCACGCCGGCCTGGTCCGCCAGGCGATGATGGACATCACCGTGGGCAAGAGCGGCTACGTCTACGTTCTCGGCGGCCAGGGCAGCCAGAAAGGCCAGTACATCGTTTCGCAGCAGGGCCAGCGCGACGGCGAGAGCATCTGGGACGCCCGCGACGCCGACGGCAAGCTGTTCGTGCATGACATCGTCAACGGCAGCGTGCAGGCCGGCGACGGCAGCGTCAGCCAGTTCCGCTATCCCTGGCGCAACCAGGGCGAGGCGCAGGCCCGCTCGAAGCTGGCGGCCACCATCTACTACGAGCCCTGGGACTGGGTCATCGGAGCTGGGGCGTACGAGGACGACTTCCAGGATGCCATCGCGCGGATCCAGGCGACGCTGACGGGCATGGTCGGCTGGGTGATCGGCACGGGCCTGCTGGTCATCGTCGGCTGCGGAACGCTGGCGTGGGTGATCGGTGGGCGTCTGACCCGGCCCATTCGCCAGGCGACGGCCATGGTCAAGGACATCGCCACCGGCGAAGGCGACCTGACCCGGCGCCTCGAGGTCAACAGCAACGACGAGGCCGGCGAGTTGGCCCAGTGGTTCAACCGATTCGTCGACCAGCTGCACGACATGATCGTCAACATCGCCGGCATGGCCGACGAGGTGGCCACCGCCGCCACCGAGATCAGCGCCTCCAATGAGCAGATCTCCGCCGGCGCCCAGACCCAGAGCAACCAGACCGCCGAGGTCGCCAGCGCTATCGAAGAGATGGCCGCCACCATCATGGAAGTCGCCCGCAACGCCACCAGCGCCGCCGAGGCCGCCCAGCAGTCGCTCAATGCGGCCCAGGAGGGCGGCTCGGTCGTCAGCGAGACCGTCGAGGGCATGCACTCGATCAGCGAGTCGGCCAGCCAGGCCGCCGCCACCATCGGCGACCTGGGCAAGGCCAGCGAGCAGATCGGGCAGATCATCGCCGTCATCAACGACATCGCCGACCAGACGAACCTGCTGGCCCTGAATGCCGCCATCGAGGCCGCCCGCGCCGGCGAGCATGGACGCGGCTTTGCGGTCGTCGCCGACGAGGTCCGCAAGCTCGCCGAGCGCACCACCGAGGCGACCAAGGAAGTCGCCACCAGCATCAAGAGCATTCAGGAGCAGACGGTCACAGCCGTCGAGGCCATGGACGAGGGCGGCGTCCGCGTGGCCGCCGGCGTCGAGAAGGCCGGCCAGGCGGGTTCGGCGCTGCAGACGATCATGGCCAACGCCAATGGCATCGCCAGCACGATTCAGCAGATCGCCGCCGCCAGCGAGGAGCAGTCGGCCGCCAGCGAGCAAATCAGCCGAAACATCGAGAGCATCACCGGCGTGACCAAGCAGAACGCCGCCGCCGTCGAGCAGG
>JAWLCG010000275.1:0-7015 GCA_041687295.1 Phycisphaerae bacterium | reverse complement strand
ACCGGCCCGAGCAGTTGGAGGCCATCGAGGCCCTGCTGGCCGCCCAGCCCGACGCGCCGGCGCAGTTCCTCCAGGCCCGCGCCCAGCCGGCCCTGGTGCCCGGCGTGCTGCCGGTCTCGGGCGTGCCGACGCAGGTGGTGCTCGGCGGCGACGGGCGGGTGCTCTTCGCCGGGTCGGTCGGCACGTGGGAGGCGCCCATGGCCATCCGCTACGGCCTGACCGCCCTGGCCGGGGCGCCCCGGCCCGCCCTGGCCGACGAGGCCCTCAAACCCCCCGCCCCGCCCGGCGCCCGGTCCGAGCCGCCGACCCCGCAGGAGGAGGCCAAGGCCCGCACCCTCTACGAGGAGGGCAACAACCTGCTCCGCCTGGGCCGACGCGGCTTCAGCCCGGACATCCGCGCCAAGGGCCGGGCCAAGCTCGAAGAGGTCATCCGCCTCTACCCCCGCACCCGCGCCGCCGACCAGGCCCGCAACGACCTGCGCGAGTAGCGACGATGGCCAAGCCCGCAGGCTCTCTTCGAGCGCAGCGAGGCCCGGCAGCGAAGAAGAAAGACTGGCCACAGAGGCACAGAGGACACAGAAAGACAAAGCACAGAGGCGTTCAGAGTTACAGAGAGCGACAAAGCGGGCTTGCCACGTCGTAGCCGCAGGCGAAGACGGGTGCCGTAGCTACGCCGGGTGCCGTGGCGAGAGGGGGTCCGGGTGCCGTGGCTACGGTGTTTGTAGCCACGTCTTCCGCGCGCACGCCGCCCGCCAAGGCCGCCTGGACAATATGGAGTGCGGCGGCCTTGACGCCGCTTTGGCTTGGGTCGCCATCGAGCCAAAGCGGCGATGACTCGCCGCACTCCAAAGGGGCTCGCCGCCTGTCAGGGCCTGCTCCCCAGGGGAGACTCCGGGGCTCGGGGACGGGCGAGGGCCACAGATTACACAGATTAACTGCAATGGCACAGATAGAAGGAGAAGCAGGAAGATTCTGTATCTGTGTAATCTGTCGTTATCTGTGTAATCTGTGTCAATCGTGTCTACCTCTGGGGCCCAGGCCAGGGAGAAGGGGAAAGACGTGGCTACGAACGCCGTAGCCACGGCACCCGGGCGGGATCACCCTGCGAACCCGCAGGCGCAATCGGCAGAGGGTCTAGCCTGCTGTTTCGTCAAAATCGCCGTTGACCCTGACGGGCCCTTGGAATAGAGTGCCCGACTTGCCCCATAATTGGGGAGATACTCTCGCCTGCCCGGCTGGGACGCGCGTGCGTTGGTCGCCGGGAGGCCTTGCGGACCCGCGGGCGTGCAAGCCACCGCCCGGGTCCAGGAGCACATGCCATGGCTGACGAATCCCAGGTTCCCAACGAGCAGAACGAAGAGCCCCAGGACAACCTGCCGCCCGTCCAGACCACCATCGAGGACACCGGCGAGGCCAGTAAGAAGATCACCATCGAGGTCCCCCGCGAGCGGATCCAGGCCAAGTTCGACGAGATCTTCGGCGAGCTGGGCGACCAGGCCGTCGTGCCCGGCTTCCGCAAGGGCCATGCCCCCCGCAGGCTGCTGGAGAAGCGATTCGGCAAGGAGGTCACCCAGGACGTCCGCAACGCCCTGGTCAGCGAGTCGCTGGGCAAGGCCGTCGAGGAGAACGAGCTGCAGATCCTCGGCGAGCCGGAGCTGGAGATCGAGAAGCTCGAGCTGCCCGAGGAGGGCAACTTCAGCTTCAGCGTCACCGTCGAGGTCCGTCCCGAGTTCGACCTGCCCGAGTACAAGGGCCTGACCCTCACCGAGCAGCCCGTCGAGGCCACGCCCGAGCGGGTCGATGAGACCGTCCGCTCCTTCCTGGCCAGCCGGGGCGTGCTCGAGCCCGTCGAGGGCGCCGCCCAGGAGAATGACGTGCTCGTCGCCGACGTGAAGGTCCGCGGCGAGGGCATCGAGGAGACCACCCGCGAGAACGCCGAGCTCCGCGTGGCCCCGACGGCCCTGGAGGGCGTGCCGCTGGAGGACTTCGGCCAGAAGCTCAGCGGCGCCACCCCCGGGCAGACCGTCACGATCGAGAAGGCCGTGCCCGACAGCCATCCGACCGAGGAGTGGCGCGGCAAGACCATCACCTTCGAGGTGACCGTCAAGGAGCTCAAGCGCCTCAACGTGCCCGAGCTGACCGACGCGATCGCCGCCGAGATGGGCTTCGACAACGCCCAGGAGTTCCGCAACTACATCCAGGAGCACCTCGGCGTCCGCCTGCAGGCCGAGGCCAAGCAGAACCTCCGCAACCAGGTGGCCGAGCAGCTGCTGGAAAAGACCCAGCTCGAGCTGCCCGAAAAGTTCACCCGCCGCCACGCCGCCCAGGTGCTGCAGCGGCGCGTGGTCGACCTGATGTACAACGGCGTGCCGCGCGAGCAGATCGAGGAGAACATCGACCTGCTGCGGGCCCGCGCCCAGGAGCAGGCCCAGCAGGAGCTCAAGCTGGGCTTCATCCTGGACAAGATCGCCGAGGCCGAGGAGATCGAGGTGGCCGAGGGCGAGGTCAACACCCGCGTCGCCGAGATGGCCGGCCGATCGGGCCGCCGGCCCGAGCGGGTTCGCCAGGAGCTCGCCGCCGACGGCACGCTGGACCAGGTCTGGGTGCAGCTGCGGGAGCAGAAGACCGTCGACCGCCTGCTCGAACTGGCCCAGGTGAGCCCGCCCAGCGAGGGCGAGGCCCCCGCCGGCGAGTCGGGCGAGCCCGGCGAGCCCAGCGAGCAGTAGTCGTACACCATCCTCGGCCCCGCCCGGGCCGCCTGGCCGCCGCGCCCCGCAGGGCCGGCGCTGGGCAGGCCCGGGCCGGGGCCGTACAATAGGACCGGAAACTTCGCAGGGGCATCGCACGCGCCCGGGGGGCAGGCCGGGCGGCGGGCCCATTGTCAGGGAAAGGCACGATCCATGGCGGAACCGCGCAACGCGCAAATGCAGGCGTACGAGACCCAGTACCGGCGGGAGATGACGCTGGAGGAGCGACTGGCCGAGGAGCGGATTCTGTTCCTCTGGGGCGAGATCAACCCCGGCTCGGCCGGCGGGCTGATCATGCGCCTGCTGGAGCTGCAGGCCAAGAACCCCGACCGGGACATCCACCTGTACATCAACTCGCCCGGCGGCAGCGTGGACGACACGCTGGCGATCTACGACACGATGCAGTTCCTCCACTGCGACGTGGCGACCTACTGCGTGGGCACGGCCATGAGCGGGGCGGCCATGGTGCTCGCCTCGGGCTCCAAGGGCAAGCGCTACGCCCTGCCCCACAGCAAGATCATGATCCACCAGCCCTGGGGCGGCGTGACCGGCCAGGCCGCGGACATCAAGATCCAGGCCGAGGAGATTCTCAAGAGCAAGAAGCTGCTCAACGAGCTGATGGCCAAACACACCGGCCGAAGCGTCGAGCAGATCGCCCAGGAAACCGAACGCGACCGCTATCTCTCGCCCACCGAGGCCAAAGAGTACGGCGTCGTCGACGAGATCGTCGAGCAGCCCCCCCGCCGCCGGTAATCGGCCCGCGACGAACAGGACCCCGACTTCAGCAGGATTGAACTATGGCAGACAACCAGTATCTGGTCCCCATCGTAGTCGAAAAGACAGGCCGCGGCGAGCGGAGCTACGACATCTTCAGCCGCCTGCTCAAGGATCGCATCATCTTCCTGGGCTCGCAGGTGGACGACGAGTCGGCCAACCTCATCGTGGCCCAGCTGCTGTTCCTGTCCAATGAGGACGCCAAGGCCGACATCCACTTCTACATCAACAGCCCCGGCGGCAGCATCTCGGCGGGCCTGGCCATCTACGACACCATGCAGTTCGTCCGCCCCGACGTGGCGACCTACTGCGTCGGCATGGCCGCCAGCATGGGCGCGGTGCTGCTGGGCGGCGGACAGAAGGGCAAACGCTACATCCTGCCCAACAGCCGAGTGCTCATCCACCAGCCGCTCATCCGCGGCACGCTGACGGGCACGGCCACCGAGCTGGACATCGAGGCCCAGGAGATCATCCGCCTGCGCCACCGCCTCTATCAGCTCATGGCCGAGGACACCGGCAAGGACTTCGCCACCATCGAGCACGACTGCGACCGCAACAAGTGGCTCGAGGCCAGCGAGGCCATCGACTACGGCGTCGCCGACCGCGTCCTCGAGACCCTGCCCGAGATGGGCAAGGCCGCCAGCGACGACTGACTGATCGGTTGATTAGGTTAATGGGTTAATTGGCAAGTGCGTAGGCCGGGTCGAGCCTGCGAGGCCCGGCGGCGATGGCGGCGAACCGACAGAGGGAGGCCTGGACCATGCGAGCCCTGACGCTGCTGCTGGCGATGGGATTGGCCCTGGCTGGCTGTGCGGGCGGCGACCCCCGCGTGCCGGCCCTGCAGACCGAGCTGGCCCAGCGCGACCGGCAGATCGAGCAGCTCCAGCTCCGCGTCAACGAGCTGACCCAGAGCCTCCGGGCCCAGCAGGCGCAGATCCAGCGCCTGCAGGGCCTGGGGGAGGACCGCCTCGAGAACGTCAACCGCGTCGAGCGGATCTCGCTGGGCCGACACACCGGCGGCTACGACGCCGACACCGCCGCGGCCGGCTCCGAGGCCGTGCGGGTCTACCTCCAGCCCATCGACACCCAGGGCAACGCCATCAAGGCCGCCGGCAGCGTTACCGTGCAGGTCTACGACCTCGCCGACGGGCCCACGCTGCTCGCCCAGTGCGACTACCCCGTCGACCAGATCGGCCAGCACTGGACCCGCGGCCTGCTGGGCTCCTACTACGTCCTCAACTGCCCCTGGACAAGCCCCCCCACCCGCCGCGACCTCACCGTCCGCGTCAGCTTCGTGGAGTACCTCACCGGCAAGGAATTCTCCGCGCAGAAGACGATCGAGGTCGACCTGCCCGCCCCGGCGGCCGAGTAGCGACCCGCCGCCGTCGGGCAGGTTGCAGCGTTGAACCTCCCCCCCGCGCCCCGCACGAGAAGCCCACGGAAAGCATTCCGTGGGCGTGGAAAGACGGCGCCGAAGCACCCGAAGGCGCCTCGGCGATCCCCGGTTCCCAAGCAGTACGATCTCCGACGCGTTCCCGCATTGACGCGGTGACGCGTTGACGCATTGACCCATTGACGCCACGTCGTCTACAGGAACTCGGCGAGGTGCTTGCGGCTCTCGGGGTCGAGCTCGCGGGTGTCGTGGATCTCGTAGATGTTGCCGTCGACGTCCTTGAGCAGCCAGCGGGTGGCCGACAGCGGGCGGATGTCGTCGCGGTGGCGAAGCTGGAAGGTGACCAGGCCGCGATCGGTCTGGGCCTCCACGGTCATCACGCCGAACTGGTCCTCGTACTTGAGCACCCGCGTGATCTGCGGGGCGAAGACCTTGTCGTGCAGCTCGGCCTCGATGGTCTCGCGGATCCGCGGGGGCAGCGTCTCGAGGGTCTCCAGCAGCAGCAGCTCCTGGCCCTCCTTATCGCGGAGGCTGACGAGCTGGTCGGGCATCGACCAGGGCAGGCAGCGGGCGATGCGGACGTCCTCGACCTCCTCGGGCCGATCGGACAGCCTGGCCACGAGCTCGCCTCGGCTGTTGCGGTGCAGGTCGAGCAGCTCGGGCTGCGGGGCGCCGTCGGGCAGGCCGGTGCGCTCGGAGGGTTCGGGCTGGGTGTCTGGCTTGTGCGTCACGGATCGTCTCCTCAAGTGGCCCCTATTGTACCGGGTAGCGAGGGGCCCGTCAGCGCCGAGTCGGGCCAGAAGCCAGACGCCGCGCGCAGCGGCCGGGGCGGTAAGGGCCCCGGCGGCCACGCGCGGCGCGGGTGTGGCGGCGTCGGGGCGTCTAGAGCGCCTGGCAGACCAGGTCGCCGACCTCGGTGGTCGAGAAGCCCATTCGGCCAGCGGACTGGGTCTTCATCTTGGGCGTGGTGGCCATGATGGCCTTTTCCACGCGCTCGCCGGCCCGGGTGATCTTCTCGTCGTTGAGCTTTCGGCCCGTCTCGCGCAGCAGCATGGCCATGGAGGCGATGGCGGCGATGGGGTTGATCACGTTCTTGCCGGTGTACTTGGGGGCCGATCCGCCGATGGGCTCGTACATGCTGACGCCCTCGGGGTTGATGTTGCCGCCGGCGGCCACGCCCATGCCGCCCTGGATCATCGCGCCGAGGTCGGTGATGATGTCGCCGAACATGTTGGGCGTGACGATGACGTCGTAGAACTCGGGGTTCTTGACGAACCACATGCAGCAGGCGTCGACGTGGTTGTAGTCGCGGGTGATGTCGGGGTAGTCGGCATCGCCGATCTCGTTGAACGCGCGGTCCCAGAGGCTGTGGGCGAAGGTCAGCACGTTGGTCTTGGCGACGAGGGTGAGCTGGCCCTTGTAGCCGGCGTCGCGGCGGCGGCGGGTCAACTCGAAGGCGTAGCGCAGGCAGCGCTCGACGCCGAAGCGGGTGGCGATCATCTCCTGCGTGGCCACTTCCTGCGGGGTGTCCTTGCGAAGGAAGCCGCCGCCGCCGAAGTAGAGGTCCTCGGTGTTCTCGCGGATGACGACGAAGTCGATGTCCTCGGGGCCCTTGTCCTTGAGCGGGCAGGGCACGCCGGGGTAGAGCTTCACCGGGCGCAGGTTGATGTACTGGTCGAGCTCGAACCGCAGGCGGAGCAGCAGGCCCTTCTCGAGGATGCCCGGGGCGATGTCGGGGTGCCCGACGGCGCCGAGGTAGATGGCGTCATACGCGCGGAGCGACTTGATCTCGTCGTCGCTGATGATCTCGATGCTGGGCCGCTTCGGGTCGCCGCCGCGGGCGAGGTAGCGGTCGCCGCTGACGTTGAAGTCTTCGGTGGTGTAGGTGAAGCCTTCCTTCTGGGCCACCGCCTTGAGGACCTTCAGGCCCTCAGCCACCACTTCGGGGCCCGTGCCGTCGCCGCCAATGACTGCCAGTTTCATCGGTCGCTTCCTTTCAGGTATCCGGTTAGAGCTCGGTAGTATAGGTCGCCCCCGGGCCGGTGGCAAGCGCGGGGGCGGCGGGTTTTTTGCCCCCGTTCGCCCGTTGAGACCTCTGGAG
>JAWLCG010000274.1:0-7030 GCA_041687295.1 Phycisphaerae bacterium | reverse complement strand
GGCGAACAGGAACGGCCACTCTGCGCGGTACGGGTTGGGCCGGCACCAGTTGTTCTCGGTTACCACGTAGGGCATGTCGCCCATGTGCGCGATGGTGAAGGGCGCGGGCAGTTCCGGCGGCCTGAGGCTGGAATGCGGCGTGAACGTGTCGCCGATGTCGACCGCGTAGAAACGCTCGGGCCGGGGGTCGTAGTGGACGTCGTAGTAGATGTTCTTGCAGATGACGTCGCCCGGGGTGTAGCTGTAGTGTTCGAACACGCCGAGCGTCTTGGGATCGGCCGTCTTCCAGTTCGAGCAGGCGATCAGGTTCCGAACCCCCAACTCCTCTCGAAAGGTCGTGACCATGCCCTCGTAGAAGCCCCGCTGCGACTCCACCATGAACTGGAGCTGGTCGCTGGCGCGCTGGGGGTTCCGCTGGCTCGCCGCCCAGGGCTGGCCGGTGAGGAACCCGATGGAGTAGAAGCCCAGCCGTCCCTCCTCCGGGCGGTCCATTGCCGTCTCGCCATCGCGCTGGTGCGGGGAGTTCTCCGGCCCCCACGCATCGAGGGCCTGCTCGACCGAGCCGTACTTCTGCGCCGTCCAGTCGCCGAAACGGCGCTCCATCAGCGGCTTGACCTCGGGCTCGATGTTGTCCGGTGTGAAAGTCCAGAACAGCAGGTTGTTCTCGTTCTGGATGGCCACAACCGCCACGGCCGGGTCTTCGGCGATCGACAGGCCCGTGTAGGGGTTGGGCGTGCAGAGGATGGTGCGGGCGTACTCGACGTAGTGCGTCCGCCACTCCGGATCGAAGAAGAAGGCCTCCTGCCCGGTATTCCAGTAGAGGCGGATCCAGGTGTAGATGCCCTGCTTCTTCATCGAATAGATGAGGTAGTGAATGCGGTCGAGGTAGTCCTGGAACGGCTCCATCTCGCCCTTGGCGTACAGCGGGTACTGCCGCGCGAAGCCCGTGCGGACCAGGTTGACGCCGTACTTGGCCAGCCGTCGCGCCCGGGCGTCGATCATCGCCCGGTGGTCGTACGGGTTGACGGTGCCCTTCTCCAGGAAGCGAACCGGGCTCCCATCGCCGAGGGCAAAGCCGCCGGTCACGCGGCGGACGAACCCGGACTCGCCTGCCTCGTCCTCGTTGAGGTAGCGCAGATCGATGGGGCAGTCGTCGCCCAGCGGGTCGGCGGGCGGCTCCCAGGCGAACCAGTCCGGCTCGGCCCTGCCCGACGTCTCGTCCGGCTTGAGCCGCCCGCGGGGCATGAACATGTCGCGCGTCAGCACGAAACAGTCCATCGCGATCGCGCCCTCATCGGTGGTCTCGAAGCGGAAGCGATGGGTGCCGGCCTCGAGTTCCACCGGCGCGAGAAAGACCCAGTTGGCGGGCAGCTTGGGGCGGATCACCACGCTGTCGGCCAAGGCGCAGTCACGGGTGCAGTGGTTCCACGCGCCATCGTCGAAGCGCCAGCGGAACGGGCCGTGCTTCCAGAACTTCCGCACCCACAGGTGGTAGGTCCCCGTCGCGGGCACGGTCACTTCATAGGTGGCGAAAAGGGCCGGGCCGGATCGCCCGGCGTCCGCCGTCAGCCAGTCGCCGCCGGAGAGCTTGTCCTTCTCCGCGTCATCCTGCGGCTCCCAGAAGGAGGTCGGCGGGAAGTTTGTCTCCTCGGCCGACTCGGCTTCCCACCAGACGTATCGGGACGATGGGGGCGCAGCCCCGGCCTCCGTGACGGCGAGACCGACCAGCACTACAACTATCCACAGAACCTGTTCCGCCGCACACTGCATCTTCGCTGCGCCCATGGTTGCTCCTTTCGCGGGTACTCAACCCCCACTGTAGTCTGAACTCCGGGCGGTCACGAGAGTTTCGGCACAAGTGCATGCGCCGGCACTCCTCTGCGGCCTTTTCGTGCTCCTAGCGTGCCCTGAACTCGGCACCCGTTGCCGGATATGGCGAAGCCCGCCCGGCGAGGGCGTTTGCCCGTCCGTGCTCTTTCGGGGACAGCCGCACCCTTCGCCGGACCGCCGTCCGGCACCAAGAAGGTCACCGGTACGCGAGGAAGGGCTTTGAGAAGGTCACCAAACGTGGCGGCAGGGCTGTCGCTCGTTGCATCAGCGGCCACACGGACCGGGCCGTCGAGGCTGATCTCAAACGGGTCCCACTGCTCCACATGCTGACTCATCGGCTCTCTCCGCTACGGTTGGATCGAGCTCTCAAGGCGGCCCAACATGCCCGCCGGCCCCCGGCCGCGCCAAGGGGAGCCCGGTCCTGCTGATGGGCGCGGCGGCGGTGCGAAGAAGTGCCAGGCACTGCTGCGGGCCCCGAACCCCATGAATTCGGTTCTTCCCCGATCTGCGGGGAGACTGGCAGGCCCTCATCCTGCCGCCTTCAGCCAGAGCCGTGGGGGCTCTGCCCCCACACCCCCGGGATTTATCGCTTTGAGGCCAATGGCAGTTGGGCCCTGTGGGGTCCGCCGTTGCCGGGCAGGAGAGGGCCACGCGCCCCCGAACCCGCACGCTGCTGCGATTTCGCAGGACCCGGCCGGTGCCTCGGCGGCGTGACTGCCGGGATCGTCTGCCATTGGCCAGCATGCGATAAATCCCGGGGTCTGGGGCAGAGCCCCAGGCGGTTGCTTTCAGGAGGACCGCCCGTTGAAACTCCCACCGCCCCCGCAGATCGGTGAAGAACCATGAATTCGGGGAACATGGATGTGGGGGCCGCAAGATGCTTGTACGACCGGCGAGACCGGGTATCATCGGGTCAGGCGCCGTGTGCATCGGCGCCGCGATCGCGGCTGCTGCCCAGGTCGTCCTCCGGGTTCCCTGCCCAGCCGTCGCGGCCCCTTATCCATGCCGACGATGCCACCTTGTCGTAAGAGTGGATCTGCCCAGCGCATGGGGACAAGCCAAGGAGACTGTAATGCTTCGCACGCTCACGCTGCTGCTGGTGCTGGCGATGGTGGCCCCCGCCGCCCTTGCCGTGGAAGATCTCAACCCCACCGAGGAGAACTCCTGGGCCTTCCCGACCACGATCGACCCGGGGGCGCAGAGCCCCATCGACCTGCGGCACCTCAATGAGGAAGTGGCCGGGCAAAGCGGCTTCATCCGCCGATCCGAAGACGGCAACGGGTTCGTCCGCGGCGACGGCGAGCCGATCCGCTTTTGGGCGGTCGGCGGCGGGGGCGTGAAAGGCTGGAGCGAAGAGGAGGCGGCCGCCGCCGCCCGCTGGCGGGCGCGGATGGGCGTGAACATGGCGCGAGTCGGCGGAACTCTCAATCCCAAGCATAAAGGCGCCGCCATCACCGATGTGGACGAGAAGACCCTGGACGGCTTCTGGCGGGCGGTGGCGGTCTACAAACAGGAGGGCATCTACACCAACATCTCCCCCTGGTGGGCGTATCCGTATAACGTCAAGCACATTCCGCCCGAGTGGGGCATCGAGGGCATCGGCGGGGACCAGCCGGCGGGCATGCTGGGAGCCATTTTCTTCGACCCGACGCTCCAGGAGGCCTACCGCAACTGGATGCGCCGCCTGCTGACCGACGTCAATCCCTACACTGGCATCCCCCTGCGGGACGACCCGGCCCTGGCGATCATCCAGATTCAGAACGAAGACACGTTGCTGTTCCACACGATCAAAAGCCTGGCCGTCGGCCCTCGCAAGATGATGGAGAAGCAGTTCCAGGACTGGGCGGTCGAGCGCTACGGCTCGCGGGAGGCGACCCTGGCGGCCTGGAACGGCCAAGCCGTCGAGGGCGACGACGCCGAGGCCGGGCGGCTGGGCGTGATGAACATCTGGTTTGTCACCGACGACGGGCGCGGGCAGATGAACGAGCAGCGCGTCCGCGACACGTTCCGCTTCCTGACCGAGGTCCAGCGGAACTTCTACGCCGAGATGGGGCGTTTCATCCGCGAGGATCTGGGCTGCCCGCATCTCATCGACGCCTCGAACTTCAAGTCCGCCGACGGGCGGTACATGGACGATGCGGAGCGATGGACTTTCACCGTCGTCGACACCGTCGCCAACAACGACTACTACGGCGGCACGCACGTGGGCGCCCATGCGGGCTACATGATCGAGCCCGGCGACCACTTCACCGCCCGCTCGGCCACGCAGGCCTTGCGGCTGCCGGTGGGCAAGAAGCAGGTGGTTGGCCATCCGTTCATCATCACCGAAACGCTGTGGGTGCCGCCCATGCCCTACGCGGCCGAGGGCCCGGTGCTGCTGGCGGCGTACGGGGCGATGAACGGCATCGACGCCATATCCTGGAACGCCCCGCAGCGCCTCACGTGGGCACACGGCTCGCCCCACAGAACATGGATTCCCGACCAGGGCCAGGGCCATCCCTTGAGCAAGTGGGACTGCACCGACCCGGGCGCCATGTCCACCTTCCCGGCCGCGGCCCTGATCTACCGGCAGGGGCTGGTCACGCCGGGCCCGGTCGTCATCCGCGAGGCCCGCAGCCTCGACTCGATGTTTGCCCGCGAGGAGCCCGTGATCTCCGAGGGCTTCAGCTTCGATCCCAACCGCCACACCCTTGAGGAGGCCATCCAGGCCGAAGCCCGGCAGAGCGGCGGGCTGGCGTTCCTGGTCGGCCGGGTCGAAGCGCTCTACGACGCCGACCCCGCCCTGACGAAGGTGATGGACCTCTCGCCCTACATCGACGCCGACACCGTTCGCAGCGCCACCGGCGAGCTGGCGTTGCGGCCCGAGCCGGGGCTGTTCACGATGGATGCCCCGCGGGCCCAGGGCGTGACGGGCTTCCTGGGCGCCGCCGGCGGGCGCTTTGCGCTGAGCGACGTGACGATCGAAGCGGCCGATACATTCGCCTCGGTCACTCTCGTGCCGCTGGACGGCGAGCCGCTGGCCCAGTCGCGCCAGGTGCTGGTCCAGATCGGCACGCTGGCCCGGCCGACCGGCTGGCGGACCGAGCCGGCAACTTTCCAGCGCGGCGACCAGGAGCTCGAGGGCCGGCGGATCGAGCACACCGGCGCCGCGCCGTGGCGCGTCGCCAACACCGACGTGACCGTGACCATCCGCAACCCCAACCTCACCCAGGCGACGCTGCTGGACCCCAACGGCCAGCCGGTCCGGGCCCTGGAGGTGCGGGCCGGGCAGGGCGAGCTGACGATCCCCTGCCCGCCGGAGACGATGTACATCGTGGTCGAGTAGGCCGGCGCGTACACGACCTGCAGGCTTGACGTAGCAGAACGAGGCCCGGCGGCGAATCGGTGGCTGGATTGCCTGTGGCACCGGCTCGCCCATTCGTCCGCCGGGCCTGTCTGCTGTCGTCCGGCACGAAGAAGGCCAGTCCGCGTCGAGCTGCCGACCGACGCACGGTACATCATCCTGGAGTCGGCCTGTAACAGGAGATCGAGCATGGGTCTTTCGCATCATGAACGCCCTGGCTGGACCGGGGCCCCCCGCCTCGTCGGCCCGGGGCCCAACGGGACTGCAGGGCTCCCCGAGACCCACCAGCTCACCACCTTCGACCGGGTCCGGGTGAAGAAGACCCGGGCCCTGCCTCGCGGGCAGAAGATCACGATCGGCGAGGTGACCGGCCGGGGGTACATCGCCAACTTGTGGCTCACGATGCCCAACTGGTTCTGGGGCCACTGGGCGCCCGATAGGCCCGTGCACCAGTCGCTGCTCAAGACCGTCATCCTGCGCATCTACTGGGACGGGGCCGACCAGCCGGCCGTCGAGGCCCCCGTGGGCGATTTCTTCGGCGTCGGCCTGTGCCGCGTGGCCAACTTCGCCTCCCAGTACTTCGGCATGTCCAGCGGCGGGTTCTTCGCCAAGTTCCCCATGCCGTTCCGCACGGGCTTCCGCATCGAGATGGAGAACCTCGACGAGCACGCTGACACCGAGGTCTTCATGAATGTGGTGTACCAACTGGACGACCGCCTCGGCGAGGAAATCCAGTACTTCCACGCGCAGTTCCGCACCGGCGAGAACGACGGGCCCGATCCCATGCCGATCGCGAGCTTCGAGGGTAGGGGCCAGTACATCGGCTGCACGCTGTCCATGCAGGGCGAGCAGAAGTGCTACCTGAGCTACCTCGAGGCCCCCGAGCATATCTACGTCGACGAAGACTGGGAGTCCCCCCGCATCATCGGCACGGGGCTGGAGGACTACTTCCTGGGCGGGTGGTACTTCCGGGAGGGCTGCTTCACCGGGTCGTTGCACGGGCTGACCATCAAGGACGTGATCCACGCGGCCGTGGCCATGTACCGGATCCACGACCAGGACGCCATCTACTTCAACCGGCGGTTCCGGATGGAGTTCGTGAACCATTGGGAGCGTGAGCGGCTCAAGAAGTTCTGCTACTCCTCGGTGGCGTTCGCCATGCTCGACACGCCAGCTGGCCGGGGCGAGGGGCTGCCGCCGGTCGATGAGCTGATGTGCTGGTATCGAATCCGGGATATCGACCACTCGTGGGATGGACAGTAGGGGCTGGACCTGACGCGCAGCGTTCACGCGCGGACCTGCCTCGCACCGGCCGGGGCATCGTCCGCTAGATCGGGAAGACCTGGTAGTCCTTGGGGGCCAAGCCGGTCGAGGCGTAGTAGATCGCGCCGATGACCATGAAGATCAGCCCGCCCAGCAGGTCGCCGGCGATTACGCCGACCATGATGGGCTTGGCCTTCTGATAGCCCTGGCCGCCGGTGATGCGGGTGATGACGACCTTGACGGCCCAGCCCAGCAGGAAGCTGGTGGCAAACATGGCCATGGGGTAGCTGCCCCAGACCAGGAAGAGGATCGGGTGGATCGGCCACCACGGGAACCGCAGACGGGCCCAGCTGAAGCCGATCACCAAGGCCAGTCCCACACCGGCCGCCGCCAGGAACCGCGGGTCGGGGTCGGCTGCGAGCAGCCGCCGCCAACCGCCCCCGGGGCCCTCGTCGATGGCGATGGAGGCATCGAGTTGCTCGCTGGTGGTCAGGTGATTGATGCTTTTGATGGCCAGGTTATAGGGCTGCTCGCACATGGGATTGCTGCCCCCGGCGTCCCGCGGCGGCCGGCCGTAGTTGTAGTTGAACCACA
>JAWLCG010000273.1:0-7047 GCA_041687295.1 Phycisphaerae bacterium | reverse complement strand
CGAGCATCTCGCCGAGCCGCCCGCTGGTCTCGCTGGCGCGGACCATGTTGACGTAAAGGTCGCCGAAATGCCGGGGGTGGCGGGCGAGGGCGTCCGAGAGCGGCTCGCCGGCCTTGAGGTGGTCGGCGAGGTTCCGCACGACCAGCCGCAGGCCGGTATGGGTGCTGGTCTCGGCGATGCTGTCCAGAGCGTCGGTCAGCGGCACGCCGGTGTCGACCATGACGGCCAGCTGGTTGGTCAGGTAGATGATGTCGTCGACCCGGACCCGCTGAGGGGGGCGGGCGGCAGCGGCGGCGGCGGGGTCGGCCGCCTCCTGGGGGCGCAGGTCCACCACGACGCGCCCGTCGCGGCGGAGCAGCCGGCTGGCCTCCTCGATGCTGGGGGCGGTCAGCGTGCCGCTGTTGGCCGAGCCGCTGGCATCTTTGACCTGGTAGATGAAGCTGGGCATATCGCTCTCCTGGCGGGCCGGCGGGCCGGTCAGCCTCCTGATGCACTGCAGTGGGCCACCTTCTCAGAACAGGCGAGCAGGAGATCAGTAGACCGCAGGCGGGCCTGCTTCCCGGGCCGGGCCTCCGATGCCGTCATGGACCAGCTCATTCTCCTGTTCTCCTGTTCTCCTGTTCGCCTGCTCTGCGGCCCGCTGCCGGCGGGCCGCTAGCCGGCGGTCGCGCGGAAGACCTCTTCGACGGTGGTGATGCCCGCCTTGACCTTGGCCATGCCGTCGGCCCGCAGGCTGACCATGCCGCCCTTGGCGGCCAGGTCGCGCAGCTCGTTGACGCCGGGGTTGCGCAGGACGGCGTCGCGCAGCTCGTCGTCGGGCACGAGCAGCTCGTGGATGCCGATTCGGCCACTGTAGCCGGTGTTGCGGCACTTGGAGCAGCCTCGCCCGTGGTAGAGCGTCTCGACCTCGCCGGCGAACCGCTCGACGGCCCGGCGGACATTGATGGGCGGCTCGAAGGGCTCCTTGCAGTGCGTGCAGATCTTGCGGATGAGCCGCTGGGCGAGCACGGCCTCGAGCGAGGCGGCCACCAGGTAGGGCTCCACGCCGATGTTCAGCAGGCGGGTGATCGAGCCGGGGGCGTCGTTGGTGTGCAGGGTACTGAACACCAGGTGCCCGGTGAGGGCAGCCTGCACGGCGATGCGGGCGGTCTCGCTGTCGCGGACCTCGCCGACCATGATCACGTCGGGGTCCTGCCGCAACAGGCTGCGCAGGGCGCTGGCAAAGCTGAATCCGATCTTCTCGCTCACCTGGAACTGGTTGACCCCGTGGAGGTTGAACTCGATGGGGTCCTCGACGGTGCAGATGTTGATCTGCTCGGAGCTGACCTCGGCCAGGGTGCTGTAGAGCGTGGTGCTCTTGCCGCTGCCGGTCGGGCCGGTGACCAGGACGATGCCGTTGGGCCGGTCGAGCACCTTGCGCCACGACCGGAGGGTTTCGTAACTGAAGCCCAGCTGCTCGAGGTTGACCAGGATGTTGCGGTTGTCGATGATGCGGACGACGACCTTCTCGCCGTGCCGGCCCGCCAGCGTGCTGACGCGCAGGTCGACGGGGCGGTTGCCCATCATCACGTGGATGCCGCCGTCCTGCGGCAGGCGCCGCTCGGAGATGTCCAGCCTGGCCATGATCTTGATGCGCGAGACGACGGCGGGCAGCATCTTCACCGGCGGGCGCATCTTCTCGTAGAGCTGCCCGTCCACGCGGAAGCGCACCCGCAGGGCCCCCTCGTCGGGCTCGATGTGGATGTCGCTGGCACTCTCGTTGACGGCCGAGCAGATCAGGTAGTTCACCAGCTTGATGACCGGGGAGTTCTCGGCCGCCGCCTCGAGGTCGGCGATGTCCTCGACCATCTCCTCGACCAGGGCCAGGTCCTGGCTGTCGACGTCCTCCATGATCTCGTCGATCACGAAGACGTTGGCGCTGGGCAGGTGGGTCTCGAGCATCGCGTGGATGTCGCGGGCCGTCGAGCAGACCACCTGCACCTGGCAGTCGGTCATGCGGGCGACCTCCTCGGTCAAAAAGACGTTGGAGGGCTCGTGGACGGCCAGCGTCAGGACGCTGCGGACCTTGAACAGCGGCAGGATGCCGTGCTTTTCAAGGAACTCGCGCGGCAGGATCTGCACGACCTGCGGGTCGGCGACCTTGGCGTTGATGCGGGCGAACGGCACGCCGTAGCCGCGGGCCAGGCAGGCCATGATCTGCTCTTCGGAGCACCAGCCCAGCTGGATGAGCAGCTCGCCCAGCAGCAGGTTGTTGCCGCTCTCGCGCTGTCGGCGGAGGGCGGCCTGGAGCTGCTCGTCGGTCAGGGCGCCGCTGTCGAGCAGCAGTTGGCCGAGCTGGAGTTTCTGGTCGGTTCGTGTAGTCAGCATATGGGTGCGTCCCCTCCGGGCATATTCAGATGGCCTTGACGGCCTCGGACACGTCGGCGCGGATCTCGAAGCTGCCCTCCAGGCGCGTCATCTGCAGGATGGTGGCGATGCTCTCGGGCAGGTTGGTCAGCGTGACCTGCCCGAGCCGCTCGGCCAGGCGGTCCTGCAGCTCCAGCAGGTACTCCAGGCCGGCCGAGTCGACGAACGTGATCTCGCCGCAGTGGAGCACCACCTCGTTGACCTGTTCGGTCAGGTGGTGCTCGACCTCCTGGCTGAAGGCCTCCAGGCCGTCGGCGTTCAGCTCGCCGCGGCAGTTGAGGATCAGGGCGTGTCCGTAGCTTTCGACCTTGACGTTCATGCGACTCCCTCCTGTCGGCTGGCGAGCATCTGCAGGTGGCGGGCGGCCTCGCCGCGCAGGGTGCCCTGGATGGCGGCGGGCTTGTTCTCCTCCTGGCGGATCTCGTGGAGGAAGCCCGCCAGGTCCAGGCTCAGCAGGTGGTCGACCAGCTCGGGGTCGAACTGCGTGCCGCTGCAGCGGATGATCTCGGCCTTGACGGTGCCGATGGGCAAGGCCTTGCGGTACGTTCGGCTGGAGGTCATGGCGTCCAGGCCATCGGCCAGGCCGACGATGCGCCCCTCCAGCGGCGTCTGATGGCCCGTCAGGCCCTCGGGGTAGCCTCGCCCGTCGCACCGCTCGTGGTGGTGCAGCAGGCCGGGGATCATGTCCTGCATCTGGCGGATGTTCGAGAGGATCCGCGCCCCGATGACCGGGTGGCGCTTCATCACGTCGAACTCCTCGTTCGTCAGCCGGCCCGTCTTGCACAGGACGCTCTCGGGCACGCCGATCTTGCCGACGTCGTGCAGCAGGCCCGCAAGGTACACGTTGCGGACCCGCGCCGGGTCCAGGCCGCACATCTCCGCCAGGCGGCGCGAGATCAGCGCCACCCGCTGCGAATGGCCGCAGGTGTACTGGTCTTTGGCGTCGATGCTGGCCGTCAGCACGTGCAGGACGCCCATCAGCAGCTCCTGCAGCTCCTCGTAGAGGTGCTGGTTCGCCAGGTAGACCGACGCCTGGTCGCCGACGGAGTTGATGAGCTTGAGGTCGACGCTGTCGAAGTCGCCCTCGGCCTTGTTGGCGCCCAGCAGCAGGCCCTTGGTCTGGTTGGAGACGGTCAGGGGCACGACGATGAAGTTGCGCAGGGTCCCGCTGAGTCGGCTGGCCTGGCCGGTGAGATCGTTCTCGACGAGGCTCTGGGCACCGCCGTCGAGCCGCCGGGCGACATGACGTCGGACGAGGGAGCGGAGCTGCTCGTCGTCGAGCCCGAGCTGCCCGGCGCGGACGACCTGGTCGAAGCGGTCGGGGTCGAGCCGGTCGGTCAGGATGACGGCGGCGCCCTCGATCCGCATCACGTCCAGCAGCTCCTGGCACAGGCCCTGGAAGAACTCGCTGGGGCGCGTGCTGACGCGGGTAGCGCCGCTGACGCGGTAGAGCAGGGCCAGCTCCTCGTAGGTGCTGGCGAGGTTGGTGCTCAGCGTGGCCAGCTCGCCCTGGGCGACGGCGCTGTCGAGGTGCTGCTCGATCAGCCAGGTGAGCATGGTCAGCAGGTGCGGGCCCTCGCTCTGGGCGTGGGTGGGCATCTGGGCGATGGCGTCGGCGAGGTAGGCGCGGTCGAGCTGCCGGCGGTCGCATAGGCGGGCGAAGGCCTCCCGGCTCCCGGCGTCGGGGGTGAAGTAGCATGCCAGCGCCACGGCCACCAGGCGCCGGCGCCGCCGCACGGGGGCCGCCAGCACCACACAGCCGGCCTGGCCGGCCAGGACGCGGGGCTCGCCGTCGGCGCGGACCTCGGCGGCCAGGTCGGCCATCCAGGCCGCCCCGGGCCCCTGGGCCCCGCACAGGTGGGTGCAGGCCTCGCAGGGCCGACCGCCCGCCAGCAGCGTCTCGGGCCCGTAGACCCACAGCCGCAGGCCGATCGTCTCGAGCTGCTCAGCCAGCCGTTGCAGGCCCAGCCGCGCGGGCCCGTCAAGCGTCCATGTGCCGGCCATTACACTCATGACTGCCCCTGCTCCGTGGTGCACGCACTGAGGATCGCGTTGACCTTCTCCAGCACCTCCCGCGGGCTGAAGGGCTTGCTCATGACGGCGACGATGCCGGTGCGGTCGGCCTGGTCGCCGACGAGGTCGAAGCCCCGGGCAGTGAGCATCAGGCAGGGCACCTGCTGGGTGCGGGGGTCGTCGCGGAGCCGGCGGCACAGCTCGATGCCGCTGAGCACGGGCATCTGGTAGTCGGTGATCAGCAGCGCCGGCGGCTCGTGCAGGCACAGCTCCAGGGCCTCCTCGCCGTCGGTGGCCATCAGCACGCGGAAGCCCGCGTTCTGCAGCTTCATCGACAGGACGTGGCGGATGTGGGCCTCGTCGTCGGCGATCACGATCGTCCGGTCTTGCATAATCCTCTCCCTGGCGGCTGCGCCCGATGAGCGGCGCGACGGCCGGCCGCCGCACTCACGAATGACAGATCGGCAACTCAATGGTGAAGGTGCTGCCCCGCCCCGGCTCGCTGGTCACCAACAGCCGGCCGCCGTGGACGGTCTCGACAATCTGCTTGACCAGGCTCAGGCCCAGGCCCGTCCCCTTGGCCATGCGGTTGTTGCTCCGCACGCGGAAGAACTTGTCGAAGATGTGCGGCAGGTCCTCCGGCGGGATGCCCACGCCGGTGTCGCGGACGCTGCAGCTGGCCACGCCGCGGCGCTCGTCCAGCTCGGTCGCGATGGTAATCGTGCCGCCCTCGGGCGTGTACTTGATGGCGTTGCTCAGCAGGTTCAGCACGGCCTGGTAGATCATGTCGCGATCGGCCTCGACCTGCCCGAGCACCGGGGCGATCCGCTCGGTCAGGCGGAGGGTCTTGGCCCGGGCCTGGGGGGCGACGACCTCGGCCGCCTCCTTGACGACGGCCGTCAGGCTCAGCGGCTCGCGGACGACCTTGACCACCCCGGACTCGATGCGGGCGATGTTCAGGATGTTGTCGATCATCCGCCCGAGGCGGTCGGACTCGCCGGCGATGACCTCCAGGAACTCCATGCGGGTGCGGTCGTCCTCGGCCTCGCCGTCAATAAGCATCTCGACGTAGGCCTTGATGCTCGCCAGCGGCGTGCGCAGCTCGTGGGAGACGTTCGAGACGAAGTCGGTCTTCATCTTGGCGATCTCCTTCTCCCGCGTCACGTCGTGCAGCACGGCGACCACGCCGCCGATCTCGTCCAGGCCCGTGGCGATGCAGCTGAGCGTCACGTTAAACGTCCGCGTCTCGCCGGCGTACTCGAGGCTGTGCTCGACGACCTTTCGGCTGCGCCGGCCGTGGCTGCGCGTGTCGCGGATCAGCCGGACCAGGGCCGTGTCCGACAGCACCTGCTCGATGTTCTGCCGCACCGCGCCGGCCAGGGTGAAGCCCAGCAGCCGCTCGGCGGCCTCGTTGGCCAGCATCAGCTCGTCGAACCGATTGGTCACCAGGACGGCCTCGGAGATCGAGTAGATGATGGCCTCGACCTGATGCTTTTCGGCATCGGCGATGCGGGACTGAATCTGCAACTCGCGATTGGCCACGCGGAGCTGCTCGATCTGGCCCTGGCAGCGGGTCAGGAAGCGGTTGAGGGGGCGGACGACGTCGGGCAGCTGGTCGCCCTCGCCGGCCATCACCAGGCCGATCTGGCCGGTGCGGCTCATGGTGTCCAGCTGCTCGGCGAGCCGGTCCATCGCCCGGTGCATCTGGCGCCAGACCAGCAGGATCATCAGCACGGCCAGCACGGCCGTCAGCGTCAGCACCAGGACATTGGCCCCATTGGCGAGCCACCGGCCCTGCAGGGCCATCGCGGTGGCGTAATAGCCGGCCGCGGCGCCGCAGCAGATCAGCACCACCGTCACAATCGCCAATCGTTTCGCGCTGGTCACGTTCGTGGCTCCTTGGCCTCGGTCGTGGACGCGGGCGGCGCGGGCGAATCCCGCACCGGCATCATCGAGTCCGTCACTGGGCCCGGGCGAGCAGCTCGCGGGCCATCGAGTTCTGCGGGTCCAGGCGGAGGGTGGCCTGGAAGCACGAGCGAGCCTGCTCGTCGCGCCCCAGGGCGCTGAGGGTCTTGCCCAGCAGGCACAGCAGCATCGGATCGCGCGGGTTCTGGGGGACGCTCTTGACGAGCACCTCGTAGGCCTGCTCGGGCCGATTCTGCGCTAGCAGGGCCGCACTGAGCAGAGCGGCCGCGTCGGCGTTGCCCGGCTCGAGCGTCAGGGCCTGGCGGGCGGCCATCACGGTGCGGGGCGTGTCCTGGCTGGCCAGGGCGGCCTTGGCCAGGCTCACCCAGTGCTGGGCGACCTTGGGCTGGTATTCGGTGGCCTTCTGGAAGCAGGCGCGGGCCTCGCGGGGGTCCTGCAGGCCCAGGTAGCACTCGCCGCGCATCGACTGGACCCAGCCGCTGCGCTGGAAGGCGGGCAGGGCCTCCAACTCGGCCAGGGCCCGCAGGGCGGGCTCGTACTGGCCGGCGAAGAACAGGGCCTTGGCCAGCGGCTCCTGGACCTCCTCGTCCGGCGCGCCGCGCAGGCGGGCCTCGCGGAAGTGCCGGACAGCCTGGTCAAACTGGCCCGTCATCAGCGCCAGCTCGCCGGCGGTGCGGTGCAGCGGGCTGGCGCCGTCGACCA
>JAWLCG010000272.1:0-7065 GCA_041687295.1 Phycisphaerae bacterium | reverse complement strand
ATGTCGAGCGAGGCGCCGCTCTGCTCGGTGATGCTGCGGATCATCTTGCCGCCCGGTCCGATCACCTTGCCGATCTTCTCGGGGTTGATCTTGATCGTCAGCAGCCGCGGGGCGTACTGGCTGATCTCCGGGCGAGGCTGGGCGATGGTCGCGTTCATCGTCTCCAGCAGCACCTTCTGGCCGTCGACGGCCTGCTGCAGCGTCCGCACGATCGTGTCGTGCGGCAGGGCGCGGGTCTTGCAGTCGAGCTGGATGCCCGTGATGCCATTGACCGTGCCGCTGACCTTGAAGTCCATGTCGCCATGGAAATCCTCCTCGCCGATGATGTCGGTGAGCAGGACCTCCTTACCGTCCTCTTCCACCCGGCCGACGCTGATGCCGGCGACGTGGCTGCGGATGGGCACACCGGCGTCCATCAGCGCCAGGCTTCCGCCGCAGACGCTGGCCATGCTCGTCGAGCCGTTGGACTCGAGGATGTCGCTGACCAGGCGGATGGTGTAGGCGAACTGATCGGGCGCCGGCAGCACGGCCTGGAGGCTCTTCTCGGCCAGGGCGCCGTGGCCGATCTCCCGCCGCCCGGGGCCGCGAATGGGCTTGACCTCGCCGACGCTGAAGGGCGGGAAGTTGTAGTGCAGCATGAACTTCTTGTTGTACTCCTCGGTCAGCCCGTCGACGGACTGCTCGTCGGAGATGGTGCCCAGCGTGGTGGCGACGAGGGTCTGGGTCTCGCCGCGGCCAAAGATGGCCGAGCCGTGCGTGCGGGGCAGCACGCCGATCTCGCTCCGCAGCGGGCGAATCTCCGTGGGGCTGCGCCCGTCGGGGCGGGTGCCCGAGAGGATCAGCTGGCGCTGGACCTTCTTCTCGGTCTGGTAGAAGGCCTCGCCGATGTGGCCGGGCTCGTAGGCGGGCGCCTCG
The DNA here is from genome assembly GCA_041687295.1 of Phycisphaerae bacterium. Lineage (GTDB taxonomy): Bacteria > Planctomycetota > Phycisphaerae > SM23-33 > FEN-1343 > JAWLCG01. The sequence goes on along the minus strand of JAWLCG010000272.1, from coordinate 6,150 downwards.
GTCGCGTCGGCGGGCAGCAGGGCGTCCATGAGCTCCTGGCGGATCTTGGCCATGGCCTCGTTGCGCTCGACCTTGCCGGGGATCTGCTTGGCCTGGCGGAGCGGCTCGGCGACGCGGTCCCAGACGAGCTTCATCAGCTCTTCGCTGGGGCCCTTGTACTCCCAGCGCTTGGTCGGGTTGACCTGGGCGGCCAGGTCGTTGATCATCTGGCAGAGGCGTCGGACCTCGCTCTGGCCCAGCTCGATGCCGTCGGCGACGATGTCGTGCGGGACCTCCATGGAGCCCAGTTCGAGCATGTTGACGCCCTCTTCGGGGCCGGCGACGAGCAGCTCCATCTCGCTCTGCTCGAGTTGGGCGGCGGTGGGCATGACGACGAACTCGCCGTCGACCCGCCCGACCCGCACGCAGCCGATGGGGCCCTCGAAGGGCACCGGGCTGATGGCCAGGCAGGCGGCGCTACCGATGACGGCCAGCACGTCGGGGTCGTTCTCGCCGTCGTAGCTCATCACGATGCACTGGATCTGGACTTCGTCGGTGAAGCCCTTGGGGAACAGCGGCCGAATGGGCCGATCGATCAGCCGGCAGGTGAGCACTTCCTTCGTGCCGGGCCGGCCCTCGCGTTTGAAGAAGCCGCCCGGGAACTTGCCGGCCGCGTAGGTCATCTCGCGGTAGTCCACGTAGAGGGGCAAAAAGTCCAGCCCCCGCGTGTTGGGCGCGGTGACCACGGTGGTCAGCACCATCGTGTCGCCGTAGCGGACCATGACCGCGCCGGCGGCCTGGCGGGCGATGTGGCCGGTCTCCAGCGTGAGTGTGCGACCGCCAATTTCCAGTTCAACCTTCTTGGATTCCATGATTCTTTTCCTTCTGCCTTCCAACTGGCTGCGCCCTTGTGGCCCAGCCGCCTATAAGGGACATCTCACAATGTGTCCGTGTATCCGTCGTAAATGCGAATGAACCCGCTTGCGATGGATCGCAAACCGGTCTGGGCGAATCCCCTGGAGCGCCGGCCGAGCTCGACGCCCGGGCGGCAGGGCGCAACGTGCATGCCGCCCCGGATGCCCATCGGGGCGCACCGCCTCCGAGGGGCCCCGGCGCGGGGCGATGGGAATGACGACAGCAGGACCTGGCGGCCTGAACCTACTTGCGCAGGCCCAGCTTCTGGATCGTGGCCTGGTAGCGGCTCACGTCCAGGCCGGCCAGGTACTTCAACAGGCTGTTGCGCTGCCCGACCATCTTCAGCAGACCGCGCCGCGAGGCGTGGTCCTTCTTGTTGGCCCGCAGGTGGTCGGTGAGGTGACTGATACGCTGGGTGAGCAGGGCAATCTGAACTTCGGGCGAGCCCGTGTCGTTCTCGTGCCGCTTGTGACCCGCGATGAACTGCGTCTTCTCTTCGGTTGCGATTGCCATACGTACCTTCTCGCCGGTGCCGGTAGCCCCGGCCCTTGCCCGTCAATTCCTGTAACCTTGCGCCGTTTCCAGACCCTTCACTATAGCAGCCGTGCAGGGCGACGCAAGACCTTACCGTTCCAAAAAAGTATCGTCCGATCCGGCCCGCCGGTTCGTTACGCACCGGCCGGCGCGAGCATATCCTTGATGGCCGTGATGAGCTTGTCCATCCGGAAGGGCTTGGTGAGGTAGAGGTCCACGCCGAGGCTCTGGGCGTAGGCGCGGTGCCGGCTGCCCTGGTTGCCGGTGATCATGATCACGCGGGGCATCTGCTCGGGGGTTCGGCCCTTCTTGAGGCGCTCCATCACCAGAAAGCCGCTGCGCTTGGGCAGCATCATGTCCAGCACCACCAGGTCCGGCTGGTCGGAGGAGGCCTTGCTGACGGCGGTGTCGCCGTCGGTGGCGCTGTCGATCTCGGCGCCCGTGTCGCCCAAGGCCGCCCGCATGGCGGTCAGGATGTCCAGGTCGTCGTCCACCAGGAGGATCTTCTTACCAGCCAGCTCGTCGCTCATGATTGATTGTCCTGTCTCGTACGGCTATACAGTTGCACAGGCCGCCCGGGGTGGCGAACCTGCCTTCGTGGCGCCGCCCGGCGATGTACGATCCACCGGGCCCCTGGCCCCCCGGCCCCGCGAGGGCGGCACCGGGAAGCCCACGAATCGCGTTAGCGTACCGCAAACCACCGACATTGTCAACCGCCGGATTGCGAGCCAAGCCGGCCGCCGTTTGGCCCGCTCAGCGTGCCCGCACAGAACACCGGCCCGATCGAAGGACACCCATGGAACAGACGCTGATCCTGCTCAAGCCCGACGCCGTGCAGCGCGGCCTGGCGGGCACCATCCTGGCCCGCTTCGAGGCCAAGGGGCTCAAGATCGTCGGCCTGAAGATGCTCACCGTCAGCCGAGAACTGGCCGAGCGGCACTACGCCGTCCACCAGGGCAAAGAATTCTACGCCGCCCTGCTGGATTTCATCACCGCCGGGCCCGTAGTGGCGGCCGTGCTGGAGGGCAACGAGGCCATCGCCGTCAGCCGGGCCCTGATCGGCGCCACCTTCGGCCCCGAGGCCGAGCCGGGCACGATCCGCGGCGACTACGCCCTGAGCCGCCGCTATAACCTTATCCACGGCAGCGACTCGCCGGCCAGTGCCGCCCGCGAGATCCCGCTGTTCTTCTCGCCGGCCGAGCTGGTACAATACGCCCGCCCGGCCGACGAATGGATCTACGCGCGGTCGGGCGACAAACGCATCTGACCCAACGGAGGCGCCTCGTGGACATTCGACATGCGATGGGCGTGCGGGCCGAGCCCGTCAGCGACCCCCAGGCCAAGGACGTCACCATCCGCTGGCTGGTCGGGCCCGACAGCGGGGCCCCCACCTTCCACATGCGCCAGTTCGACGTCGGCGCCGGCGGGCACACCCCCCGCCACAGCCACCCCTGGGAGCACGAGTGCTACATCCTCCAGGGCCAGGGCAAGGTCCTCCGCCCCGACGGCCAGCTCACCCCCGTCAAGGCCGGCGACGTCATCTACGTCCAGGCCGGCGAGGAGCACCAGTTCCTCAACGACTCCTGGAGCAAGCTGACCTTCCTCTGCATGGTCCCCGCCGCCCAGTGCACCCAGTGCAAAGGCTGACGTAGGGCGGGCCCCGTAGGCCGGGTCGAGCGCCAGCGAGTCCCGGCAACGGAGTTGTGGGGCCAGCACGTAGGCTGGGGCGCAGCGAAGCGGAGCCCCACCTTCTCGAGCCAAAGCGGCGTCGCTGCCGCCGCACTCCATACGGCCCAGGCACGCTTTGACGTCGAGCCGCTGCCGCGCCCGCTCGCCCCATCGGATCCTGACCACAGATGCCTGACCCGCTCGCCATCCCGGTTCTGGAACCCTCGGCCCCGGCCGGGGCGGCGGTGGACCTGCGGGCGCGCCTAGCCCCAATCAGGGACGCCCTGGCCGCCCTGCCGTTCGTCACCGTCGCCCTGAACGACCCGCAGCGGCAGACGGCCTCGCTGGCGGTGCTGGCGGCCCTGGCGCCGCTGCCGCCGGTGCGGATCGTGGTGGCCTGCGGGACGCACCGCTTCGCCCCCGCCCAGCGCACGCCGCTGGAGCAGGCCCTGCGGCCGGCGGCGAACGTCCAGAGCATCCGCTGGCACGACGGCCTCGCCGACGACCTGGTGCCGCTGAACGGCTGGCGGGTCAACCCGGCCCTGCTGGACGGCGCGGGGCCCCTGCTGGCCATCGGCAGCGTCGAGCCGCACTACTTCGCCGGCCTGACCGGGGCGCACAAGACCTGCACGATCGGATGCAGCGACCCCGACGCCATCGAGGCCAACCACGCCGGGGCCCTCTCGCCGGACAGCGGGCTGCTGCGACTGGCGGGCAATCCGGTGCACGAGGGCATCGCCGCCATGCTGGCCGGGCTGGCCGCCCGCCGGCCGGTGCTGGCGGTCAACCTCGTGCAGCTGGCCGAGGCCGTCCACGCCGTCGCCGTCGGCGAGCCGCTGGCGACGCTGGACGAGCTGGCCCCGGTGGTCCGCGGGCTCTACTGTCACCGTTTGCCCGAGCCCGCCGACGCGCTGGTCCTCGACGTGCAGGGCCCGCTGGGCCAGAGCTTCTACCAGGCCGACAAGGCCATCAAGAACTCCGAGCACGCCGTCCGCGACGGCGGGCTGCTCGTGCTGCACGCCCCTTGCCCCGACGGCATCGGCCAGGACCACTTCGTGCGCCTGCTGCGGGCCGGGCCCGACGCCCGCGCCGCCCGGGCCCTCGTGCAGCGGCAGGGCTACCGCCTCGGCGACCACAAGGCCCTGCGCCTGCGGGCCCTGACCGACCCCGCTGGCCGGGCCGTCCGCGTGGTCGCCGTCAGCGCCGGCCTCAGCCACGACGACTGCGCCGTGCTGGGCTTCGCCCGGGCCCCCACCGTCGCCGACGCCCTGGCCGGGGCCGCCATCGACCCCGCCCGCCACCGCGTCTACCGCGTCGCCGACGCCGCCAACACCGTCGTCCACGCCCCCGCCCATCGCCCGAACCGCGATTGACTTGGCCCCGTACACCCTGTAGGGTAATCGGAATGCGAGAGGTAGACAGCGCACCCGCGGACATCCTGGTTGTCGACGACGAGGCCGCCCACGCCGAGGTCATCGCCGAGGGCCTTGCACGGCTCAAGCACAACACCTCGGCCGTGCACTCGGCCGCCGAGGCCATCGCACGCCTGCAGGCCCAGCACTACGACATCATCGTCACCGACCTGATCCTCGGCGACGGGCAGACCGGCCTGGACGTGCTGGCCGCTGCCCGCAAGGACTCGCCGGGCACCGAGGTCATCCTCATCACCGCCCACTCCTCCGTCGCCACCTGCCGCCAGGCCCTGCAGGAGGGGGCGTTCGACTACGTCGAGAAACCCATCGACATCACCGAGCTGCGCACCGTCGTCCAGCGTGCCGCCGAGCGCACGGCCCGCGAGCGCACCATCCGCGACCTCCGCCAGCAGCTCGACGAGCGCTTCGGCTTCGACGAGATCATCGGCCAGGCCCCCGCCATGCTGCGGATCCTCGACACCGTCCGCCGCATCGCCCCCAGCGATATCCCCGTGCTGATCCAGGGCGAAAGCGGCACCGGCAAGGAGCTGCTCGCCCGGGCCATCCACAACCACTCGCGCCGCCGAGAGAACAACCTGGTCACCCTCAACTGCGCGGGGCTCAGCGAGAGCATCCTCGAGGACGAGCTGTTCGGCCACGTCAAGGGCGCCTTCACCGGCGCCGCCGGCGACCGCAAGGGCCGATTCGAGCACGCCGACGGCGGCACGATCTTCCTGGACGAGGTGGGCGACATGCCCATGTCCATGCAGGCCAAGCTGCTCCGCGTGCTCGAGAACGGCGAGGTCGTCCGCCTCGGCTCCAACGAGGCCATCCGCGTCAACATCCGCCTGATCAGCGCGACCAACCGCAACCTCCAGGAGATGGTCGACGCCAAGGAGTTCCGCGAGGACCTCTACTTCCGCATCCGCGGGTCGGCCCTCTACCTGCCCAGCCTCCGCGAGCGGCGAGAGGATATCCCGCTGCTGCTGGAGCACTTCCTCCGCCAGGCCGCCGACAAGCATGGCCGGCAGATCGAGGGCCTGACCAGCGAGGCCCGCCGCGTGCTCGTCACCTACGACTGGCCCGGCAACGTCCGCCAGCTCCGCAACGCCATCGAGAGTATGGTCGTGATGGCCGGCGGCGGCATCGGCGAGAGCCCCGACGGCCCCGTCCGCATCACGCTGGACGACCTGCCGCCCGAAATCTACGCCCCCCCCGCCGGGGCCGAGCCCGCCGGCAACGCCCTGGTCGGCATGAGCATCCAGGACGCCGAGATCGAGCTCATCCGCAACACCCTCTCCATGGTCAGCGGCAACCGCGAGCAGGCCGCCAGAATCCTCGGCATCGGCGAGCGGACCCTCTACCGTAAGATCAAAGAGTACCGCCTCTAACGCCGCCCGCGTCCCCCAACCACACCGCCAGGTTCCCCCACGCCCCTCCTGCCCAAGCCCACGGAATGCCTTCCGTAGGCATCGGGCCGGGCCACGCCCATCGCAATCCAACGCCTCCTCCGCCCCGGCCTGCGCCCCGTCCCAAGGGGTCAATTCTCTGAATTCTCCGATTGCATACAATATACAATATACAATTGGCTTGGCCTGGGGAGACTGGCTCATGTGGAGTGCGGCGACAGAGTCGCCGCTTT